>JANLYH010000049.1:0-2501 GCA_031365545.1 Pyrinomonadaceae bacterium | reverse complement strand
CTGGTATCGGCGCGCGTTCTTTGACGATGGCACGCCGCTCGGTTCGGTGCAGAATGATGAGTGTCGCATTGATTCGATTGTGCAGTCGTGGTCGGTTATCTCTGGCGCGGCCGAGAGCTATCGAGCACAACGCGCGATGGCCGCGGTTGAAGAGTATTTGATACGGCGTGGCGACGGGTTGGTAATTCTCTTCACACCGCCATTCGACGAAGGCAAGTTGGACGTTGGTTACATCAAGGGCTACGTGCCGGGCGTGCGCGAAAACGGCGGGCAGTATACCCACGCGGCGTTGTGGACGTTGATTGCGTTTGCGATTCTCGGCGACGGCGAACGCGCGGGTGAACTCTTCTCTCTTCTGAATCCGGTTAACCACTCTTCGACGCGCGCCGGGCTGCACAAATACAAAGTGGAACCTTACGTGGCGGTGGGCGATGTGTATGCAGTGCCCCCGCACACGGGCCGTGGCGGCTGGACCTGGTACACGGGCTCTGCCGGTTGGATGTATCGCGCCGGACTGGAATCGATTCTTGGTTTCAAACTACAGGGTGAGAGATTACAGATCGATCCGTGTGTGCCGCGCTGGTGGCGCGACTTCGAGATCACCTACCGCCGTGGCCGCACGATCTATCGGATTTAAGTTGAAAATCCGCTTGGGGTGAGTCGCGGCGTTGCGACAGTGGAACTGGACACCGTGCTGCAAGCCGACGATCACATTCCCTTAACCGACGACGGTCAAACTCACGGCGTGCGCGTGGTGCTGGGTGAGAAAGCGAAGGAAGACCTGGCAGACGACGAAACGGAAAACACTCAACAGCAACCCGCAAGTAATAGTTAACAGTCAGCCTTCACTTTCACTGAAGCGCGCCGCTTTGTCACTGGGACCGCGGGCGTCCCGCCCGCCGCTTCACGCTAAAGGCAGGACCTAATCCTGGGAGCGCAGGCATCCTGCCTGCATCTTCACGCTGAAGGCGTGACATAACGTAGCCAGGGGCAAGCGAAGCGCCGCCCCCTGGATTAGAGCCCAAACAAATTTCTTCGCGCGCAGCGCGCCGGAGGTTTTCATCAAGTATCTCATCGATTGCTCCCCGTGCTGCAAACCGATGGTTCAACACCCCACAGTTCACTGGTCCAGCGGACTTCTGACTCCTCTTCCCCCGCGATTGAGCACATGCGTATATATCATCGTTGTTCTCACGTCTTTGTGGCCGAGTAATTCTTGAACAGTCCTGATATCGTATCCGTCTTCGAGCAGGTGAGTAGCAAAGCTATGGCGAAGCGTATGACAACTTCCATTCCTGTTAATCTGCGCTAAGTGAATGGCTGTCTTCACGACGCGTTGCACTTGATCCGCAAGAATGTGGTGCCTTCTTTCTATTCCCGAGCGTGGATCGCATGATCGACGACTGGCCGGAAAAATGTATTGCCAACCCCACTCCGTCGCGGCCCGTGGATATTTTCGCTCGAGGGCGAAAGGAATTTCCACCCTGCCGTAGCCCGCTTTCAGATCAGCTTGGTGCAGTAGGCGGACTCGTTGCAACTGAACTCTTAAAGGCGCAGCGGTTGAGGCGGGCAACATCGTCACGCGGTCCTTTGCTCCTTTTCCCTGTCGCACCGTCAACTCGTGCCGTTCAAAGTCTATGTCCTTCACGCGCAGTCTGAGTGCTTCCATCAGGCGTAACCCCGAACCGTAAAGCAGGCAGGCGACGAGATGAGGTATGCCTTCAAGGCGGGCCAATACCAACTGGACCTCGTTGCGTGTGAAGACAACCGGGAGATTCTTTGTGCGCTTCGCCCGTTCAATATTCTTAATGTAGGGTAACTCTTGCTTCAGCACCTCGCGGTAGAGAAAGAGCAGAGCGCTGAGAGCGACCGTTTGGGTTGATGCTGAGATTTTTGCATCGACGGCAAGATGAGAAATGAACTGCCGGATTTCGTTTTCGGCCATTTCCCGTGGATGCTTCTTGTGGTGGAAGAGAATGAATCGCCGGATCCAGCCGACGTAGGCCCGTTCAGTGCTCAAGCTGAAATGCTTGACACGTATGACAGTCCTAACCTGATCGAGCAGTTTAGGTGTTGGCATATCTATAGTAGGGTGATTTTATGTATGCGGAAGCGGAGCGGTATAATACCACCAAATCCGTACTTGTGCCGCAGATCCGCGGTATAATACTTATGTTGGGTTGCTTTCAATGATGAGTCGCCGATTCTGGATTCCGATCCTTCTCTCGCTCCCAGTAACGCTGGTGACTGTTGGGGCTGCTTTTTTCGTCGTCTGGCTTGATCCCGGTGCAATTCCCAACGAAGGAAACCGATGGGGCTTTGCAATCATGTTTCCTTATACACTCTTAATCCAATTCCTTGGGCACTTCGAAGCCCGCAATACCGAATTCTCTTTTATTACTCCTGTCCTACTTCAGTTTCCCATTTACGGTCTGGCTCTCGCGCTGGCTAATGTCAAAGGAAAGTTTCGCCCAACCATGACCGCACTATTGGTGTTACAT
>JANLYH010000231.1:0-2270 GCA_031365545.1 Pyrinomonadaceae bacterium | reverse complement strand
GAAAGAATTCAACTCGCTCGCGGTGCGCGAATATGCGCCGCGAGTTTACGACGGGCGCGTCACACTCTTCTGGGCCAGCGGCGATCTGCGTACTTCAATTGATCTCGTTGAGGGTTGGCGCGCGCTCGCCGGCGGCGGCATTGAAATCTACGAGATTCCGGGCAGCCATCTGGATATCGTCAAGGAGCCTCACGTCCAGGAGCTCGCAGAGAAACTGAGCGGCTGCCTAAACAGCAGTTCATTGACAGCAGCCCGGGCTGTGTCTCTGTCTACTTTTTGCTGATTCACTCTTCACCTTTCACTTCTGTCTATTTCGGTTGCTGTGGTTCGCGGTCCTTGTCCTGCCTCCTATCATGCACGGAATCTGGGCACAACCCGAGGCGCTTGGTACGCATAAAGTACGCGCTGCCGCCAGTAACTCTGCGTTTTCTCGCGTTAATCCCCGGATTCCGCAACCTGGCACTTGTGCCTTGTCGGTATGCTCATTGCACAACCTTTCCGAAGAAATCACTTGAGGAGAAGAGAAATGGCATTGAGTCACCATGCAGATGAATATGTTGTTGGCGATTGGGTCAGCAAGGTCCCCCACGTCACGCTTATGTTTTGGATCATAAAGATCTTCGCTACCACGCTGGGCGAAACGGGCGGCGACGCCGTCACCATGACGTGGCAGCTTGGCTATGCAGTCGGCAGCTTGATCTTTCTTGCGTTCTTCGTCGTCGCGCTCACCGCGCAGGTTATTTCCAGGCGTTACCACCCGTTCGTCTATTGGGCCGTTGTAGTCGCGACCACCACTGTGGGCACAACTATGTCAGATTATTTCGACCGCACGCTCGGAATGGGTTACATCAAGTCGTCGATCATTTTGTTCGCTGGCGTGCTTGTAGTTCTTTTCGTCTGGCGAACGGTTGCCGGGCGAATCGAGTTTGAAAACATTACTGACCGGAAGGACGAGATTTTTTACTGGTTGACGATCCTGGTTTCGAACACGCTTGGTACTGCGCTCGGTGATTTCGTGGCTACCGATACCGGCCTTGGATTTGAACGCGGCGCGCTGATCTTCGGCGGCTTAATCGCGCTGGTGGCTCTACTCCACTACTTCAAAGCTCTTTCTAATAGCGTCCTGTTCTGGGCTGCATATGTTCTGACGCGGCCGCTCGGAGCGACCCTGGGAGATACTTTGACCAAGCCACATCCCGACGGCGGCTTTGGACTCAGTCGAATAACTTCTTCACTCGTAATCGGGTTGGTCATGATCGCGCTGATATTCATCTCTCATCGCAAGTCATCGCGACCGCGTCTCCCCGCTCCTGCCCTGAGAGGAGCGTAGCGGATCAAGCAGCCGAGCTCGCGCGCGCGCGGCGTCCCTGTCTGCCCGCTGCTGTTTGCTGTTTTACTTTTCATCCGTTCCTTTTCTAAGATTGCCCTCATGGAACGCGAACTTACTCTACGCATCAGCGTCGTCGAGCCGCCAGCCGGCGTCTATTTCGGTTTGCAGAAAGGCAGCGGCAGCATCTACGAAACTGTCCAGACCGTAATCTCAAAGGCCCACGACCTCTGCTTCGAGTTCACCGTCCGGGTGGGGACAGGAAAAGACAGTCTTCCGAATTTCCTCGGACCATTTGCCCAAGGCCCAGCGCAAGCACGCTTCGTCTATCTCGACATTGGCACTTGCGCCGGCCAAACCAACACACCTTGGAGCCGGCGTTTGAAAGTCCCGCTCAGCGGCATCACCTGGGAACTGATCGAGCAAGCTGCGGAAAGATCAGCGTCATCACTGGCTCTCGAAACTCGCGTTACCGGAACCGGCAAAGGTGGTGGGCCAAACTGTGGTACGGTGAAGCCATTCGCGGAATGGACATTAGGACGCGCAGCCTGAAGGGCTGCAAGATGGTTTCAGGTGGTCGGAGCGGCTGCCGCCACTCCGCGGCTCGTTTGACCAAAAAACGCCAGGAATCAAAAGTGCTAATTCGATCCTTCTTAGCTCTCGCCCTTGTCACTCCAATAATCTCATCATTGTTTGCGCCTCGCGGGAGCTCAACTCTTGCCAGCAGCGCGATCGCGCCCACACACGTCACCGTTCACTACACGCCGGGTCAGTCGTTGAACCGGTTTGCGCCGTCACGCGTATTCGGCGCAGCGATCGATGGTCATGAAAAGGGCGAGCTTCAACGGATGCTCGCGCCGCGAAACATCCGAGAGATGTTGACGGCGGGTCTCAAGCCAATCAGTTACCGGCTGCGCACGGAACTGGCCGGTGAAGCGTGGCA
>JANLYH010000220.1:0-4485 GCA_031365545.1 Pyrinomonadaceae bacterium | reverse complement strand
CGTTCGGCGGCTTTTGCTTATGCAAGACTTGGAACAGAGTTTCGCTGGGAGAGGAATCAAACGGGGTTGCACTCTGTACCTCAAGGCATCAGACGCGCTCGACTTCATCGAAGCAGCCCGTCAGGCAAAGACACCAGTTTTGGGAGTTGATGCGTTCATCATCACCGAGACGGCGACACAGCCGCTGCTGGAACACATTCTCGATTGTTCACTCGGGGGTCTTCCGCCAGACACTTGGTCCCCAGCTAGACGTTTTGTGGAGGAGCGCCGCAACTCGGGATTCATGTTCGAGATTGTTCTGTGAGATCCAAGCCGTCGACTAAGCGCTAGCAGCGACCGAACGTGATTTGCCTGCACGCGCCGCCGAACGAAGCCTTGCAGCTGACGGCGCGATAGCATGTTTCTCAAGCAATCTTATTCTTCCCGGTTGAATGCTGATCGCGCGCCGCAGCTGAAGGCAGGCGTTCGACAGCTGTCCCCCTTCAAAACGTGGAACGAACTGCGCTCATGAGCGTCTAAACGATCAGCAGTCTTAATTCACCTTGGGAGTTTTGTCGAATCAGACGCATAACCCTTTACATCTCGGTAACGCTTCTCACATTTGTCATCGGTGTGGGCATCTCGTTGTTGCTGCGACGAACGCTGCAGGCCAGAACAATTTCCGTGACGGTTACCCCGCCAACCCCGACTGTTGGCGACTCTTTAGAATTCACACCTACCGCTCGCGGTTGTGGCATGGGTTACGGTCAGGCGTATGCGATGCGTGACGGTCGCAACATGGGCGAAGGCAGCGTCTGCCAGGTAAGCACGCGCGCCACCCGAAGGGAATGGCGAAAGTTGCTCGCCAGCGCCACGAAGATCGTCGAGCTCGTTCCTAAATACAAGAATCGTTTTGGCGAACGCGGCGAAAGGGTGGTTGCCTGGTTTCCTCCTGACGAATTCGGCCCGGAGTCCGCACGGATCATGTGGTACGACGGCGGGACATGTTACTTATACATCAGCGCGCCGACTCTCGACATCGCGCTCGAATTCGAAAGAATGAATGCGTATGCTTATTGATGCCGCTGTCGAACAAGCTGTTGCACCGGACGGCTCGACAGCATGCTTCTCAAACAATCTGGTTAATTCCCTGCTTGCATGCTGTTCGCTCGCCGCCGGTGAACAGCAGCGTTCGACGCTCGGGCTGGCAACCGTAAGCGTTCTGAAATGCATGTAGACTTTTCTGCAGCTGGTAGCGAATTACTGTGGCCTCGAAGGAAAATCACTATGAGAAATTCGGCAGTTCGGTCGCTCCTGCTTTTGCTTGTTACCCTCTTGCTAATTTCAGGTAATACAGCGCGTAGTCAAAACGACAAAGATGATTGGCGTCGCCTCGGTACGTGGAGCCTGCAGGCAGAGGTTTACTCTGTTTATTATTCACCTGGTAGAACAATTCGGCGCAATGGCCTGGTCCAGGCGTGGTTCAAGCTGGTTGAGCCCGACGCCAGCAACGCTTCCCATTCCTTCGCCTTGATGCAATTCAATTGTCGCAGAGGGAAATACCGCATTCTTCAGGAGAGTATCTTCAATCGCCGCGGAGGGGGAAGCGGATCGATCAAACCAACAGAATGGCAGTACCCCGACCCAGAAAGCGTGACTGAAATGGAATACAGACTAATGTGCCACCAAGCAAAGGTTGTAGGAGGTAAGCGCTATTGAGGATATCGCGAAGAGGAAGCGTTGAGTGGTCCAATGGCAAACGCATCGAACCACCGCTTGCAGCGGACTCGATTAAACGCTGCGTTAGCCGTAACCGAGAATGCAGCTTGAGAGAAATCGCTCGCCGCTGAAGCGCGACGTTAGCCGGCCAGACGCCCTTGACGACGTCGCAGTCGGCTGGGTGAGGGAAGGTGATTGGCTATGAACCCGTGGATCGCGAAGGCGGTCGTGCTCGCAGCTACAGTGGTGATGATGGCCATTCGTGGGCCGCATGGCCAGCGAAGTCGAAGTGTTAAGGTCGCCAAGAGCCACAAGACCGCGCTGGAGACCGGCCTCTTGGTTTTCGCGTGGGTGGGATTCTTCGTACCCCTGGTCTGGGTCACGTCACCGGCGTTCAGGTTCGCTGAATACCCGTTGCGCGCTGTTCCGCTCGCTGCTGGCGTGATGTGCTACGTGATCGGCCTCTGGCTCTTCTACCGGTCGCACGCTGACCTCGGTACGAATTGGTCGATCACTCTGGAGGTACGGGAGGGACATCGACTCATCACGCATGGCGTTTATCGCGGCGTCCGCCACCCGATGTACTCGGCGTTGGCTCTCTATTCCGTCGGCCAAGCCCTCGTAATCCCGAACTGGGTGGCAGGCCTCTCGAACCTGGTCGCGTTCGCGGTCCTCTTTGCGCTTCGTGTCGGTGCCGAAGAGAAAATGATGGCCCAGCAGTTTGGCAAGGAATACGCCACATACACAGCACGGACGAAGCGTCTTATTCCCCACGTCTGGTAGACGATGCTGGGCCGGCTAACAAATCGTTGGACGCGAGCGGCGGTAGCGCCTCTCGCAACTAGCTCGTTGCGGCCAAGGGTGCTTTGATTCGCGCCGCCGCGTCAACTCAATCGTTGGGCATCTCTCGGTGTCTCACGGAGGAGCGCCGGATGTTATACTGCACTCGTGGATATTGAGTGGGACGAAGCCAAGGCTGCCGCCAATTTTGAGAAGCACGGTGTTTCCCTTGCGGATGCTGCCACCGTCTTCGGCGATCCACTATATGTCGATTTCTATGACCCGGATCATTCTTCTGATGAGAATCGCTATCTGAAAATTGGAGCATCGAAAGAGGGTCGCATATTAATCGTGTCGTACACTGAACGAAACGGCGGAGTTCGCTTGATTAGTGCGAGAGAAGTGACACCTACGGAACGTAAAGCCTATGAAGAAGGTTGAATCAGAATTAGAAGAAGATCTTCGGCCTGAGTATGATCTGCAAAGTCTGCGGGTTCGGAAGCTCGGTCCTGGACGCAAGGCTTTTGGCGACGTTATCAGGTTGGAGCCTGACGTCGCAGATGTCTTCCCAGATGCCGATGCGGTGAATCAAGCGTTGCGCTTCCTCATCAGAGTTACGAAGGACAATCAAGAGCTCCGACCCGCCAAGGGCGATGCCTAACAAAGCCTTGCAGCGGACGCGCAATTAGCTTGTCTCTCATGCGAGGCTTGTCGCTGGCGGCGGTTCGTGCGCGCCGCTGAAGGCCGTCGTTCGACGCTCCGCCATTTTGCCTGTCACGCGCTATAGGAGGTACAAATGATAGGTTTCACCGTGTTAGTGCTAATCGCATTGTCCGTTGTGGTCATAGTCGCAGTCTCAAGGAGCAAGAAAGAAAAACCTATTCAAGTGGATGATAGACCCTTCTATCGACCTGGTTCCTACCGTGGAGAACTGGGATCCCCGGGCACAAGCCCGAAAGTGGTCGGCAGGCACAGCGCCAACTGCGAGTGCAGTATCTGCTTATACGGCCATGATCCAGATAACGGATCCTGCCCATGCAGATGGTGTGAAGGATACAGGCGTGGCAAGCCTCTTCACTGAATCAATCTCTATACACAATAAAAAAGGAAACTCACATCATGCCAAGATGTAACAACTGCAACGGCAAAGGCTCGGCCAAATGTCCGAAGTGCAATGGAATAGGTCAAGTTAGTCATGGATGGATAGACGGTAAGAAAAAATGCGACAACTGCTACGGCTCAGGGGCGGTAAAGTGCGGGGCCTGTCGCGGGAAGGGCTGGCTATAGAAGCGCGGGCTATTAATGACGGCGTGCTACACGGTACGCCGCGTCCAACACGTCGTTGGGCGTCACCTACGAGTGGCGCATGGGCACTGTCTGTGATGCCCGTATTGTTACTGAGAGGAAAGCGATATGTCTAAGTCGAACCAGCCGCAAACGGTCCCTCAACGCGGCCCGCAGCACGACGCCCTGGAAGTGTTTCTTGGTAACTGGAAAGCTGACGGACAGTCCTTCGGTGGCTCGGATCAGGATGCGCGAAACCCGCGCGGAAATCCCGCAAGATGGACGAGCACGCACAGCGCGCGCTGGCACACCGGCAAATTCTTCCTGATCCAGGATGAGCGCGCCCAGGTCGACGGCTCCTTCGACACCCTGAGTATTATGGGTTGGGACGGTGACGCGGGGCTCTACTTTGCTCGCACTTTCGAAAACCACGGCTTCTACCGCCACTACGACCTGACCGTCGAAGGCAATGTGTGGACGATCAGCGGCAAGACCGAACGCGCGCGCATTGAGTTTAGCAACGATGGCAAGCGGCAAACCATCACCTGGCAATGGCGTCCGCAAGACGCGTGGCTGCCACTCTGTGATCGCGTTGCGACGAAGTTGTGACGCCCAACCATCCGTTGCAGCGGACGTGCCGCACGCGGCCCGCCGCTGGCGTTCGCGCGACTTGGGGCGCCTGTATTCGCGTGGAACCCGCGTTCAATGCGCGTCCTGGAAATG
>JANLYH010000209.1:0-14486 GCA_031365545.1 Pyrinomonadaceae bacterium | reverse complement strand
AAAACTACCGGGCAAATCACGGGAAACTTATATGTTACCGGGCGCGATCCCTCGTTTCACTATGAACATGCGGTCATGGTCGCGCGACAGTTGAATGGTCTGGGAATTCGCAGCGTGTCTGGCAACCTGATCGTAGCGCCGAGCTTTACGATGAACTTCAATTCGTCGGCACGCGGTTCCGGTGAAATGCTTAACACCACGATTGATGCAACGCGGCGCTCCAGCGAAGCGACTCGCGCGTGGACCTACGAACGCACCACCCTCGGCGATCTTGCCAGTCTGCAAACTGTCGCGAGCCTGGTCGTGTTGGGCGAAGTAATTGTCGGGCCAGCGGCACCAGGGGCTAAGCTGCTGCTCACGCACAAGTCGAGCAAACTTACCGACGTGCTCAAGGTGTTGCTCTGCTATTCAAGTAACTTCATGGCGGAACGGATCGGCGATAGTCTCGGCGGCAGACAAGCGGTGATGCACCAGTTGGTTACGACGCTCGGAATTCGGGCCAACGAAATCCAGCTTGCCTCACTCAGCGGTCTGGGAGTTAATCGCGTGACGCCGCGCGCAATGATGAAGATCTTACGAGGCTTGCGCGACGAACTAAAGAAAAACAAACTGTCGCCTTCCGACATCATGCCGGTTGCAGGGATCGATCCCGGGACTATGGAAGACCGCTTCATCGGTCCGGCATGGCAAGGAAGTGTTATCGCTAAAACCGGCACTCTCGTAAGAACTGACGGCGGCGCGAGTTCACTCGTCGGGCAGATGAGAACTCAACAGGGCGACACACTACTCTTCGTTATTATGAACCAGCGCGGAAACATTCTTAGGTTTCGATCGAACCAGGACTTGTTGGTGATGCAAGTACAGAACAGTCGCGGCGGGCCGAAGGCGTTCAACTACAAACCGCTGGCGTTGACAATGAAACTCGCTGACACGGAAAGCGTCTTCGGTTCTGCTAATGGAGAATCCGGCCCCACACTACAAGCTCATCCTGATAGGTAGGACACTCATTCCCGCCTGTCCCCTGGCTTCATCATTTCGCTCAAGCAAAGCAAAGAAGGACAGACAAGAATGTCTGTCCTATAAATGCGCCCCGCCGATCTTGACGATCGGCGGGGCGCTTCACCGTCCAGCTTGCGCGCGTGGCGTGCGGCACCTCGCACGCAGCGGACGATCTCTTGTTGCACGAGGCACAGGCCGCTTCCGGTGAAGGATTCTCTTTACTAAAGTTCGAAAGGCCGTCCGGTTTCCAATAGACGATTCCGTTTTCAGCCGGAACGCGTTCCCGGTACAGCCCCTTCAGCTGTTCGCAATTCCAGACACAGCAAAAGCAAATAGGCGCGAATGATAAAAACCATTCGCGCCCGTTTACCCGTTTAGCAGTGGAGCCCTGTCAACAAACAGGTCTAGGGGGCCAACATTTTTTCGGCAATTGTGAGATGTGATCGCGCCGATGCCCAGTTCTTTAGCGTCCGCTCATCCCTGTCAGCCTCGGTGAATACGCTGCTATTCGTTAGCGTCGTCTTCCACCAGTTTTGGGCAGCGGAATAATCACGCAGCGCCGCCGCAACTTCCTGTCTGAAAGTCTCGTCGTTGGAAGTGTGACGGGCAAATGATGGTAACGTGTTATTCAAATCCGCCTTCAGGCTCGTAAGCTTCTGCTCATAGTCCTTGTAGTCCCTGCCGCTTTCTGCTGCGTCCTGAAAATGTTTGAGCTCCATTATTACTTTCGCTGCTGCTGCTTCACTTTCAGAATTCTGCTGCGCAGAATTCTGCTGCGCCGAATCATGGGCGGGCTGATCTGAAGCAGGCGAGGCAGGCTGCGCAAACGCTTCGCTTACGGCCACCGCGGAAGCCTGCGAGCCCCGACCCATGTAAACCAGACCCAGTCCTAACAACATTACCGCCAGGGTGGTGGTGATCCATGCGAATCTCGATGCCGTCGGGCGGTCCTCAGCAAAATTATCGCCTGAGGGTCTTTCGTCTTTCGCACTCTTCAGCGATGGCGACAGATCTGATTTGCAGCGATTGCAGCGGCTGATGTCCGGGAAGCTTCTCAGTCCGCACTTAGGACATTTCTTAGAAGCGTCCGAATATTGGATGATGTCAGTTTCTTGAAGCACCTTTGCTTACCTTTCCAATGCAGGATTTAACCCGGCGAAGACTTCATTCCGTCCGACGGTATATTCCTAGTATTCACTTACCCCCAGCACCGGGGATGGCAACAGTGCCAGCGCGTTGTTAACTGCTGCCGAGTCGTATTGCATCGTGGCATTACCGGCCCCGTTGAAATTGAAATACGGCGCGCCGAAGTTTGCGTTAGGAGTTGCTCCTGCCGCTACCGGCCAATCAACATTCGCAACAAAGTTTGCGCCATAGAAAGCCCCGCCGCCGCCGCCGTTACGATTGATGTAGCCTGAACCGAGCACAATAACAACGCCATTGAAATCGGTGCCGCCGTTCGTGACGAGTTCCCCGGTAACAATCAATAATCCGGATCCGCTGCCGGAGCCCATGGTGTAATTCCCCTTGCAGAAAGTGAATCCGGTTGGGTTACCGCTGCCCCCGTTTGGCAGATAGTTCGCAGTTGCGGGCGATTGAGCTGCACCGGCAATTGCTGCCGCCTGCATCTGATCGAGGAAGGCGCGAGCATTTGCAGGCGATTGTAGATACCAGGGCAGGCTGCTACTCGTAATCACAGCGGCTACCGGCGATGAAGTTGTATTGCTGGCGGCCTCGTTTGCGGCGATGGTGTTGTCTACGGTGTTCGTCGTGCCGAAAGCCGGCAGGCCGCCCAATCCATTAGCGTTATCGACACCGGAATAAACGTGGCGGTTGCTATTGCCCGATTCAAAACTCATGGAAGGATTTCCCGAGGGCGTTCCAACCAGAGTCATCATCGCCGGTACGGTTGGATCAAAAGCACTCCTTGCGACGATCATGCTCATTTGTTTTCTGGAGCCGCTTGGCCCATAGCCAGTCGCCTGAACAAGGAGGCGGCTCGGATCAACGTTAGGGTTGACGGGCATTGCGTCACCCGGCGGCAGGGAAACGACTACGTCATATTGAACCAGCGGGGAGTTTGAAACCACGACGCGCGTACCGGCAGTTCGCCTGTCGGTATACGGAAGCCATCGTGAAAGGCGCGCCACAGTTGACGGGTCGCCTCCGGTTCCGCTGGGACAATCATTTGATCTGGAGGGTATCACGGCGTTGCGGAACCTAATTCCCGTCATGCCGGTTGGCATAGCTGTAGTCGTTGGCGCAGCATCATGTCTGAGCGCGTTAAGCGCCGCCTGGAGTCCTGCTTCCGCTCCATAGTAAGCCTGCGTTTCGGCCGTCGAATCGACAGCGTTTGCCGCCGACATCGAGGTTATTTGAATCAACGCGCCGCCCGCCACAATCAGGATAGTGGCGATCATAAGTGATATAACGAGAGCCGCGCCCCGCTCGTTAGTCCGACTGCTTTGCTGTGACTGGTTCATAATTATCCTCTTGAAGTCTTAGGGAAGACCTTTTACTGGGTCTGAAGATTCGCGTTCCGCAACGCTACTGATGAAACAAGTTGTGTTGCTGAGGGGGGCTGATAACCTTCTGATCCTACCGTTCCCACAGCGGGCAGAGTTACGCTAAGAATCAAAACAACATATTTGGCATTGTCAGGGGTCACTTCAGCCTCGGCTGTGCCGGCGGCGTCGCGCACGTTTGTGATATCGCAGTTGGCTACCGCTGTCTTGCAATCACCAATTGTGTAAGTAACCGCCTTGTCGTAGTAACGAATTTTCAAACCGTCTATGCGATTCGCGATCAGACCCGTTGTTTGGTTTGGCTGGAGATTCAACCGCACAATGAACGTGCCGTTTGCGTCGTTAACCAGGAGGTATTTGACATCTTCGCCGAGTGCATTTGTCGCGCCGGACAAATCCAGATCTGAGCGGACACGTATCTGGTTCAGCCCGGAGTCGCCAGTCACGATTCCGTTGTTACTAAGTCCATAACCCGCATTCGCGACTTCGCGCGACATGATATTCAGCGCGCGCTGAGCATCAGCTATCGCTGACGATCTCTGATTCTCGCGATTGCGGATCTTGAACGATGCGGCAAGCAGAGTAGACGCAATCGCCATCAAGGCGAGGGTGATGGTCAGCGCGATCAGAATCTCTACCAGAGAAAAGCCAGCCTGCGTTGACGTTTGGTTATTTGCTCTAGTCATAATTTTGCAATTCACTCTGCGGTTTGTCGTGACTGCCCTTAGTAAGTTCCGGTGACTGTCGCTGCACGCATGGTTCTTAGAACGACTGGAAAACCAGCCCAGCCGGGGCTGACCGGATCCACTCGGATCGTTATCGTCTTCAGCGTTGGGTTGCCGTTGGTATCGTTATTTGAGCCGGCCACCGTCTTTGTAATCACGTAGGTCCTGCCATTGCTTACCGTCGATACCGGGACCACCGTTCCTGTCGACACGGCAAGAGCTGAGTTGCTGAAGGGGACGCTGCGGAATTGTTCCAACTGCTGCTGGGCAAGGCTAATGGCTATTGCGCGGTCGTCAGCGCCAGAGTTGTAGCGAATTGAATAGGCGAAGAGCGACACTACGCCAAACGCAGCGATCATCAGGACGAGCATCGCGATTGAGGTTTCTATCAGTGTAAAGCCTCGTTCGAGATCGCGCTGGGCTTTGCCTGCCTTTCCGCTGCTCAATTCATTGGCTCTCATCAGTAATCTCTCCTGCTGCTTCCGCAATCAGCGCATACTCTTAATCCCACTCGTGGTGGTAACGCTCGTATTTTGTGGTGTGGGATTGGAAACGGGGCCGGTAACTGTAGTGTCAGCTGAAAGATCGCCCGCGGTTCCTATGACTACAGTGCTGGATGAAACATTCGCGAACGAATCCGTCAAAGTAAGGACAACTGTGCTTGAGGTACGTCCCCGCCAATCATAGTCAATTGTGATTGGAGTGGAAGAAGGATCGATGCTGGCGGTCGCTGGAGGCAGCGTGTATCTAAGGCTGGTCCCTGCCGGCAAAGTGATCGTCCGAGTGGTCAAAGTTCCGCTGCCGTCGAAATCGATGTTAGCTGTATAACTTGACGCAGAATTGATGACCAGGTTCGAACCGCCATGCCGCCGTACTGAGTCTATCCTGGCCTTCTCCAGGTAGCTCGCCAAGTTGCGGGTCGCACCCGAAAGATTGAAGCTCCGGCTTGACCGCTGAAAACTCATCAGGGCGAGCACTGAAATCACAGCGACCACAGCGAACACAACTATTAGTTCTATTATGCCGACGCCTGCGTCGCTCCTCAGTTTGGAGCTTGTCTTCGGAACATTCGTCATCGCTTTGCGCATCCTGTTTGAGACTCGCTGGGAAAACTCAATTGCTCGTCCATCGATTGTTTGGTCCCGTACAAAGGGAAGCGAGCCAGTGCAGGTCTGAGCAAGAGCGATGCCATCGCGATCGACCTTGAAAACATTGAAGATTTCGTTTGGCTGCGCAGGTAGGCTCCGGCCTATCGTTACTTCAGGTAACAAGGTTGGAAGTCAGTTTCCCATCGTCCCGGTTTATTGGAAGCGACCCAAGATGCGTTACCGCTTGCGATGAATCACGCGAAGCACAATAAGGAATAAATGGAGAAGGGCGTCCGCGAAACTGGGAAAGGCAGTTCCCTCACTGTCACTAGAAGTAACGAATGTAGGGATGTGCCCGGGGACACGATGAGCATTTCCCTTAAATAACGAGAGGGCACAAGGGTTGCTTCGCTAAACGCGGATTCGTCCCCTACGCGGGACCACGCAAGCAATCATGAGCCTCCAACCGACGGGACCGCGCCAGTAATGCTGAACTCAAACCGACGAAACGAACGACCAATGGTTACCAAAAACTCACGCGACAAGATCCCAAATATGCCAACCAGGCACAAGTCGCCGAACGTTCGCGGTGGATCGGGGATCGATCTCCTGATCGTCGCTGCCATCGTTTTCGTGATTATCGGGTTCGTAGTTGTCTCTCTCGTCCGCGGAAACCGCGCTACCTACCGCACCAGCAGCGCTATGGAGATTGCGGGATATCTGCAAAAGGCTCGCGCCGATTCGATGCGCCGAAACGCCAGGGACCTGAACCAGATGGCCCAGGTGAAAATCTTCAACCGCCGCTTTTACAGCATTGCTCTTGATGGCGACGGCGACGGCAATCTGGATGTTCCGCTGGTGAAGAGCTTGCCCGAACAAGCCGACGTAGAGATCAACGGGCCTTTCCCAAAAACCTACGTCTTCAATTGGCAGGGTCAGACAGTTGACCTGCAAAACAATCCCGTGGCGCCGCCGGCGATAGTCATCGGCAACAGTACCGGGGCCACCGGAATAAAGTTTGGTGACGACGGCAAGTTCGTCGTAGTTCCCGGCGCGAAGGTTCCAGCCGCCAACTGACCGCCGTCCAAGTCGCGTTGAAAAAAGTACGAGGCGAATTTACAAGTGACTAACAGAACCTTACACGCAGTTGCGCAGGCTAATGACAACCGTCGAAGCGGATTGGCGGCGCGCGCACGTTCAAGCAGCGGTCACTCGCTCATAGAACTGCTCATCGTGATTGCGCTGATAGGCGTCATCACGTCAATGGCCCTGCCGCAGTATATTGCCCAGCGCCGGCTAACCAGATCGGTGGGGATTACGCGCGAGATACTTACCGAGTTGCGTGAGGCGCGACAATTGGCGATGTCTCAGCGGCAGGCAATTACATTTGAGTACAACGACCCATCCAAGCAAATAAGGATTATCAACCATCACAATAATCAGCCGGCTAACCCACCCTGCAATCTGAGCGGCACAGCGATCCTATTAGCGCCAGGTTTTCCCGACACCGTCTGTAGCGTAGTAGTAAGTTCAACTCCACTCGCCGAATCCACCATCAGTTCTGAAATTAACTACGGGATTCCGGCCGGGTTACCTACCGGCGCTTTGAGCGACGGCATAGCAATGACGCCGCTATTCAATAACAAGTTCACCGTAACTTTCCAACCAGACGGCTCCGTGGTCGATGCAGCCGGTGACCCTCAGGGGCGCGCGATGTTTATCTTCAATACTCGCGCCGCCTCCGGCACAGCTTCGGCGATTTCAATTATGGGAGCTTCGGGACGCGTGAAGATTTGGAGGTATAACGCAAGTGCCAACCTCTATGCCGAATAAGCTTCATTGTCGTCTGCCACTAAACGAAACCGACGGCGGTTTTTCGTTACTCGAGATGGTTATTGCCATCACGATTCTGAGCATTGGCCTGCTCGGAGTCGCCTCAGCAATCGGCTACGCAGTAGTCGCCAGCAATCACGGGCGTTCAATTACAAATACCAAACTGCTCGCTGTTTCAATGCTCGAGCAAATGGAGACGCTGCGCGATACCAACAATCTGACGTTTGGCCAGCTTGCCAATGTCGGCCAGGTAAATAACCGCGGAGCAGTGAAAACTTTTGCCGGTTTCCAGCCAGGATTTCAGCAGGTTTCGATGAACCCCGGTCCTGACGGCATCTTTGGAACTGCCGACGATCTGATCGACGCGGGGCCCGACGGCGTCTTTGGAACCGTCGACGACTTCACCAATCCCAACTTTGCATTGGTCGGTGTGACGCGCCAGGTTGCGATAACCGATCTCAGTTCCAGGTTAAAGAAAATTCAAGTGACCATTAACTATTCGGTGAACGGTGGCAGCAGGCAATTGCTGGTAACGGGTTACCTAAACGACAACTCGACTTCTTCTTATATTCCTTAACTCGACCGTCTCGAGCCGGAGGCAAATGCTGTGACGCATCGCAAGAACAAAAAAGGTGAACAAGGCTTTTCGCTGTTGGAAGTGGTCATTGCACTGGTCGTGATGATTGTCGTCACCGGCGCGATTTTCCAACTCATGCGAGACTCGATGAAAAGCAGCCACGCGACGTTGGAGATGAGCGACGCGCAGGAAAGCGCGCGAACGGCGCACGAATATATCAACCGAGATTTAGTCAATGCAGGCGACGGGCTCAACAGCATTAATAATATTCGCGTACCGCTCGCTTTTGTTACTAATTATCTCACGCGCAATCCCATCACCAATTCGGCGACTCCGGGTATCGTTAATCTTGGGCTAATCACCGCCGACAACAATGTGCCGGCCAACACGGCGGTCCCGGGCGCTGTGCCCGCGGACACGGTGCGCTCAGCTCCGTTTCTGACTGATCGCCTCACGATTCTGCAAATGGAGCGTCCCGAGAGCTTCACGCCAATCACCCTGGCCGCCGGAACACTGAATCCAGCCAACGGTGCGGCAATCGTTTCACCCGCGGACATCAATCGCTTTAGCGTCGGCGAGATCTATTTCATCACGTCAGCCGTGGGCGGCGTCTTCGCGACTATTACGGACCGCCAGGGCGTGGGCACCCCCACTCCCAGCCTCGTCTTTGGCTCCGGCGATCCATATGGGCTCAATAGCCTGGGCGCCGGCGGACAACTTGATGTGATAACAGCGGGAACCACTCTCCCCATTGCCATCTGCCGCATGAAGGTTATCCATTACTACATCAACTCCAATGGTCTCCTCATGAGGCGCGTCTTTGGAGTTCGCAACGCAGGCTTCAATGAAAGCGTTATCGCGGAACATGCGGTGAGCCTTCAGTTTCGTTACTTCCTGAATCTCCGCGACGCCAACGGAAACATAATGCAGCCGACCGCTCAATTGGCGAATGCTCAACAGCAGGTGGAGACGCGCCAGGTAGAGACAACAGTGACGGTCGAAACCCCGCATACGCTTCAGAATGGTCAACGCCAAACGATTTCGATGACGACGAGTGCGAGCGTCCGCAACATGCAATTCAGGCAGAGCCTGCAGCCAAACGCCAGCGGCAGTTAAGCCGGCGTCCCCAAGGAGTTTTTCAATGACCGCGAAAGCCCCGGACCTCTTAATCAAAACTGAACGTCACGCGCGCGTCTCCGAACGGGGCGCGGCCCTGGCCTCCTCGCTTCTGCTTCTCGGAATGCTCGGCGCGATAGCCGTTACGGTGCTGGCGGTCGTAAGCAAGGAAGCGAAAATTGCGGGCAGCGATGTCAGGCGGACACAGGCCTTTTACGCGGCCGGCGCCGGAATCGAAAAGATGACGTCGGATTTCAGCGGGCTTTTTCGGGTTACCTCGCGTCCAACAGCGGCCCAGTTGTTTACGATTCAAAACTCCTGGCCTCAGGAACTACGCGACGAAGGTTACAACATGGACCAGCTCATCGGTCTTGACGATGCAGCCCTAACCTCGATGCGCCTGACTCAGGGCATCACCAACGGCTCGTATCCGCGAGTCACGATACCGGGCGGACCCTTCAATGGGCTATCGGCCAGTGTTGCGCCTTACATTCTGAGCAGCCAGGCCACCGCGGCCGATGGCACTCAGGTCGCGCTTACCCGGCAGATGAACAACTACCTGATTCCTATTTTTCAGTTTGGCATCTTCAGTAACGAAGACATCGAGCTGCATCCTGGTCCACCGTTTTCCTTCAATGGTCGGGTCCACGCCAACGGCAATATTTATGTGAACGGCAACGTTAGTTTTCTGGCGAAGGTTACGACCGCGAACGAATTGGTTTATGACGACCTGCGCAATGGAGTTGCGCGCACCGCCTCTACCGTCTCAGTGCAGGTTGGCGCCATCAGAGTGCCCTTGACGATGGGCAGCATGTTTGGCGGACCAAACATCATCGGCGCGACGGCCGGCCAGCGTGGTTATTTTCCCGGCTCGCCCGATGGCAACGTGAACAGCTCCTGGGATTCAGCTTCGGTCGGTCCAGCGAGTACCGGCGTCGCAAATCAATTTGGCGGTCAGGTACAAACGCGTACCACTGGCGCGACCGCGCTCGTATTGCCGATGCAGTTGTCCGGCAGTTCCACGCGCGAAATTATCAAACGCCGCACGCCTTCCGATCCTCAGGTCGTGGGCGAATCGCGGTATCACTCGAAGGCGCAGATTCGCATTTTGATTGATGACGAAAATCCAAGCTCTGCTGACGCGTCGGGAATTCCTGCGGGGCAGGGTGTGCGGCTTAGTGCCTTTGATCCGCTTCCCTTGCCTAACTCAGGCACGGCAGCGGGTGGCGGTCGAGCGCTGTGGCGGATAAATGACGATGGCACTTATCGCGATACAGCGACGACTTGCGTGCGCCAGGCACAAGGCGGATCGCCGGGTCAGGCGCTAACTGTGCGCGGCGTGAAGAGCGCAACGCAGTCGGTAAATCTCAACGGCACCGCCACGCAAATACCCGCGGGCGCGGGCTTGTCTGGTCGCATACTCATTCAGATTGTGGATAGCGCGGGCAACACGATTGACGTCACCCAGCAGATTCTCAGCATGGGAATGACCGTTGGTGAACCCAACGCCATCGTCACTTTGCAGCGACCATTGTGGGCTGGCTTCACCCAGGGCAGTCGCGATGCCAGCGCTGCACAGAATACCGCTCCTGACGGTACCCGCTATTACAACTCCCTGACCGATATTGTCGGCAAGACCTACATCGCCGCGGATGGACAGTTGAAGACGTCGCCCGGCCCCACTCAGGATTCTACCTATGGTTATCTCACCGGGCTCGTCGATGACACTAATGCCCAACCGTTAAGAAATGATGTACCGCCATCGCTGAATATTACAGACTGGGGCACATCCAACTGGAGCAACAACAAGGAGTGGAACGCCATCGTTCCGATCAATGTCTATAACGTGCGCGAAGGATGCATTAATAGTGTGAATTGTGATCAGGTCTATGAGCGGGGAATAACTAACGTTGTCGAACTCAACATGAGAAACCTGTCGCGTTGGCTGGATGGCGTTTACGATGGCAATCTCCTGACCGGCTCTCCCGCGGTCAGCACAAATATTGCCAATCCAAGCGGGTTTACGGTCTATTTTTCTGACCGCCGCGGCGACCGCGTAAAGTCTACGACGGACTCCAACGGCCTTGCAGTTAACAGCAGCAACGGCATGGTCGACAACGAAGATGTCTACGGCCCGAATGGTTCGTTGGAACCGGGCGAGGACGTGCAGAACACCGGCACCCTCGTGAAGGACACGGCCGAACTGCCCGATCCGGCAGTGCTCGGTGGCAGCTACGGCACGGATCTAACCAAGCGCGCTCTGACTGTCGCCGCCTGGAGCAATCCTAATAATTATTTCCGCCACTCGCTCAGATTGTTCAATGGTCAGAATCTGCAAATTTCTGGCGCCGCGAACAAGTTGTCAGCGACCCTGGGTGTCACGATCTCAACTGAGAACATGATGTACATCTGGGGAAACTACAACACCACCGGAATCAATCTCGGGCCGCCGATAGGAGTTTCTTCTCTAAATGATCCGGCGGCGACTTACCACTATCTCGGCAATCAGGTGCCGTCGTCGCTGGTCTCAGATGCCTTCTTCCCTTTATCAAAAACCTGGGCTGATAGTTTTGGCGCAATGTATCCGGGAAACCTCGGCAATCGCAGCGCTGATCGAAACTTGCCGGGCATAACCGAAGAAACCGCGGTGCGAGCGGGAATGATTTCCGGGAACAACCTCGGCGCCCTCGCAGGAAGCCCTGACGCCGGCAACAGTGCCTCTGGCGAATCAAGGCTCAACGGTGGCATGCACAACTTCCCGCGCTTTCTCGAAGATTGGAACGCTCGTTGGAATTTTGTCGGTTCTCTGATTCCCTTGTATCACTCAACCCAGGCGTTGGGGCCCTACAACGCAGCCTCGACTATCTACAGCCCGCCCATAAGAAACTGGGCGTTCGACAGCACGTTTCTCGACCCCAATAAGCTGCCGCCCTCGACGCCGCAGTTTCAATACGTCCAACCAACTGCCTTCCGGCAATTACTGTAAGGTTCGACTTCCGCCCACGGCTTTTAATTCTAAGGAAATTGATGACCCGCTATGGCAAGAATCGATGACATCCTGAAACAAATGACGGGCTGCGAGGCTTCTGACCTCCACATCACCAGCGGCTGCGCGCCTTACCTGCGCGTTCATGGCGACATGATGAAGCTCAACTATAAAGACTTGACGCCCGAGGTGGCCCAGGGACTGATCTTTGAGGTTCTTTCGGAAACTCAGCGGGAAACTTTTCTTGAAAGCTGGGATCTCGACTGTAGTTACTCGCTCAAAGGCGTGGGCCGATTTCGCGTCAATGTCTTCAGGCAAAGAAAAGGGGTGGGCGCGGTTTTTCGAATAATCCCAGAGAATATCCTGAGCCCTTCCGAGTTGGGACTACCGGCGAACCTCACCGATCTGCTGGACGTCTCTGAAGGACTTATTTTGGTAACGGGTCCCACCGGCTCTGGCAAGAGCACTACCCTCGCCTCGTTAATTAACAGTATTAACGCAAATAGAAAAGCCCACATTATTACTATCGAAGATCCGATTGAGTTTGTTCACCACAACCAGCACTCGTTAATCAACCAGCGCGAGGTTTCCAGTCATACCAAGTCATTTCATCAGGCGTTGCGGGCAGCACTGCGCGAAGATCCCGACGTGATCCTGGTTGGCGAAATGCGCGATCTGGAGACGATTTCATTGGCGCTCACTGCGGCAGAGACGGGCCACCTGGTATTGGCTACGCTGCATACCAATAGCGCGACAAAGACCGTCGACCGCATCATTGATGTTTTTCCTGAAGCGCAGCAGGCGCAAATTAGGGTGATGCTCTCCGAGAGTTTGCGTGGAGTCGTGGCCCAGTCGTTGGTTCGGCGCAATGACGGGAATGGGCGCGTCGCAGTTGTGGAAGTGTTGGTAAACATTCCCGCGGTAGCGAATCTCATTCGCGAAGGGAAGACCTACCAGATCCATTCGTCGATGCAGACCGGCCAGGTGCACGGCATGATCACGTTTGAATCTGCGGTCAATGATCTGGTTCGCCGGGGGTTGGTTTCTCGCGAAGACGGCCAGGCCTTTTTAACGCGCCGCAGTGTCGGCAAAGTCTCCAGTAATCTTCAGCGTGTCTGAAACCCTACGACTCTCCACGGTCCGCCCGCATTCGTCCGAAAGTCCAAAAGAAAGGGGCCCGCTACATCTCTATAGCGTTGATCTCTGCCAATTAACCGTCCGAGATGATGGAAAACCACCCTCATCAGCACTTTTCATAAGGGTCAGACGGAAACTCGGAAATCAGACTCGGAGGCCACTACCCTTGAAGAAAATGCTTCTTTTGCTCGCCGCCTTAATTCTTGTCGGCGCCCCTGCAACGGCACTTGCCGACACTTTCACTTTCCAAGCCCCGGCAACAGCGCCCAATCAAGGCAGCGGTGGATCACAACAGTTTGATCTCGATCACCACAGCGCCTACACCTGGCGCATCGACGGTGTGAATCTCGCCGGCAAAACCATTACCGGCGCGAAGATCACCTTCAGCAACATCAGCAACTGGGACCGCAACGCAAACATGCTGTTCGTCCACCTGCTCGACACCGCCCGGAATTCAGGCGTCGCTTCTTTTCTCGATGCGAGCGGAGTGCCGGTGCCTCAGTCACAAATCCAGGACAACTTCGCCGGCGCTCTGTTCAATAGCAACCCACTGGTTGCTCCGGGAACCGGCAACACCTTTTTGTTTGCGCAGAGCTTCTCGACAATCCCGACCAACTTCGTCTACAACTTTACGGCTGATCAATTACAGATACTCAGCGCTTACTTTCTAAACGGAAACGGCATCGCCTTTGGACTCGATCCGGATTGCCACTTCTGGAACAACGGCATCAAGTTTGAATTTACGACTGCCGACAACACCGTGCCTGAACCAACCACGATGGCCCTGCTGGGAACCGGAATCGCGGGTCTGTATCTGAAACGCCGCCGGCGGAAGCAAGCAGAGGGAGAAGCCCGACAGTAAGGGAGGGTCTGAGGCTTTCTAAAGAAAACCCAACACGAGGCGCGGATGGTTAATCCCATCCGCGCCTTTTGGCATTGGCAGCCCGAAGGGCTGCAAGATAGTAGCCGGTGGTCGAAGCGGAGCGTAGACCACCGGAAAGGAATGCGACTCGATTCGCACCTTGAAGAGGTGCCAGACCGAGCCCCGAGATGTTGCACCCCTGCGGGGTGCCGTCAATCACTCGCGCGGGTTCCGGTGGTCTACGCTACGCTTCGACCACCGGCTACTCTCTGTCACGCCTTAAGCGTGAAGACGGCCCACCGCCCGCTGCCTACTGCTCACTGCTTGTTGTACAATTCCCTCCGTTGCCGCTCGCGCCATAAACTAACATGCCAGACATTCTCCTCGTTGAAGACAAAGACAGCCTGCGTCGCGTTTTGCGTCTCACGCTCGAGAACGCCGGCTACAGCGTCACCGAAGCCGCCGACGCGCGCGCCGCGTTGAATGAAATTGCGAGCGGCCCACACAAGCTCGTTCTCACTGACCTGCGCATGCCGAATGGATCGGGACTCGATGTCTTGCGCGCCGCCCGTGCTGCCGACGGAAGTATTCCCGTCATCGTCATGACCGCCTTCGGATCGATTGACGAAGCCGTGCAG
>JANLYH010000181.1:0-7132 GCA_031365545.1 Pyrinomonadaceae bacterium | reverse complement strand
CTCGGGAATATTCAACGCGTCGAAATTGTAGAAGTCGGTTTCGATCTCGCGGCCATCTTCGATCGCGTAGCCCAGCGAAACAAAGATGTCTTCGATCCGTTCGCGAACGATCGTGATTGGATGGATATGTCCGCGGCGCGGCCGCCTGCCCGGGAGCGTGACGTCGATCGCTTCGCGAGCGGTGCGCAAATTCTCCGTGATCTTCTCAAGGTTAATCCTGGCCCGTTCGAGAGGATCGGTCATTCCAACTTCTGTAAGCTGTAGATGTTGACCAGCCCTTCCCCGCTCCTCCGGACTCACTCGCCCTACGGTCTTCTTCGCGGCGGCCCACTCACTCTTCTTACCTACAAACCTGGTCCGGAGTTCACTGAGTTCGCGCAAAAGAGCTTCGGAGTCCGACAGCGAAAACTTGTCTCGCTCCAGCTCCTTCATAAGATTCGGAAGGAAGAACGCATCAGGGCTGTCTCCAACAAAGCGTTCGAAGCGTTTGAACTCTCGCCCAAACGCTTCGAAAATGCGATCCGCTCCGGACTTTAGCTCTTCGAACGTCACACCATCCGCCATCTTCCGAGAATCCTCCGTTCAGACAGCCCCCTCGATAAAAGCCGCAGAGCGGCGAGATGTTTATTGAATCTCAAACCAAAATGTATCCAGCTCCGTAGGAGCGAGATGTCCGAGCAATCGTCCGCTAAACGCTGACGCCAGAATAGATTGATCGGGTTCTATAAACATTTCGTCCCGCTGGGACTTTCAAACCTAATATTAGGCAGCCGCTTTTTGCTTCTGCGAATCGAGTGCATTTTTCGCCTGCAGCGCCACTGCCGCAAAGGCTTCCGGCTGATTAACCGCCAGATCAGCAAGCACTTTCCTGTCCAACTCTACGCCGGCAACCTTCAGCCCATGCATAAGCTGAGAATAGTTGATGCCGTTCAAACGCGCGGCGGCGCCAATGCGAACAATCCAAAGGCTACGAAAGTCGCGCTTCTTGAGCTTTCGCCCTGTGTAAGCAAAATTCAACCCGCGCTCAACCGATTCCTTTGCCGAACGATAAAGTTTCGACTTGGTCCCGCGGTAGCCTTTCGCCAGCTTTAATATCTTCTTGCGCCGTTCGAGGCGCTTATTTCCACGTTTTACTCTAGGCATTGTTCAATCCTCCTCTTTGGAAGGGATGAGGGCGGAGGGATGAGGGATGAACATTCTCGTTTCATCCCTCATCCTTCATCCCTCATCCCTCACTAGCTAGTCTCTTCCGTACGGCAGCATCGCTTCGACTCGCTTCATGTCTGATTTTGACACCAGCCCGTCAATGTCCAGCAATCTTTTCCGCTTATTGCTCTTCTTCGTCAGAATATGGCGCGCATGCGAATGACCGCGCTTGATTTTTCCAGTCGCGGTCTTGCGAAAGCGTTTCGCCGCACCCTTATGTGTTTTTAACTTAGGCATAACTGCTCTCCATCTTTTCAGTCTTCGTTAAACTAATTCAGCTCGTCATTTCCCAAACGGTATTTCTAAACCTCACTCAGCATCACCCGCTGGCGCTGGGGTCGCTTCCGGCACGGCTGGAGTCTCCGGCACCACGGCAGGGGTTGCGGCTGGCGCCGGCGGCTGCGGGATTGGCGCTTTTGGCGCGGCTGCCTGTGCCGGGGGTGCAGGATGATCAACCTTGGCGCTCTTATGGCGCTTCGGCCCCAGAATGATAAACATCTGGTTCCCTTCCATGCGCGGCCGGGCCTCGACCTCACCAACCTCGATCAGATCCTTTTCCAGCTTCTCCAGAATGCGCGAGCCCAGCTCCCGGTGCGTCATTTCGCGGCCCCGGAACCAGATGGTGGCTTTCACCTTGTCGCCGCCCTCAAGCCACTCCTTGGCATGCTTCATCCGGTAGTCGTAATCGTGATCGTCGGTACCCGGTCGAAATTTCACTTCCTTAACCGTTATGGTCACCTGCTTCTTCTTCGCCTCGTTCGCCTTCTTCTTGGCTTCGTATTGAAACTTCCCGAAGTCAATAATTCGGCAAACCGGCGGGTCGGCAGTAGCGGCGACCTCAACCAGATCCAGACCTTTCTCACGCGCCTGACGAATGGCATCTCGTATGTCCAGTACGCCGAGCTGCTCACCCTCCTCCCCAATCACTCTTACCTGGGGAACACGGATTCTTTCGTTTATGCGGGCAATCGGCAGGCGCCGGTTATCCGGACGCTGGCCGCGACCTCGAAAGCCTGTAGCTATACTTCACCTCCTGAAGAAAACAGTTTCGAGTTTCGAGTTTCGAGTTTCGAGTTTGGCTGAACTCGGAACTTGAAGCTCGAAACCCGAAACTACGTGTTAGTCAATGCACGCTGCTCAACGAGCTTGCGCGCCATCTCAACAAAATCGCTAGTCGGCATCACGCCGATGTCGCCCTGGGACCGTTCGCGCACGGCGACGTTTCCCTGTTCCATTTCGCGATCACCAAGCACCAGCATGAACGGCACCTTTTGCATTTGCGCATCTCGAATCTTAGCGCCAATCTTCTCGCTCTTGAGGTTCGGCTCCACTCGCAAACCCGCACTGCGCAGTTCCGCGGCTACTTTTTCCGCGTATTCGTTGATGCGATCGGTAATCGGCAACACTGCCACCTGAACCGGCGCCAGCCACAGCGGAAAGGCGCCAGCGTAGTGCTCGATAAGGACACCAAAAAAACGTTCTATCGAACCGAAGAGGGCGCGATGCACCATCACCGGACGATGTGGCTTGTTGTCTTCCCCAATGTACTCCAGCTCAAAGCGCTCGGGTAAGTTGAAGTCCCATTGCACGGTCCCGAGTTGCCAGAGCCGGCCAATAGCGTCTTCAATCTTGAAATCGATCTTGGGACCGTAGAAGGCCGCTTCGCCTTCAATGCGTTCGTATTTGATCTGGCGCGCATCGAGGGCTTCCGCCAGCGCCGTTTCTGCCCTGGTCCATTCTTCGTCTGCGCCGAGCCATTGCTTTGAAGTGTCGTTTCCCTTCACCGAAAGCTCAAACTTAATCTGCTCAAAACCAAAAGCCTTCAAAACGTAAGCAGCGAAGTCAACACAATCGTCTATTTCTTTGCGGACCTGTTCGGGCGTGCAGAACAGGTGGGCATCGTCAACCGTGAAACCGCGAACGCGCATGAGACCGTGCAGAGTCCCGGACAACTCGGCGCGATAGACCGTTCCCATCTCGGCATAACGCTGCGGCAAATCGCGGTAGGAGCGCTGCTGCGATCGATAGATGCCGATATGAAACGGGCAATTCATCGGCTTTAGCCGAAACTCCGTCTCTTCCAGCGTAACCGGCGCAAACATCGAGTCGCCATAGCTTTGGTCGTGTCCGCTGATCTTCCACAGGTCGCGTTTCGCGATGTGCGGCGTGTAAACAAAACTGTAGTTGCGTCTGACCAACTCTTCGCGCAGGAAATCCTCCATCTGCTGACGGATGATGGCGCCCTTCGGATGCCAGAAGATCAATCCCTGTCCGTATTGGTCTTGAATCGAAAACAGATCAAGCTCTTTACCCAGGCGGCGATGATCCCGCTTCTCAGCCTCTTCACGCTGCTTTAGCCAGGCATCGAGTTGCTCCTGCTTAAAAAACGCGGTGCCGTAGATGCGTTGCATCTGCGGGTTCTCTGCATCGCCTTTCCAATACGCACCGGCAAGTGACAACAACTTGAAAGCGCGCAGCTTGTTGGTGTTGGGAACGTGGGGGCCGAGACAGAAGTCGATGAACGGCGAGTTGTCGATGTAGTAAACACTTACCGATTCGCCGGCCTTCTCGTCAATCAACTCGCGTTTCAGCGGTTCGTCGCGCTCGTCAAAAATTCGCAGGGCCTCTGCCTTCGAGATCTCGTCACGTCTGTAGGGAAGGTTCTTGCTGGCGATCTGGCGCATGCGTTTTTCAATTACGGCCAGGTCCGCCTCAGTCAGGGCCTGCGGCGTGATCACGTCGTAAAAGAAACCATAGCGCGGATCGTCAAGTAGCGCGGGGCCAATGCCCAGCTTGGTTCCGGGATGCAGGTCGAGTACGGCAGCAGCGAGCAAGTGTGCCGTCGAATGCCGCAACACTTCCAGGCCTTCGAGAGTCTCGGGTAAAACCGGCTCAATCTTTACCGGTTCGCCGTTTTGCTGTTCAGTGAGCGTAAACGCGAGATCGACTTCGCGACCATCAACACGCGCAGCCAGCGCCTGCTTGGCCAGCTCACGATCGAGCTTTTTCAGAGCTTCGCCAACAGTGATCGGCGCCGCTACTACCGCAGCCAGTCCGTCATTCAGTTTTACGTTAAGCTCGCTCATTGAGAAAATCGGTGAATCGCAAATGGTAAATCGTAAATGGAAAACTACCCTTGCATTGAACCAACAGGACATTCCTGGCGCCACTTCGCACAAACTACGGCAAAGCCCGAGAGCCGGTGGCCCTGACACTTCCTATTCACGATTTACGATTCACTATTTCTACTGCAACTGATCGGATCTGATAGGAGCGCCTTCGCCGGCAAGCCGCCACCGGGGTGGCCGGGCAATCAAAAACTAAAGAATCGTGTATATGTTCGATTCATGACGAAGGTCTTCTGGAGCATCCTATCAAAAGTTAGAAAACTATAATGCCTGTTCCGTTTGAACGCCTAGAATCTAAACAAATAGGCCCAATATGTCAATTCAGCAGGTGTGGGTGGTGGCGAAGAGCGGGGGCAAGCCCACCTTCCTCACTGCACGTTGTGGAGCGTTGAGTCTCGAAGCTCAACTGAGAATGCGCGCAGTCGGGAAGGCGGGCTTGCCACCGCTCTTCTTACAGCCGAAGTCCATGCCACGCTGCTGCCTTCGAACTAGGCTCCCGAAAACCCACGCTTCTTCATCAGCGCCTCGACGCGCGGATCGCGGCCACGGAAGTGCCGATACGCCTCAGCCGGATCAATTGTATTACCAACCGAGAAGATGTACGTGCGTAATCGCTCCGCCACCTTATGATCATAAGGCCCGCCGGCTTCGACAAACGCGCCATACGCGTCGGCCGTCAGCACGTCAGACCAGAGATAACTGTAGTAGCCTGCAGAGTAGCCGTCGCTGGCAAACACGTGCAGAAATTGTGGCGTGCGGTGTCGCATGACAATCTCGTCCGGCATTCCCAAGTCAGCCAACGTCGCCTTCTCAAACGCATCCGGATCAATCTTTTGGTCGCCGGCCAGATGTAGCTTCATATCAACCAGGGCAGCCGACAGATATTCGACCGTGATGAAACCCTCGTTGAAGGTAGCAGCCTTCTTGATGCGATCGACCAGACTCTGGGGAATCGGCTTACCAGTCTGATAGTGAACCGCAAAGCGCTGTAACACTTCGGGAGTGGACAGCCAATGTTCGAGCAGTTGCGAGGGAAACTCAACGTAGTCTCTTGCGACGGCGGTGCCCGACAAAGACGGGTAGGTCACGTTTGAGTTCAGACCGTGGAGCGCATGACCAAACTCGTGAAACATCGTCTGCGCGTCGTCCCAGGAAATCAGCAGCGGCTCGCCCGGTTTTCCCTTGGAGAAGTTTGCATTGTTCGAAACGATCGTTGTGATTTCGCCGTCCACTCGTTCCTGACTGCGATACGCGTTCATCCAGGCGCCAGAGCGTTTCCCCGCGCGCGCATACGGATCGAAGTACCACAATCCGATATGCTTCTTAGTGGTTTTGTCTGTTACTTCCCAGACGCGCACATCAGGATGAACCACGGGAACGTTGCTCGCCGGCGTAAATTCGAAATTGAAGAGTTGACCAGCAACCCAGAAGATGCCTTCGCGTAACTTCTCGAGCTGGAGATACTGCTTTACTTCATTGTTATCCAGATCGTAACGATCCTTGCGCACCTTCTCCGCATAGTAACGATAGTCCCACGGCTCGATTTTGATCTTCGCCCCTTCTTTATTAGCGAGCGCCTGCATATCGGCAACTTCTTCATGAACGCGGGCCACGGCCGGCTTCCAAACCTGCATCATGAGACGCATCGCATTCTCAGGCGTCTTCGCCATCGCGTTTTCAAGCCGCCAATGCGCATGCGTGGGATAGCCAAGCAACTTCGCGCGTTCGGCCCGCAGTTGCAGTATCTCAGTGATGGTCGCGTTGTTGTCGTGTTCATCACCATTGTCGCCACGGTTGACGAACATGCGCCACGCTTTCTCACGCAAATCTCGACGATCGGAATAGGTTAGGAAAGGCTCGATGGAGGAACGTGTGTTCCCGACTATCCCGGCGCCCTTTTGTTTCCGGTTGGCGGCCGCAGCCGCAGCGGCTTCGCGCACCGATTGGGGTAATCCGGCGAGGTCCGCTTCATTCTCAAGCAGGATGAACTGGCCATCTTCTTCCGCCAGGACGTTTTGACTAAACTTCGTGTAGAGGCCCGCTAGTTTCTGATTGATTTCCGACAGGCGCTTCTTGGAGTCGGGTCCTAATTTGGCACCGGCCCGAACGAAATTAATGTAGTCGAACCAAACCAGGCGCTGCTGTTCAGGAGATAACTTAGCCTTTGCCGGCGAGTTGTAAACAGCCTCGATTCGTTTGAAGAGCGGTTCATTCTGACTAATCTGATCGCTGAAGGCAGCCAGGCGGGGCGCCATTTCGCGCTGGACTTTCTGAAACTCCGCGCCGTTCATGGTTGAACCGAAAACACCATAAATCGTTTGCACGCGGTCAAGTGTTTGACCGGCGCGCTCCAGGGCCACGATAGTATTCGCAAAAGTTGGCGCTGCCTTGTTCTTCGCAATCTTGTCGACTTCCGCAAGATTCTCCGCCATCGCGGTTTCAAGGGCGGGCTTGAAGTCAGCTACCTGCACGTGATCAAACGGTGGCACCCCGCCATAAGCACCTTCCCACTTAGCCAGGAGCGGATTCGCGGGCGACGTTGGCTCAGCGGGTGACACTGTAACGGGCTGCATGTTCCTGGCTTCGGCTCCGGTTATTGGCTTTAGGCTATAACAAATTGCCAAGGTGACGAACGCAGTCGCAAGTAGCAGCACGCGGCTGCGAGTGATCATATCGCGCATAGACAACCTTCCTCATTTTCTAGCGTATTGGGATCCAGCAAAAGCGCTACGTAGCGCTGGAGAGATAAGCATTCGGTGGGATTAGTATATTGGCGAGGATAAAGCGTTGTACAGCCG
>JANLYH010000171.1:0-4328 GCA_031365545.1 Pyrinomonadaceae bacterium | reverse complement strand
ACAGACGCCGCGAGTATGGTTGCGACTCCAGCATCAACTGCATTGCCTCCCTGCTCGAGGATTCGCAGACCCGCTTCGACAGACAATGGCTGACCGCCGGCGACGACGCCGCGCTTGCCGCGAACAACTGGCCGAAACGTTTGCGCGCGAGATGCCGGTTGCGGAACCGAAATGAGTACGAGGGATAAAGCGATCAGGGTAATAAGCGTTCGACGCATGGCAGCTTTGCCTTTCCGGGTTGGGAATTGTTTGTGTGCGAATTGTGATCCGGTTTGAGGTGCGAGTCAATGAATAGCCTGCGGCGCGGCATGCCTAGCGGTTGACCGGAATAGTTTTCTTCGCGCCGTCTTTGACACCTCCCGCCGCAGTTCCGCAGTGCCATTCGGTGCCATCCACGTAGCAGGCGAAGTTGCTTTCGCCCCCATTTCCGCTTCCGTGATCCGTAACATTGGGATCATCCATGAACGGCCCCGTAGGTTCCACCACGTAGATTCGGCCCGGGCCTTCCCCCTTTGCCAGTTCCGCTCCCCAGGTAGCCGCGTGCAGGGTTTCGCTGAAGTAAATCCAGGGCGACCGCCGCTCGGTGTAGTTGGAGGAATAGCCGCCTTGAAGCAGGTCGCCCGGTTTTAAGTCCGCTCCGGTGCCGTGGTAGAACCGTCGCGAGTTCGAGTCGAAGACGAAGGGTGCCGCAAGGTTGCTCATTCTTTATCTCTTCATCTATTCATGACCATCATTCTTTCAGCGGCTCACACACGCAACGTAACAAAGAGGCCCGCCAGACCGTTTCACTTGATCTTTCCCGGTCCCCAAACAGCTCGACCAGGCTTCGCTCCGGTGTGCTCTCCATTTTTCAGCACCTGAACTCCATTCACGAAAACGTGCTTTACACCGCTGGCGTACTGATGAGGATTCTCGTACGTTGCTTTGTCGACGATCGTCGTGGGATCGAAGACCACGACGTCAGCGAAGTAACCTTCCCTAAGAAATCCGCGACGATCCAGACCGAGGTTCGTCGCAGGCAATCCGCTGAGCCGGCGAATGGCTTCTTGTAGCGTAATTGCCTTTTCATCGCGCACGTATTTGCCCAGCAGGCGAGCGAAGTTGCCATAGGCGCGCGGGTGCGTCGATGATTCGAGGAAGACTCCTTCCGTAGCCATCGAAGAAGCGTCTGAGCCGACCGAAACCCAGGGTAGTTTTAACTCTTTCACGACGTTGTCTTCGCTCATGGTGAAACTAACGACCTGGATTCGCGAGCGCGCCTCCAGCACGAGATCCAGCAAAGTTTCGACCTCATCTTTGCCTCGCATGGCAGCGACTTCCGTCAAACTCTTACCAATTAGCGGCTTCAGCTTCGCAGCTCTGAAGCCAACCAGCAAAGTCTTCGCCATCGGCCCGCGCTGGTGCATCTCGTAGCTAACCTGCTTGCGTGTCGCCGGGTCTTCGAGCCGCTTGTACATTGCTTCATCGCCGCCGCTATGCACCCACGACGGAATCCGCGAATCGATCGCATTCGAGCTGGCCGGGTACAGGTACATGTCCGCGGTGATCTTCATTCCCTTTTGGCGCGCGGCGTTTACGATTTCAATGACGCGATCCATTTTCGCGAAATTGCGAGCACCGCCGGCCTTCAAGTGATAAATCTCAGCGGGAATGCCGGCTTCGCGACTGATGCGCAGGAGTTCTTCCAGCGCTTCGATGAGTTCGTCGTCTTCGCTGCGCATGTGCGAGATATATTTGCCCTGATATTTTGCAGCCTCTTGGCATATCTCAATTAGCTCTTCAGTTGAAGCGTAAGTGTCCGGCGCATAGATCAACGACGAGCCGATGCCGAGCGCGCCAGCTTCCATCTCGCGGCGCACCACTTCGCGCATCTGGCGAAGCTGCTCCGGCGTCGCCTTTTTATCCTCAAGTCCGATCACATACGTCCGCACAGTGCCGGCGCCGATGAACGAAGCCACATTCGGCGACACACCACGCTTCTCCAGGTAGCTGAGATATTCCGTAAGGGTCGTCCAGGGTATGTCGTATTTGTAGTCGCCCTGGCTTGCGAGCGCGCGCCTGCGCATTTCGTCTGTGAGTGGGCCCGCGGAAGAGCCTTCGCCCATAATCTCCGTCGTCACGCCCTGACGAATTTCGCTCTGCGAGCGCCCATCAACAATCAACGAGCCTTCGGAATGCGAAAGCATGTTGATGAATCCCGGCGTGACGGCGAGCCCGCGCGCGTCGATCACGGTCGTCGCTTTCGCACCTCGTAGCTTTCCGATGGCGCGGATGCGATCGCCTTTGATCGCTACGTCCGCAACTCTTGGCGCAGAGCCCGTGCCGTCGTAAACAGTGCCGCCTTTAATCAGAACGTCAAAGTCAGGCTGGTTCCGCTGTGAAAACAGCGTCATCCCACCGAGAAGGAGAGGAGCAAGTATGGCTACGAATTTGAGTTTCAGAGATTTACCTTTCGAACGTTTGAGTTGACCGGCGGCGTGCTTAACTTTTTTTGACGGTTGCAGTTCGCCGTTGTCCTAACCACGCCAACAAGTTTCGAAACACCATTCCGCCGCTCCGGTCCAGCGATTTGTCCGAGGCGATGGTTCGAGATTATGGATTTGGGAGCGAGAGCGCTGGTTAACCCTGCGTCAACTGCGACACGCCGCCTCAATTGCAGCGATGTCGATCTTTTTCATCTGCATCATCGCATCGAACGCGCGCTTGGCGGCAGCGCGATCGGGATCAGTAAACGCTTGCGTCAGAACAATCGGCGTAATCTGCCAGGACAGTCCCCATTTGTCCTTGCACCAGCCGCAGGCGCTCTCCTGGCCGCCATTACCGACGATCGCGTTCCAGTAACGATCCGTTTCGGCCTGGTCAGCCGTCGCGACCTGAAACGAGAATGCTTCGTTGTGCTTGAACTCAGGCCCGCCATTCAGCCCGAGGCAGGGAATTCCCATCACGGTAAACTCGACCGTCAACACATCCCCTTTCTTGCCCGAAGGAAAGTCTCCCGGGGCGCGGTGTACCGCGCCAACAGAAGAATCGGGAAAGGTCTCGGCATAAAATCGCGCCGCGTCCTCGGCGCCGCCATCGTACCAAAGGCAAATCGTGTTCTTAGCGGGGTTCATCATGTCACTTCTCCATTGTTATGAGCCGACGAACGATTGAGTTGACCGAGCGCTGTTGAACAAGTTGCTCGGAAAGAGATTGAGCGAGGCTAATTACGACTTGAACGCAAGGGCCGGTTTGCAGGAGGACGATTCTCGCGGGTAGTTGGATTTTCTTGCCATCAGGTGTTTGACCTTCGGCATCATATTGGACGTGAAGAATCGGCACGCAATAACCCCAAGGTGAGAGCTGGTATGTTGATCTCTTTTTCTGGAACCGCAGTAACCTGCCGGACTAAGAATGGTTCTAGCGCAAAGCGCCTGGCCCCATCGGCCAGGGCCTCTTCGATGGTATTGAAAGTCCCTACAAGGTTGCTATCCCTAATGAGCACAAATTTTCCCGCATAACGCGAATTCAATTCGTCGAAATGTTCTGAGAAATATTTGCGTTCCGTTTCAAGCATAACTGTTTGGTCGGCGCGGGATTTGTGAGTTCATTATGTTCGGGCAGCCCAAGGCGTGTCAATGAGCAGGGCATAACACAGCAGTTGACTGAGCACGGCGCGAAGTAAGGATGAGGGCGGAAGGATAATTGCGCGTCCGCTGCATGCCGTTGTTAGACAGCGGGGTAGCACGGAAAGCCACCGCCTAGGTGAGCACACCTTTAATAATCTATGAATACATCCTTCTTGAAGTCTTTGAAGGAAACCCTGAACTCGTCATGCGCGCCATTAAATAAATGGTAAATCTCATAGTACAACCTTTTGACTTGAGCAATTTGAGCGCCGACATTTAAGAGAGAACTACGCTTCGTTAATCGATGGACGATATCAATTCTATGATTGTTCAGCTCGAAACACTTGCTGATGAAGTCGTCTTTACTCGTAAAAGAAATTGTGGCTTTCAATTCATCCATTAATTGCCCGAACATTGCCCTCTTCTTTTCAGCAAAATGTATCTCTGCCGGAAAGACAGAAAGTTGAATGAAGAATTGAGCATCTTTCAAAAGAAGCTTGATCATTTCTTCACTTAACTGATGATAAATCAGCAACGATGCCAAATAACCTTCAATTGATTCTTTAACAAACGCATCATCAGCTAAATCAGCAAGGCCATCGAGAAACAAAGGTCGCTCAAAAGAGGGCCACATGGTCGAATCCCTAACTTTGGCAAAAAGCTCGGCCTCGTAACCCATAGACTTGTCTTGAGCGTTTCGTAATTCGAAGCTGTCTAACG
>JANLYH010000160.1:0-35472 GCA_031365545.1 Pyrinomonadaceae bacterium | reverse complement strand
CGTTTACGACATCAAGCACTTGCTTTGCGATCAGTACAACGCGCCGATCAAACCAGCACCCGCAGCTTCAACCAAGGTTGAAGGGTTTGCCGAAATAGAGGGCGGCTTATTTTGGTTAGGCTACGATCGGCGGGGCAGTAGCCCGACCGTTAGGGAGGGCGCCGACGAAAGCGGCGTCAAGCCGCTGCACTCCAAAAATTACGATTTCGCTTTCGACAACGAAAAACCTGCGCACCAGGTCTTCCTGCAAGACTACGCGCTCGACCGTGCGCTCACGAGCAACGGCGGCTTTCTCGAGTTTATCCGCGACGGTGGTTACCAGGACTTTCGTTGGTGGTTTTCCGAAGGCTGGGAAGTTGTTAATCGAGAGCAGTGGCGCGCGCCGCTTTAATGGGAACTCCACGATGACCAATGGATGATTCGCGACTTCGCGGGTTTGCACGCGACCGCAAGCAAGGCGGCTGAACCGGTGTGTCACGTCAGCTTCTTTGAAGCTTCGGCGTTCGCAAAATGGGCGGGTAAACGTTTGCCCACCGAAGGCGAATGGGAGAAGGCTGCAACCAGCAATCCGAATGCTGACGCGCGACAGGATTTTCCGTGGGGCGCCGATGCGCCAGATCAGTCCAAAGCCAATCTGTTTGAGAATGGCCTCTGGTCACCCGCTCCAATTGGTTCGTTCCCTGCCGGCGCAAACGTCTATGGCTGTCAACAACTGATCGGCGATGTCTGGCAGTGGACAACTTCGGACTACGTTCCCTACCCCGGTTTCAAATCTGAGTTTGACGAGTACAACGACAAGTGGTTCGTCAACCAGAAGGTGCTGCGCGGCGGTTCGTTTGCGACGCCGCAAATACACATCCGCTCGACTTACCGCAACTTCTTCCACGCGCACGAACGCTGGATGACCTCGGGGTTCCGTTGCGCAAGAGATGTGTGAACGACCAGTCGGGGTCCTGAGAAATGAAAATCTATTTTGCCGGCTCAATCCGCGGAGGACGCGAGGACGCGGCGTTGTATCGTGAAATTGTTGAACAGCTGCGCACCTACGGCGACGTTTTGACCGAGCATGTAGCCGACACCGAGCTTGGCGTCCTCGGGCAGGATATCGGAGACGAGAAGATTCACGATCGCGATCTGGGCTGGCTGAAAGAGGCTGACTACGTGGTAGCCGAAGTGACGACGCCCAGTCTCGGAGTTGGTTATGAAATCGGCAAAGCAACGGCTTGGGGCAAACCAGTGTTGTGCCTGTATCGTCCGGCTGAAGAACGTTTGCTATCGGCGATGATCTCAGGTAGCAATGGGGTGACGTTGAAAGAGTATCGCAGCCCAACTGAGTTAAAAGAGATTTTTGAGCAGTACTTTCGATCCAAGTAAGTCGAGCAAAAGAAAAATGGCATTGGCAACAGTATTGAATGACATCGAGGCACGCGTGCTGGGCTCGCTGGTCGAAAAACAGTTGACGACACCGGAATACTATCCGTTGACTCTAAACTCACTAACGCTGGCCTGTAACCAAAAGAACAATCGCACTCCCGTCACGTCTTACGACGAGACCACGGTAGCCAGGGCGCTGGAAACTCTGCGCGAGAAAAATCTTGCGTACGTTTTCTACGGCAGCACCAGCCGCGTGCCGAAATACAAGCATGTGTTGCCGGAAGTAATGCATTTGAGCGCGCCGGAATTGGCTTTGATTTGTGTCCTGCTGCTTCGAGGACCACAGACACCCGGCGAATTGGCGACCCGCGCCTTTCGGCTGCACGAGTTTGCCGGACTCGAAGCAGTTGAGTCGACGCTCAATTCCCTGATCGCGCGCGAACCGGACGCGCTCGTCACGCGTTTGCCTCGCCAACCTGGTCAGAAGGAGACTCGGTTTGCGCACCTGCTTTCGGGTGAGGTCATAGTCGACCCAACCGTTGAAGCTGTGGCACCTGTTCGAGGCCGCGGCAACGACCGAATATCCGCACTCGAGGCTGAAATTGAAACACTCAAGGCCGAAGTGGGGATGCTCAAGACACAGTTCGAAGGGTTCAAAAAACAGTTCGAGTAATTCGCCCAAAACATTCCGCAGGATTACGCCGATTACTCGGCTTCAACCGGACAGTCCTGAGCAGCTCTGTAAAACATAGGCGTTTTGCTTGTTAATTTATGACATCTGCGTAACCTGCGGATAACGGTACCCATTGCACGGCTAGGCTAGCGTTTCATTGGTGCAATACCGTAGCTTCTGCGTTATAATTTCCTTCCCATGGATCTCGGAATATTTCATCCAGCGGTGGCGCGTTGGTTTGCTAAAAGCTTTCCGTCGGCCACCCCGTCCCAGGAGCAAGCCTGGCCCGCCATCAAAGAACAGCGCAATACTTTGATTGCTGCGCCAACTGGTTCCGGTAAAACCCTCGCCGCTTTTCTCGCTGCGATTGACGACCTCGTGCGGCTCGGTGTGGCCGGAGAGCTGGAGGATACCACTCACGTTGTTTACGTTTCGCCAATCAAGGCGTTGAGCAACGATATCCAACGCAATCTGCAAATTCCCCTCGCCGGCATTCAGCAGGAGTTGCTGGCACTGGGTCTGCCAGAGATTAATATCCGCACGTTTGTCAGAACCGGCGACACGCCGGCCGGCGAGCGCACGGCGATGGTCAAGCGCCCTCCTCATATAGTCGTCACCACTCCGGAGTCGTTGTACATCCTGCTGACCAGCGATGGCGGCCGGCGCATGCTACAAACGACGCGCACGCTGATCGTCGATGAAATCCACGCGGTAGTCGGTGATAAACGTGGTTCACATCTCGCGCTTTCGATCGAACGTTTGGAAGAACTGATCCAGCAACACCAGGCAGCTAACTCGAACCCCGCAACTCGAAACTCGAAACTAGTCCGGATCGGGTTATCAGCCACCCAGCGTCCCATTGAAGAGGTGGCACGTTTTCTGGTAGGTAACGCAAACATCAAACCCGACAACACTCCCGATTGCACCATTATTGATAGCGGACACACGCGGCGGTTGGATCTGGCCATTGAACTCCCCGACTCCCCTTTGCAGGCGGTGATGTCCGGCGAAGTTTGGGAGGACGTTTATGACAGACTGGCGCAACTCATTCGCGAACACAAAACGACGCTCGTCTTTGTTAACACGCGTAGATTGGCCGAACGCGTTTCGCGCCATTTAGGTGAACGCCTCGGTGATGAAAACATCGCCGCGCATCACGGCAGTCTAGCTCGTGAACAACGTCTGGCGGCGGAGCAAAGACTGAAAGCGGGCGAACTCAGCGCGCTCGTGGCCACTGCTTCGCTGGAACTGGGCATCGACATCGGCGATGTAAATCTCGTTTGTCAGCTTGGCTCTACTCGTTCCATCGCTAGTTTCCTGCAACGTGTGGGTCGCTCAAATCACACCGTCGCTGGTTTTCCCAAGGGTAGAATTTTCCCGCAGTCGCGCGACGAGCTAGTCGAGTGTGCCGCGATCATCGATTCCGTTCGTCGCGGTGAACTTGATCGCCTGGAACTGCCCGAATTGCCGCTCGACATTCTTGCCCAACAAATTGTCGCCGCTGCTGCGGCTGAAGAATGGACCGAAGCCGCACTCTTCGAGCTGGTGTGCCGCGCTTATCCCTATCGCAACCTGACGCGAGCGCAATTTGATTCCATCATTCGCATGCTCGCCGAAGGTTTTTCAACCAAGCGCGGCCGGCGCTCAGCCTACCTGCACCACGACGGCGTCAATCAACGCATACGCGGGCGGCGCAATGCGCGCATTTCCGCAATTACATCCGGCGGCGCAATTCCCGACACCGCAGACTACGCCGTGGTCCTCGAGCCGACCGATCTGGTGATTGGTTCTGTGAACGAAGACTTCGCCATTGAGAGCTTGCAGGGCGACATCTTTCAACTGGGCAACGCTTCCTGGCGCGTGTTGCGAGTCGAGCAAGGCAAAGTGCGAGTTGAAGATGCCCACGGTCAGCCACCTTCGATTCCCTTCTGGTTGGGCGAAGCTCCGGCGCGCACGCATGAACTCTCGGTTTCAGTTTCGCGACTGCGCGAAGACGTGGCCAACAGAATCGAGCTCATCGCAAACTACGAAAACGCAGACGTGGTTGAGAAGTCGGCATCTGGACCGGCCGAGCCGGGCGTTACCCAATCACTCAATCTCGAGCCGGCGATCGCGTATCTGGTTAATGATGTCGGAATCTCGCACACGGCGGCTGAACAGATTACTGAATACCTCGCCGGCGCGAAGCTGGTGCTGGGCGTTATGCCGTCTCAGCAAAACCTCGTTCTCGAACGCTTCTTTGACGATAGCGGCAGCATGCAGTTAGTGGTGCATTCGCCTTTTGGCAGCCGGCTGAATCGCGCCTGGGGTTTGGCGTTACGCAAGCGCTTTTGCCGCAAGTTTAATTTTGAACTGCAGGCTGCGGCTACCGAAGACGCGGTGATTCTTTCGCTGGGACCCACACACAGTTTCCCGCTTGATGAAGTGTTTCACTATCTAAACTCCAAGACGGTGCGTCACCTGTTGAAACAAGCTCTCCTCGACGCGCCGATGTGGAATATTCGCTGGCGCTGGAACGTGACGCGCTCGCTGGCAGTTTTGCGGCGGCGCGGCGGCAAGAAGATTCCCGCACAGTTGCAGCGCATGGATGCAGAAGATCTGTTAACCGCAATTTTTCCCGATCAGGTGGCTTGCTTTGAGAATCTCGGCGGCGGTGAGCGCGAAATTCCGGAACATCCGTTGGTGGATCAAACCGTTAAGGATTGTCTCGAAGAAGCGATGGACATCGACAGTCTTGAACGGCTGCTAACCGCAATTGAGCGCAACGAAAAGAACCTGTTTGCTCGCGACGTAATCGAGGCTTCGCCGCTGGCGCAGGAGATACTAAACGCCCGACCCTACGCTTATCTCGACGACGCACCGCTTGAAGAGCGACGCACTCGCGCCGTACAACAACGGCGTTGGCTCGATCCGCAAACCGCCAAAGACATGGGCCGGCTCGATCAAGGCGCTATCGACCGAGTGCGCGACGAGGCCTGGCCGCGCGTGGACAACGCCGACGAATTACACGATGCGCTGGTCGAGCTGGGCTTTGTCACCGAAGCTGAAGGCGCGGAGTGGCAAACTTTCTTTGCGGACTTAAAGAACGATCGCCGGGCCGCCCTACTCAAAGTCAATACCGGGCTCGTCATTACTGGGACCGCGGGCGTCCCGCCCGCAATGAGCGCGGAGCGCGAACAAGTCGACCATTCAACCTTGAGTGGCAACGCAGCCCTGGCGAGCGAGACGCCCGCGGTCCCAGTGAAGAGGTTGAATCTTTGGGTGGCAGCTGAGAGGTTGCCACAGATAAAAGCAATCTACCCAGTCGCCACCCTCGATCCGCCAATCGTCGCGCCGGAGAGTTTTGCTCAGGTAGTTTGGCCGTTTGAGAATGCCCTCGTCGAAGTTCTACGTGGACGACTGGAAGGTTCGGGCCCGGCGACAGTAGCGGCCCTCGCCAACTCATTTGGGCTGAGCACTAGTGACATCGAGCTGGGCTTACTCAAACTCGAAGCCGAAGGTTTTGTAATTCGTGGACAATTCACGCCGGACAGTAGCGAAACTGAATGGTGCGCGCGCCGCTTGCTCGCACGCATTCATAGTTACACGCTCAACCGTTTGCGGCAGGAGATCGAGCCGGTTTCGACCGCAGATTTCATGCGCTATCTGCTCGCCTGGCAAAAGGTCGCACCCGACCATCAGATGGAAGGGCCGGAAGGCGTGCGCGCCATCATTGAACAATTGGAGGGATTCGAAGCCCCGGCCGCTGCCTGGGAAGGCGAGCTCTTGCCCGCCCGGCTGACGGAATATGATCCGGCGTGGCTTGATGCCTTGTGTCTCGCAGGGGAAATTGTCTGGGCCAGACTTACTCCGCCAAGCACCGCACGCGCGGCGGCGGCGGAAGCGGGGAACGAGCGAAACGAACGGGCGCGTGGCGCTGCACCCGTACGCAACACTCCCATTGCGCTTATGCGACGCAAGAACCTGGCGATTTGGAATTCAGTTTTTCCCCAACCATTGCTAAATGAACTGGGTTTCTCGACAACTACCGCCGCGGTCCACGATTACCTGACGACGCGCGGAGCTTCCTTCTTTTCCGACATCGTCGACGGCACCAGGCTCTTGCGTGCGCAGGTTGAAGAGTCGTTAGCAGAACTCGTGGCAAATGGTTTGGTGATATCAGACAGTTTTACCGGCTTACGCGCACTGTTGACACCTTCAAGTCGTAAGACGCAGGCGGCGGCAAGACGCAAGCACCGGCAACCGACTTACGAGATGTCGAGCGCTGGACGATGGTCGTTGCTCAACCGCGAGGCAGGACAGGCATTCGTGCCTGTCCCTTCCAGGGAAGGTACATACGAAGCAGAAGCCGCCGAAGAGATCGCGCGCATACTGCTAAAGCGTTATGGCGTAGTTTTCAAACGGCTGCTCGAACGCGAGGGAATAGCACTTCCCTGGCGTGTACTCCTGCGTATCTATCATCGGCTGGAAGCGCGCGGCGAGATCCGCGGCGGTCGTTTTGTGGCTGGAATCTCAGGCGAGCAGTTTGCCCTGCCTGAGGCGGTTGGCATGTTACGCGCTATTCGTCGCACCCGTAGTGGGTCGATGGACTTTGGCATCCGCTCTCCCGCTCGCGAAGCGGAAGAGCGAGCCCAGACTTCAGTCGCCGCGGAAACGGAGAGTTTGATTTCTGTAAGTGCCGCCGATCCTTTGAACCTGGTCGGGATAATCACGCCCGGCGGGCGGGTCACTGCGCACACTGCAAATCGGATTCTTTATCACAACGGCGAGCCGGTTACAGTTCTTGAATCCGGCGAAACGCGCTTTCTGGTTGAACTCAGCCGCACTGTGGAATGGAAGGCCAAGAGCGCCTTGCTGCGCAAGGTTACACCACCGCAGTTGCGAGCTTACCTGCGGAGACCTGCCTGATTGCGTTACTTCATGTCAGGAGCGCCACGATAATCATCTCGTAGGGCAGGCCACCCTCAGAATACTCATCATGCCCCTGAAAGCCACTGACGATGGCCCAAACCTCATTAAGGTTTACGCGCGGAATACCCAACACGTGCAGCTTGTCGCCCTTTTTCATGGTGGCAATCTTGTCTCCCGGCTTGCTGCCCTTCACAAAGATCATGCGACGCGGTTCCTGGGTTAAGGGATCGGCATTGGCCGGGGCGCCCGCATTGAAAACATCTGCAAGGACGATATACCCGTCGCCCACATCTTTTGGTTTTCCGGTTAACCTCATCTCGAAATCCGCATAGTTGTAGCCCGCCTTGTTACTCAAAATCATGATCGCGGTGTTGCTCTGGGTTATCGTGCCGGGACGTTGCTCATAAGCACCGAAGGCTTTATCCGCCGGGTAACCACGAAACTCGTTTGCTTGATCGGCGATCGGAAGAAACGAATCCAGACAGTCGAAGCTGCCAAACTTCGCCACTGGATGAAACTCAAAGATATGGTCGGGATTAGTGCCAGTGGGCGCTGGGACTGTCTCGCCCTGAATCTGATCTTCGCTGCCGGGATGTTCAAACCACAGTCGCCAAACGCCGGTCATCGGAACAGTCTGACCGGCGGTAGTTTGCATCAGGAAGTTAAAGGTGTCGTTCTCCCGTTTGCCGTTAATGATTTCCGCGACCATCGGCAACAGTACGACACTGTCTCGACCGGCAATGTGAATGTCTCCATCATCTGAGCCGCCGCCAATGGGATTGGGGGCGTTGTGATGTTTGTCTACGCTAAAGGTCGTGGGAATTGTCGCTTTGTCTTTGTATTTCTTCACGAAACCTTTGGTCAGGGCGACGGTAATTTCTGCGCGAGCCAAAAGCGGTGAGGTAATAAGTGAGACGAGCAGTAAGAAAACCTGGAATCGTTTTAGCGAATGCATGCTGTTTCCCCTCCTAGGCCCGCGCCGGCTTTTCCGGTTTCTTTGTTTCATCAGGTGACTTGCCGGCCGAACGAACGTTCATGATCTTATTGAGCAGATCAAACCAAAACGGCGCGCCCATCGAGAGCGCCAGCACAGTCAGGAGCCAGCCAAGAAAGGTTTCGAGCTTGAGGCTGTCTTTTATTGGACCGCGCCAACCCAAAAGTTCGCCGAGTATTTCTTCTTCCTTAACGGATAGCTGGTTGCCTTCGTTGCGCGTCACGGTTGGATTGGTGGGATCATCTTCATCCTTGTATTCGACGGAAACTGTCGGCCGGGGTTTCTGTGCCCTCACTTTTGCTTCTTCCACCACGGCACTACGAAGCACTGGATCTCTCCAGAGTCGCCGCGCAATGCTGACAGTATCAGCGTTGGCGGTCACGGTAATAATGAGGGCGACAACGAAAGTCCAAAGCTGGGTCCGGCGTTTGTACCAACCGGTCACGCGATCCATGGTGTCGTTAAACCAGCCTTCCAGCGCCTGTTGTGACGAAGTCCCGTCTCGCTTGGCATGCTGGGCCAGCGCCATTACGACTTTCTTGACATCGCCGTCTGGAATAGCTTCGGCCGCCTCCCCCATATCTACAACATCGGCCTCGACTTCAGAGCCGACAGTCAGCAGATCGGTCACAACTGCGGCAAAGGTTCGGGAGGAGATGTAGGCCGGGTGCTTTTTATCCTTCATCATGCCGGTGACCATCGGATGTTCATAAAATTGCTGGATGAAGGCGTCCGGACTGGAATTGCCTTTGGTGGGTTGGTTATCGAGAAGCTGCTTCAGGCCCTTCTTCAAAAACTTGGCGCGCGTTTGGGTTAAGGCAGCCAGCCATTCATTGGCGGCGGTGCAGATAATCGCCAGCAGCAGATAAATGAAGATCAACCCGATTGCAACATCAAGAACTGTGGAGTTGAAGAGTCCCATTGGTGCCTCCTGAGCGCGTATGAGTCGCTCGTGGCAACGGCAGGTTGTGAGTTGAGGCGGTGACGCGAGAGGTCTCCGCCCAGTCAAAAGCCGCAATCAGTAACCGCTCGGCCGCTTTAATTAATACATAATTGGGGAAAATACAAGGCCCTATTGGGAAGAGCAACGACTACGAGCGGGAGGGCTCGAACCGGTGAGCTAGCGGACTCCGCCGCTTAGGTTAGCTCACACTGGGTTTAAGATGATGATCTCTGCACGCTCGCGGGCGTTATCGAGAAAGCCGTCGGTGTCAGATTCAATCTTCGCTTCCGTAAGTGTTTTTTCGATTTCGCCGCGAGCTTCTTCCAGAGTGGGAACAATTTGTCCGCGCGCGCGCGTCGTCAATCGCGGCACATAAATGTCTCGGTAATAGTCAGCGATCTCTTTCTGCGTGATCACTACAAAGTTACGAAAACGGAAGTCGAGGTACTTTTCAATTCTGACGCGCTGCTCCAGTATTTCATTCAGTTTATCTGCGGTGAGTCCTACGACAAGCAGTCGTTGCTGAAATTCAGTCGCGGAAGGAAACGCTTTAACCAACTCGTCGCGCGCGCTCTTAACCTCTTCTGAAGTTGGCGCGATCGAGGGGAGCTTCTCCGCCTCCTGGAGGATTAGTCTCTGATCTGCCACCAGGCGCAACGCATGGTTGAGATCAGCTGAGGCAGGGTTCTCGAGCGGCGTGTTTGGTTGCAGTGCCAACTGCCAGAGCAGATCCGAATAAGTTATTAGGCAAGTTTGGCGGCAATCGGGCAACACCCCGGCGTTGACGGTAGCAACCATCTTGTCAATGACCTGCTGGCCCCGCGCAACGCCAGTGAGCAGTGGGCAGTGGGCAATGAGCAGCAAAACCGCGAGGAGCGGTCGGCACCCGGCAGTAGGCAGGACAAAAGCCGGCCGGGACCAACCAGACCGGTTAGCTTTGGGTCTTTCTATTTTTAGTAGAGTGATCATCTGCCTCCTGCCCACTTCTCACCGCTCACTGCTCACTGCTCACTGTCTTAGAACGTCTGCGTAAACCTGAAATGCACCTGCGTTCGTTTTAGACGATAGACTGCCGGAGTCCCGTTAAAGTCATTGGGATCGATGCTTGGCCCGCGCTGCGGAATCAAGAACTCAGGTGGATTGAGCAGGAAGCCATAATCCACCGCCAGCGCGCCGCCGAAGGGCGTTTGAATCCTAGCGCCCAGCCCCACCGTGTTCGTCCAGTGAGCCCGCAGGTTCGCTGCATTGATCGCCGCCAGCACATCTCCCGGCGGCACGGGCGTGTTGTCATGCCTGCCAAACAAATCTCCTACACGACGAAAGATATTGCCGCCATCGTAGAAAGGAACCGCCTGAAGTGACCTGGTCATCGGTATGCGCGCCTCAAGATTGAGAATCGCGAGTGCATTGCCACCCACCGGCACGGTGAACGGATTTAAGACCACCGGGTGTTTCTTTTGATCGATAAAATTGCCCTTGGGAATGATTACCTGCCGCGGGCCGGCTTCTTCAAAACTAAAGCCGCGCAACGTAGTGGAGCCGCCGGCAAAGAAGCGTTCGCTAATGGGCAGCGTTAGATCGATTTCGTCAATCCGCCCATTGCCATCTCGATCGCGCGGGTTGAAGAGCGTTGCCAAACCCAGCGTGGCGTTGGCCGCCAGCACAGTTCCGCGCAAGGCGTTAAGCTTATGATAGGCACGATACGTAGCCTCAAATCGGTTGAAGGAAAGATTACCGCCCAATTGTCGCAGGGCAAGTGCGTAATCAACATTGAGGAAGGAACCGCGGGTTGCGTCTAACTGATTGTAGCGGCAGACTTCACCCGGCGCGCCCGTTTCCTCATCCGGATTGCGCACGGTGCCCAGCAAACCTCGCTCGCATCGTTCGCGGGTGTCGCGGACAAACGAAGCGCCGAAGCGCGAGAGCCTGACTGCCCGGTCCGGTAGCAATACCGGCTTGACCAGCAAACTGGCCAGATTAAAGAGGCGCACATCTTCATAGCTATAACGAGCGAAAATGGCCGAATGAGTTTTTGAATTGAGTACCCGCTGCGTTTCAATCGCGGCGGTGAAGCGATTGATCGTCGGTTCCTTGACCCGTAATCCGAAATCATCCAACGGGTTTCCTTTGGCGTCGAGTCGTTGCACGATGCCCAACGTGCCGCGATCAATTGCGGACCGGAAGAAACGTGTTACCGTCGAATCGCGTTGGTACTCGATTGATAAGCCCAGCGGCGCAAAATGTCTTTCGCCATAGCGCATGAAACGCGGGTCGAGGTATTCAAATCTCAACCGCTGTTGCTGGCTGCTAACCCGCAAACGCATGGCGCCCTGCCGTAGTTTGTTCATGAGGTTGACGTTGCTTATCTCCAGCAGGCCGAGCGGGCCAGTGTCGGTCGAGTAACCGCCACCGTAGTCCATCACGCGCGGCTTCTTCTCCTCAACGTCGATAATCACGTCACGTCGCTTGAAGCCCGAGGCAGTTTCTCCGGCAGGTTCGGTGCGAATGATCACCTGGCGATAAGCGTCTGTGAGGTAAAGCTCGCGCTCGCTGTCGGCTATTCGATCCGAGCGAAGCACGTCGCCCTCGGCGATGGGAACCACTCGCAGGATTGCGGCGCGTTTGGTCTCCTGCGTTTTGGCGCTACCGGTCACACCGTTAACCACAATGCGGTTGATGAAGACCTTATCGCCCTCGTTAGTGATCGAATAAATAAGTCTGACTTGTTCTTCCTCGCCTTTCTTAGGAAGCTCAACGATTGAATATTCCAGCTGCGCATTGACGTAGCCTTCGTGGGCATACAACGCAATCATCCGCTCGCCGTCAGCTCGCGCCTGCAAGCGCGAGTAAGGTGCGCCAATCACGGTTTTCAGTTCATCGCGTAATCGTTGATCGGTGTAAATCTTATTGCCACGAACTTCCACCCCGGCAATGCGGGTGAGTGGTCCTTCGGTGACATTGAACGTGATGATCAAACTTTCACCATTGATCGACACGCCCTGAAGCACATTGGCATCCGCGCGGCGATAGCCGAGGTCGCGCATGTAATTCCGAATCGTCCGCCTATCCTGTTCGAGCAAGGTGAGACTCGTGTATCCACGGCCGTAGCCGAGCAACGGGATCAATCCCAGCGCGCTCGCTTTCTGAGTTCGAAGATCGGCGGCAACATCCGCATAGGTCAGTTTGTTGGTGCCCGTAATCCGAATATCGGTGAGCTTGAAGCGGCGCCCGCGATCGATGTCATAGCGTATCTCAACGGCGTGACCGCTCAGGTTCTCCGGGTTCAAAGTTTCACAGGTTGTTGCAGCGCCATTCGGACCAATCTCTGGTGTCGCCGGAGTAACAGTGCAGACGGGAGTTGCCTCGGCAAAGAAGTAGCCCTGCTCCTGTAACTTATTACGGAGTCGGCGCGCGCCTTCAATGATGGCAGATTGATCGATGTTGCCTTCACGCTTCACCGGTAGAAGCTCGCGGGCTACCTTCTCGTTTAACGGATAGTTTGGCACAAGCACCGTAACTTTGGGTCCCACGGCCCCCGTGAGAGTTATGGTGATCAAATTCTTCTCAGCATCGCGCTCCACTCTCGCGTCCTCCAGCAAAGGCGAGAGATAGCCTTGGTCGATCAGCGACTGCCGCACCTGCTTCGTGTCTGACCCCAGCGCTTCACGCCTAAAAAGCGCGCCCGGTTGCAGCAGCAACGTCGGCTTGGCAACTGACGCGTCAAATCCGCTGATATTGATATTGAAGGAATCAACCCGCGCTTGTTCGCCTGGCACGATTTTATAGGTAACGGTCGCGCGAGTGCCGCTGGCGTCCAGTTGTTCCCGCGGCTCAACCACGGCGTTGAAGTATCCGCGGTCACGCAGGAAGACCTGGAGTTCTTCCGAGTTATGCAAAACGATCTGGCGGGAGAGGCGCGTGCCCGGTTGGGTGAGATTTACCCGGGCGCGCAAATCGTCTTCGGAGATCGGAGTGCCGGTCGCCGGAGTTAGTTCAAACTTGACGTCGCCGATCTGAACCTGTCGTTGGATTACAAAGCGCAGGCGAATAGGAGTGTTTTTGTCAGAGGCTCCGGCAATAACTTCCACGCGGGCATTTGCCACTCGCTCGGAATCAAACAAGGCCTGCAATGAATCGCGTATGGCTACCGCCGAAAATTCACTGTTGGGAACAACTCGGATAATGGAAAGAAACTCTGCTTCGGCCGCAGGATCGGCAGGTGAACCTTCGAAAGTAATTTCAACTGAACTGATCTGCCGCCCTTCATACTCGGCAAACGTCACGCCCGCGTGCGCACTCGCAAAAGCGAGGAGCACCGTGGCTGTCAGAAAAACTGTCGAAAGAAACCGTTGCACCAGCACCCGCCTTAAAATCGTCTTCTAAACCTGATCTCGAAGTTGAAGTTGTTGTTACGCGTAGTTAACCGTCGCGTCGATGCCTGTTCATACTGCGCGATGAAGAAAAGGCGGTCGGAAAGTCGATACTCGAGGGCCAATATTTGATTGGGGTCTGAAGCCACGTTGGTAGAATAGGTGACCGACAGGTCCTTGTTGATTCTCTTCCCTACGGTCAAACGCGCCGCCGGTGTCGAACCGCCGCTGCCGCCGATTACAGGATTGATCTCAAATCGGCTCAGGCCGAAGAGCTTGCTGGTCGCGCGTTGCGCGGGGGCGTTGATAAGAGCATCAGTTAAGAGACTGGTGGCAGTTCCCAAGCCAGACTGCGAAAGTATCGAACTACTGGTATCGCTGCTGGCGAGTTGTCCGGTCGTAATCAGAGATACAACGTCAGCCTGTGGTAAGGCCGGCTCCGAACTAATGATTGCCTGTGGTTGAGAAAGTGGACCCGTCAGGCCAACTGTCACGCGATAGCCGCGAATCTGGGTTTCGCCTTGAATGTTGATGATCGGATCGGCCTGTCGTTGTGGCGGCCAGTCCATCAGAGCGCGCGTAATTTCATAGCGATCATTGCGGAAATTTAAGGTGCCGCTGGTTGCGGTGATTCTTCCCGACACCAGCGGGTCCTTCACCGGTCCATTTACCTGAAGCGAAACGGAGGCGACTAAGTCCGCGAGATTGTTTCTCACCACTAACGCGTTGCGACCTTCGACGCGCAAATCGCTGAACAACGCCGTGCGAGTTATCTCAATCTCGCTGCCCTCTTCAATTGATTCCTTTTGCCGGAAATTGATCAGATCAGCGAGCTCGATGTCTTCGGTGTACTCGCTGCGCTTAACGTTCACCACGCCACCGATCAACTGTTCCCGCGAGGTGCCCTTGATTTCGAGGTCAATGTCTCCCGTGGTGCGGAAATTTGTGGGATAGGGAGCGGAGACGTTGTCGCCGTGAACATTGAACAGGAAACGAGCGAGCGTGAAACCATCGAGCAAGGCGCCGCCAGTGGCCGAGATGCGGCCGCCACCGAGCGTACCGGTCATCGAGTCGATCTGAGCCTGGTTGGCCGTGAATCTAACCAGCGCTTTTAGATTAGCGATAGTCCAGCGCTCATTGCCGAGCAGCAATGAGAACGAACCTTGCGCAACCGAAGCCGTTCCGTTCAGGCGCGGCCGTTCATAGGTGCCCGTGATTCTGACCGCGACTTCGGCAGTGCCAGACAGAAATGCGTCGGGGCTGAGTCCATTCAACACTCGTAGGTTGAGCTGGCCATCCGCCGTCATGTTTTGGCGGCCTTCGGGACCGACGGCGAGCGTGCCGCCAAACACAATGTTTGTGCCGGGACCGGTAAACTGAGTTCTCTCAAACGTGACTTCGGTGGGAGAGAAACGCACGACAAGCGGCGAGTCGGCATTGAGTTGAACATCGGCAACCTTGAAACTCAGACTCGTGAAGTTGGCCGTTCCCTGCAGGCCGGCTTGGGAAAAGTAGCCATCCTCGTCAAGCAGATTGCCGCTGGCTTTGAGTGTGCCGCTGGCTAATCCTGAGATATCCACCGTGGCTTGAGGCAGCAGCATCTTCAAAAGGCCGGACAGGTCAGCATTTGTTAGAGTCGTTTCGATATTGGCAGCGAGCCGTTCACTGCCCAGATTTACTTGCGCGGAAACCACCTGCGGTGTGGAACCAAAGATTCCAGTTGTCAGGCTTACGTTTAGTTGCTTGTTTTCAGTTCTGCCCACCAACGCGAGCGTCCCGGCATTGCGACCGTTGATAACGACGTCCTTGCCCTGACCGTCAAACGTAATCTGATAGCCGGAGAAATCCGACTCCGAGAGGTTTCCTACGATGTGGGCATTGAAGTCAGCCGTGCCGCTGACACTCGAAAGATTGGGCTGACTCGTAAGCGCAAACAACCGGCTAAGTTGGACTCCCTCAGCGCGACCCTGAACATCAAATGCTTTGCTGTGGGTGTCATAAGTGCCACTGCCGACCAGATGCCCCGCGGCCAAGCGCGCATCCACACTTTCCAAACTCACTTTCGTTCCGGCAAAGGTTGCACGCGCAACCATGCTTTCGAGTGGCTCGCCTCCTAAACGACCGGGACCAAAACGCACTTCTGCACTGCCACTCATGGCATTGGGAATTCCAGTTATCTTTATCTCGCCAGAGGCGTCGGCCTGAGTATCGGAAAGCTGCGCGCGCGTTGACTTGCTCAGTGGCAATGCCGCGATCAGATTGCCGGCATTGACGTGGTCAAGCGTCGCACTAAGCGTGATGTTGTCTTTCCCTGTGCGCGGCGCATCGAGAGTAAACTGCATCCCGCCACCGTCACTTTCAGTTAAGCGTCCATCAGCGATCTGCATTTCAGCCGCGGTCATCTTTATCGACGCCGACACCGCCCCCAGATCGACCCCGTTAACCAACAAGGTGCTCAGCGAAACGCGGCCATTGATGTCCGGCGAACTGAGTTTTCCTCGCACGCTCCCGTTGAAGGCCAACTGGCCAGCAAGCTCGAGCCCATAGGTGCGCATTTGCTCTTCAACGTCCGGAAGCAGGCCGGATGAGATGAGCACTGTCTGCAACTCGGCAGCGTCTGACGAATTAACGTCGACCTGAAGATTCGAATCACCGGAGAAGGAAAATTGTCCGGTGGCTTTGAGTTTGGTAGCCCTGGTTTGCAGATCTACGCGGTCGATATTGAATAGCCCGTGGTCCGCGCGGATTGCCACTACACCTGAAAGCGGAACCCGTCCGGTGTCGGTTTCCAGGTTGTCGGCATTGAAGTTTGTGGTGAGCGTGCCGGTGGCCTGCTGGAAGTCAGTTCCCGGAAACGCCAAATCGATCTTGCCGGTTGCCCGGCCGGAAAGTGGCACGGCCGCCCCCGCCAGCGCAGTTAACGGGCCGGCTACATCAACCTGATCAAACGTGGCGGCAATGCGCGACGTGCCGCCTTTCACGATGGCTATTCTCGCGTTGCCGTTGGCGTGGCCCTTGAATACGTCGGCGGTGAAATTGTTAAGTTGTATCTCGGCGTTAGTGGCGACCAACTGCGCGCGGGCCTGGCCCATGTTCATCTGGCCCAACACTCCGCCGCCGAGACTCAAGTCGGCGCTCGCGCGATAACGCCCGGAAGGTTCAACCACGAAAACGGGTTTACCAAGTTTCACATTTTCGATCTGACCGTCGGCAAGTTTTACTGTGCCCGCGTTGATATCCGCCGTGGAGCCTTCGACGCGACCGCCGCGCACCGACAGCCGCACGCCGGCAATGCTTATGCTCCCGATTTCAGCCCCCGCGGCGTTGGCCGCGCCAACCTGCACGTCTTTAACAACTACGCTCGTGACGCCGCCGCGACTAACGATATCTACATTGTTAGCGGTTACGCCTTCAACTTTGGCGTTTTTCCCGGTAATGGTTCCGGTCTTCAATTTGGTGACGCTGGCAGTGGTCACGTTGTTCTCATTGCGCAGTCGCAAATCGGATGCGGTAATCCCGTTGGCACGTGCGCCTGATGCCGCCAAACTATTCGCACGAAACTGCGCGGCAGATGCGGTAAGCACACCATCATTCATCTCGGCGCGAGCGTCCTGCAGAATTAGTCCCGCAATAGTCGTCCCGTAACTTCGCTCGGCGGCGGCACGTAACTCACCAACCCAGCGGAAGTCCGACCCGGTGCCCATCACGCCGCCAACGAGCTGCACGTTGTTGAGTTGAAAATCTCCAGCAGACAACAGAGCAGCGACTGCCTTGCCGTTGATGTCGTAGGTCTTGCCGTGACCGGTGCCGCTGGCAGTGACGTTCAATCCTTGAAGACGCAGGTTGTCTGCGGCAAGCGCGTCAGACTTAATAGTGCCTTCAACTTTGTACTTATCGCCTTCGCCGGAAACTACGCCCGCAAAATTGCCGGTGCCCCGCAAAGTTGTACTTCCCTGCAGCACGTCGGAGAGTTGGGTAAGATCTACTGAGGAAGTGATATTCATCTGGTAATGCAACGCGCGCCAGTCGTCCATCGTTCCCTGCAGACGCGCTTCCGCAACCGGCGAATGCAGGACCAGATCATCAACCTCCGCTCGCGTTTCATTCATGCGCAGGTGTGCCTGAACGTCGATGTTGTTAATCGGACGGCCGTCGTAAGTGAAGGTGGAATTCGAAACAGAGAAAGTTACCGGATGCATTTGGCGCTCGAGCGGGACAGTAAGATCTTTAGGCAAAATTACTGCCGCCAGATTGCGGGCCTCGCCGGAGATTTCGTGACGGGCATCTCCGTAATGGATCACCCCGCTCTTAATCTCAATGTTGGCGGCGGTGTAGGCAAACAGAATGCGCCGGTTTGTCTCGGGCGGAGGGATATGGATGTTGCGAAAATTCGAATGGCCCTGCTCGTCAAACGATATCCAGGCTTCGAGCCCTTCAATTTTCAGATCCTTTAGGGCGATATTGCGTTGCAGATTCAGTGAGTAGAGATCTTCAACGCGAATGGTTGCGAGCAGGCGATCCATCTTGCCCAGCTTCTCTCCGCTCTGGGCGTCGTAGAGTTCGATCCCCGACATTTCCACGGTCTGCGGCGGAAAGCCGGCGTGAAAGTCTTTAATCTCTGCGCGGATGCCATACTTCGCAAAAGTATCCTTGATCTGACCGGCAACGTAGCGATCCACAACACCAAACCGATAGAGAATAAGGATCAGCAGAATCAGGGCCACGATGCCAATAGCGGCAGCTACGGTGGCGATAAAAAGGTTGCGACGATTGAGAAAGCGGCGCCGGCGGCCCTGTGGAGTTACCGGGTGTTTGCGTTCCGCGTCGTGCTCAGCAATAGCTTCGGCCAGAGGCGGCAACGGTTCATCTGTCTCCGACTGCAGAGCATCGCGAATAGGCTTACTCGCCACGGAATCAATTCCGGGAGCATCCCCTGATGTTTCCTTTTCCGGACCGTTATCGCGATCGTCTACATTCATAACAAACAGTCGGCGTTATGGGACGGGCTTTCCAACCTGTCCGTGGGCCAGATAAGAGACGGACAGACAGGACCGGTCTGTCCTGCTGCTCGATAAATTGGGAGAGGGAGTCCCGAAACTATTAACGAGCCTTTGAAATCAGCGTCAGCTTTGAGACCCAGTGCCTTCGCTAGTCCGGAAGCGGTTGTGTTTCCAGCGCTGCCGAGTCTTTGAGATGCGCGGGCTGGCCCAATGGCACGCTGCCCACAACCTCAAGCTCGAAACCTTCAAGGGCTGCGACTTTGGGGGGATGGTTCGTCAGCAATTGTATACGACGGAGCCCCAGGTCATGAAGTATCTGAGCGCCCACTCCGTAATCGCGGTCAGTTCCGTATCCTGTTTCCAGGCTCGCCTCGCGCTTGCCTATCGCTTTCTCCTGCATGACTGAGTAAGTGCGCAACTGGTTGATCAAATCGAGGCTGTGCTCGCGCTGGCGCAGATAAAGGACCACGCCCCGACCGGCGGCGGCGATTTTTTCCAGCGCCGTATGTAACTGAAAACCAGTGTCGTCGATCAACGAGCCAAACATGTCGCAGGTAACGTTCTCCGTATGCACCCGCACGAGCACCGGCTCGTCAGTGCGAACATCGCCCATCAACATCGCCAGATGTACATCGCCGTTGATTATGTTTTCGTAAGCGACAGCCCGGAAGCGACCATACACTGTCGGCAAATCAGTCTCGACCGCGCGCCGCACCAGCGTCTCCTTGCTGATGCGATATCGCACGAGATCGGCAACGGTAATCATCTTTAGTTTATGAGTCTCGGCAAACTCCTGGAGCTGCGGCAAACGCGACATGGTGCCGTCTTCGTTCATGATCTCGCAGATGACGCCGGCGGGATAAAGACCGGCGATGCGCGCAATGTCTACGCTTGCTTCGGTTTGTCCCGGACGCACCAGCACACCGCCTTTTTTAGCGCGCAGCGGAAAGATGTGTCCCGGCCGCGCCAGGTCCTGTGGTCGCGTCTTGGGATCGACTGCGACTTGAATCGTGGTCGCGCGATCCGCCACCGAAATTCCCGTGGTTATACCTTTACGAGCATCGATCGAAACGGTGAACGCAGTACCCAGGAAGGAGGTGTTATCAGCAACCTGGGTGGTCAGGTGCAACTCGTCACAGCGTTCTTCTGTCAACGGCAGGCAAATCAGGCCGCGCGCGTGGCGGGCCATGAAGTTAACAATCTCGGGCGTTGCCTTCTCGGCAGCACAAACCAAATCGCCTTCGTTCTCGCGATCTTCGTCGTCAACAATAATGATCATGCGCCCTTCGCGTATTTCCGCGATAGCGTCTTCAATGGAAGCAAAAACCATAAGTTCTGATAGCCGAGATCTCAACCTAAGATTTGAAATTAACTGCGGTCTCAAATCTCTGAGTTTAAAGTATCTGATATCTCAGATCTGAGATATTAAATTGCCGGGTCATGTTAACCCAAAAGCCCCTCCTTGTGCATGGAGTCGGCCCAGCCCGAAGGTTGTTCGCGCCGGCAGACACCAAGCGAAGGTCTGCACTAGCCGCGTGAGCTTGGCTGAGCTATAGGAGATGCTCTTATTCTGAGCTTTCGCGAGGGTTTTGCTGGCTAAAACTGAGGATGCGCTCGACGTATTTCGCAATAACGTCAGCCTCGAGGTTTACGTCGTCGCCCGGCTGCAAGTGTGAAAAGTTAGTGACTTCCCAGGTCTTGGGAATGATGGCAATCGCGAAGAATTCGTCAGTCAGTTCGGCGATGGTGAGACTAATTCCTTCAACTGCAACTGACCCCTTGAAAACAAGGTAACGAGCGATCTCGGCCGGGTAGGAGATGCGCACAGTCCACGAGCCGCCGTGGGCTTCAGCGCCCAGAAACTTGCCACGAGCATCAACGTGTCCTTGAACCAGGTGACCACCCAGTCGGGTAATTGGGGTGACAGAGCGTTCGAGATTGACGGGCGTGCCCGGTTGCAAGCGACCAAGTGTGGAGCGGGTGAGAGTTTCGCGGGATACGTCTGCCGCAAACGAATCCTGCTGCACGTGAAGTGCGGTGAGACAGACTCCATTGACGGCAATCGAATCTCCTTCGTGAATATCTTCGGACACGAGACGAGCCTCGATTACAATGCGCGCATCATCCCCGCGCTTCTCTATTTCGCGCACCCGACCTAATTCTTCAATGATGCCAGTAAACATGCGAATTTCGGATTTCGGATTTCGGATTTCGGATTGCGAATTTGCTTTAGTGCCCGAGTTTAAGGATTAGGAGAACAATCAGGATCAGCATACCTAAGATTGCGGGCCCGAGCGAGAACACCCAAATCCAAATTGGCTCCCTCTTAAATGAGAATCTAATTAGGCTCATAATGTTTTGGAGTCTCCTATCCAACGAATCAGCCACTCAAGTCTAAATACCTCTCAGGTTGGGAAGGTGGGCTTGCCCCCGCTCTTCTCCGCGACAGCTTTCATCATTTGTTGAAACACCTCATCGATCTCTAGTCCGGTGGAGTCGACAATGACTGCGTCGTCAGCGGCCTTCAGCGGCGAGTCCTCGCGAGTGGAATCGCGACGATCCCTTTCGGCCATGTCCGCAAAAGTCTCCTCGAAGTTGGCATTCGGATCCTGAACTCGATCTTCGTTGAAGCGTCGTGCCGCCCTTGCCTGAGGCAAGGCAGTCAGGAAAAACTTAACGTCTGCGTTGGGAAAAACCACTGTGCCGATGTCACGGCCGTTGAGCACCGCGCCCCGCTGCCCCATTTCCCGTTGCCGCGCCACCATCGCGCGGCGCACCTCCGGAATGGTTGAAATGATTGACGACAGATGCGTGACCTCGTCACTGCGAATCTCGTCGGTGACGTCAATCCCGCCGAGCGTTACGCGCAACGAATCAGGATCTCCCTTCAGATCGATATTTACCCGGGCCGCCAGCGATCCCACCGCGACATCGTCGGTCGCGCTAATGCTAGATTCCATCACGGCCAAAGCCACGGCGCGATACATTGAGCCGGTGTCGATGTAAAGCAAATTCAACTCGCGAGCCACCATCCGGCCAAGAGTTGACTTACCGGCGCCGGACGGTCCATCGATCGCAATGATGAGATTGGGCTTCATCTCGAAGGTGCAATTTTTGAGGGCGCTGACCTGTCAGCGCACTCCAAATCAAACAAAGGCCGCGAAGACTTCATTCGACATTAACGCTCCGGCTCGCGTCAGTTTCAGCAGATCGCCGTCGCATTCGATCAGCCCCGCTTCGCGAAAGCGCGTCAGGTCCTTTTCGTGTTTCTCGCGCAGATCTGAGCCAAAGGTCTGGCGGTATTCAGCGAAGCTGAAACCTTGCATCATTCTTAACCCGAGAAACACCGCCTCGGCCTGGCGGTCAACAGCGCTTAACTGACTTTCGTCGACAATTGCACTGCGGCCCGCTTCAATCAGTTCCAAATATTGGATCACGCCGCGCTCATTCGCCCAGCGGCGAAACTCGCCATCGTAAGAATGCGCCGAACAGCCGAAGCCGTAGTAAGGCGCCGCAGTCCAGTATTTGGTGTTGTGACGCGAATGCAATCCCGGCAAGGAGAGATTTGAGATCTCGTAGTGCTCGTAGCCGGCGGCCACCGCTCGATCAAGCATCACTTCATACATCTCCGCGGCGAGGTCTTCGTCAGGCGGGGGTTGCAAACCACTTTTGATGTGCGTGGCGAGCGGCGTTCCCTGGTGAACTTCCAGCAAGTAGAAAGATAAGTGTTCGGGCCGGAGCGCGAAGGCTTCGTCGAGATTCCGGCTCCAGCCCGCCATCGTCTGCCCGGGCAGACCCGCAATGAGATCGAAACTGACGTTGTTCCAGCCGGCGTCACGCAAATAACGAAACGTGTTACGAGCATCGTTGGCGCTGTGGGATCGACCAAGACGAGCGAGTTCCCTGTCGTCGAAAGTTTGCACACCAAAACTGGCGCGGTTGAAACCGAGACGGCGAATCAGTTTAAGCGTCTCGGGACTTACGCTCCCCGGGTTGATCTCGATCGTCACTTCCGGATTCGCAGAAATCGTGAAGCGCTGGTGCACCGCGTTTAGCAGCGTTTCCAACTGGCCTGGCGAAAGCATTGAGGGTGTACCGCCACCAAAATAGATCGTATCGATCTCCTGCGGCTCGGTGGGGGAGGTAAACGCGGCAATCTCTTTAGCCAGACTCAACACATAACGCTCTGCCTGATCGGCGCTGTACATCCCCGTGGCGAAGTCGCAATACGAACAGCGTGAACTGCAAAACGGTATGTGAATGTAAATTCCGGCTGGCTTCATAAATGCTACCCGCAGACTGCTATCCGCAGATTACGCAGATTACTTGGATTCTTCAAACCAGCTGGATAAATCGCTCCTGCTGTCCAAGATTCCGGGGGATTCGCCCAGGCTTTCGCTTGGTTGCGGCCAACTCAACTGAACTGTGGCGCTCCTCTTAATCTGTGTAATCTGCGTAATCGGGGGATACTATTTGTTAATCCGTTTCAGGCTGCCATCACCGCTAATCGACTTGCTCATGCCGCGCGCGACGCGTTCAGTTTCCGCAAACACCCGCAAAAAATTCTCACCGAGGATCTTGCGAATATCCTTCTCGCTGTAACCGCGCTTCAGGAGTTCATAAGTGATATTCGGTAGCATAGAAACGTCCTGCGCTCCTTCGGGCATATCGACGGCCCCATCAAAATCCGCACCCAACCCAACGTGATCAATACCTGCGACCTTCACGATGTGATCGATGTGGTCGATCAACTTGGAGATTGGCAGCGGCGGAAGCGGCATTGATGCGTCCAGCTTGTCACCTTCCTCCGCTAACCGCTCCGGATCGTCCTTATATTTCTTATCGAGCTCCTCCTGTTGCACTCTATGCAGACGATTGCGTTCATCGTTTTGTGGGGTAACGGTCGCCGCATCAACGAAGACACTGTAGAAGTTTACCTGTATCACGCCGCCATTCTTGGCGATGCGCCGCAGCAGATCGTCAGGTATGTTGCGCGGCACGTTGCTGAGCGCCCGCGCGGACGAATGCGAAGCGATGATTGGCGCCTTCGAAACGTCGAGCGCATCGCTCATCGTTTCGTCAGATACGTGCGAGACGTCGACCAGCATGCCCAGCCGATTCATCTCGCGCACAACTTCTTCACCGAATGGCGAGAGACCATGATGCGTCTTCTCGCCGCGACCAGCGTCGGCCCAATCGTTGGTGTTGTTCCAGGTAAGGGTTATGTAACGAACTCCCAGCCGGTGAAACTCGCGCAGCGTGGCCAGTGAGTTTTCAATTGCGTGACCGCCTTCAATGCCCATCAGGGCCGCGATCTTGTTTTGCTTCTTGGCTCGCCGAATGTCCGCCGCCGTTGTCGCTAACATCAGATCGTTTGGATGACGCTCAACCGCGCGATAGACGGAGTCGATCATGTCGAGCGTGCGGCGCGCGGCCCCACCGTGCGCGACGTACCACGGTCTAACGTAAAGAGAAAAGAATTCCGCCGTGAGTCCGCCTTGCTTCATTGATGCGATGCTGGTGCGATAGGGTACAGGCGGTGTCCCGCCCAGGTCGTAGTCATCATTCGTCATCGGCGTCGTCACATCATTGTGTGTATCGATGACGATTGCCTTGCGATGAATCTCCAGTGCCTTTTTCCAGAGCTTTTCATCGCGCTGAGATTGCGCCGAGGCGGGAAAGGCGATGATTGCGATAAGAAAGATCAAGATTGCCGAATCGTGAATTTTCATCTGAGTGACCTCAACTATGGTCTTGCAGCATTGGGAGCGAGATGTTTATAGCACCAAATCTATTGGAGAGCCTCCAGGCTATAAACATTTTACTCCTGCGGAGCAATGATCGCGCCCACTGGATTAGGCGGCAACGCCGCAGGTGAAAGTGTGGCGAGCCACATTACAGGTAGTAACCTTTCGGGCTATTATCAGCCGTATGTCAATTCTAATCGCTGAAGACAACGTCGCCCAGCGCCACTACCTGCGCGAGATTCTGCAAAAGGAATTTCCTGCGCACGCACCAATTGTTGAAGCCTGTGACGGCGAAGAAACAGTGAAGCTGGCGCTCGAGCACAAGCCCGACGTTTCCATACTCGACATTCAAATGCCAAAGCTTTCGGGTGTGAAAGCCGCGCGTGCAATCTGGCGCGAGCTCCCGGCTGCGCGCATCATTTTCTGGACGCAGTTTCCCCACGAGATTTACATCAACGAGATTCGCAAAATCGTAAAGTCAGTTGACCCGCCGCCGGCCTACGGTTTCATTCACAAGAACAATCCTGAATCGCGCTTCCTGCGGTTTGTTGCCGCCGTGCTCGAAGACGGCGCTGACATGATCGACCCCGCATTCAAGGACTCATTCAAACGCCCGCTGCTTACGGAGTTTGAGTCGGAAGCGCTCTACTACCTCGCGCTCGGACTGTCGAATTGGGCGATCGCACGCAAGTGCAGCTTGAGTTTGCGTGGCGTTGAAAGCCGGCTGGCTACGCTCTATGAAAAACTTTTCATATCGATCGCCGAAGGTACTGAGCATGAAGCCTACGAAAAGCTGGCTTACAACGTACGCACGCGCGCGTTCTTCGAAGCCTTGCGGCGCGGCCTGCTGAATAACGATGAACTTGAGAAGGCGGCGCAGGAGCAGGAAGCCTGGATTGAGCGTGATCGCAAACGCTACCTCGACGAGCAGAAGCGAGAGAAGAAAACTAAGTAGCTGAAAACCGGACACCACCCGATTCCAACTTTGAAAGCCTTTCAATCAGGAACCAGCAATTCACGTCGTCAAGCTCGGGGTTGGGAAGGTGAGCTTGCCCCCGCCGTCTTCTTCCGCCGTTCCGGGTCAACGGTATCCCTTTCTGCCTGCTGCCTGCTACTTTCCGCTCTCGGTCTCTTCCTGCTCCTACCGCCTGCTCCGGCCGCCTCGCAGGTAGTTGAGTCTCAGCCGAATCCCTCGCCGTCTCCTTCCCCGGCGCCGTCGCCATCTCCGTCGCCGACGCCGGTAACCGGATTACATCAATGGGGCGCCGTCACGCTCTTTCATGGACTGCCCTCTGATCGCGTGCATGCAATCGCTCAGGGACCTGACGGTGCGATGTGGTTTGGTACCGAAGCGGGTTTAGCGAAATTTGACGGGCGGCGAACTCAAACCATTGTCATCCCCGACTTGTCTGGCCGAATCCTGGCGCTGCAAAGCGATCAATCAGGAGTGTTGTGGATTGGCACCGATGTCGGCGCCGCCCGTCTAATCGACGGGCGCTTTGAAGTAATAAGCGAACTGAGTGGCAATTCGATCACCGCCATTCTCGCGCTGGAAGCCGGCCGCGTATTGCTGACAAGCGAACAGGGAAACATTTTTGAATGCCGCGTCGAGGCAGATGGTTCACGACATACGACGCCACTGCTAACACAACCACTGGAGAGCGCTGATCGAGAACACCCGGGGCCGCTCGCGTTTACAAGTGTGGCTATAAGCAATAACCAGGTGCTGGCCGGCTCGTTGAGTCGGGGACTGCTGACGATCGCCGATGGCCTCGGGCGTGAACGTGAAACCGGTCCCCCGGCTTTTTTCGTCCGCGCGGTGAGTCTTGACGAAACCGGCAAGCTTTGGGTGGGCACGCGGGTGAAGAAAGATGAACCTGGGTTGTTCACCGGACGGAATCCCAGCGACATTGCCCGCAATGACACTCCGACTGGAACAGTGACTGCCATCCAGAACCTTGGGCACGACGTTTGGGTGGCAACCGATGGCAATGGCGTGTTTGTTTTCTCCGAGGATAAAAAAGCGCAACGATTAACCTTTGATGGCACCAGCGGCGGCCTGCGTTCGAATCATGTATACGCCATCTTCCAGGATCGCGAAGAGGTAGTTTGGTTTGGAACGGACCGTGGAGTTTGTCGTTACGATCCAAACGCGGCCAGATTAGAAACTGTCGGCAACAGCTCGGAAAGCAATTTCATCCGCACCTTTTATCAAACTTCCGCGGGCCAATTGTTGACCGGCACTAATCGCGGACTTTTTGTTTACGAGCCGTTGTCGTCCGAGTGGAAGTCAGTGCCGGCGTTGGGCGGCAACATCATCTACAGTCTTAACGAGGACAGTTCCGGCCGCTTGCTGGTCGGCTCGGCTGCCGGTTTTTTCGTGGGACCACAAATGTCCCGCGACACGAAGATCGAACCGCTAGCGTTCAACCGCGCTGAAGCGAGCTCCGGCACTGCCGACGCCGTTGGCAGTATTCGCGCGATTGCTTCGTTTCGGGGTTTGTCCTATATCGCCAGCTACGGACGAGGTGTCGAAAGATTTGACGCCAATCGCCTGACAAATATCTGGAGCGCCAGCTCCACAATTCCGCGCGACGTGATCAGTCTCTTTGCTGACGGCGAACGACAACTCCTGATCGGAAGCGCCAGCGATGGCGTGTTTACTTACAACGGCGCGGAAGTAAAAACGGATCCGGCTTTTGCGAAATTGAAAGGCAGCACGGTGCGCTCGATTCAGAGCACTCCAGACAAAACATTATGGTTTGCCACCAATCGCGGGGTCTATGCGTGCCAGGCCAACAGCGATTGCATTCTTGCGGCTCCGGGTTTTGAGGCGCGTTTCCTGGCGCTTGATCCCAACGGCAGACAAACTGAACTGTGGTGCGCCACGACGGGTGGTGGGCTTTTGAAAATTCAGCTTGACGATCAGGTTGGGCCGGTTGTTTCCCAACTCGATGCTGAGCAGGGGCTGCCTTCGCAAAATGTGTTCGCAGTGCAACCGCTAGCCAAAGCAAACGGCAGCGAGTCGTTGTTGATTGGCACCAGTCGCGGCGTTGCGCGCTATCGTCCCGATCGCGTGACGCCAACTTTGTTTGCAACGCGCGTCGTCAGCAAGCGCGTCCACTCTGCAGGCGAGTTGCAGTCGGGGCTTTATCTCGAGTATCCGCAAAACAGTCTGCTGCTCGACGTCGCTGCCATCAGTAGTCGCACCTTCCCCGAGCAGTTTCAATATGCCTTCACGCTGATGGACTCGAACAACGCGGTCATCAGGCAAAAACTATCGCGCGACTCGCAATTCACGATTGAAGGTCTGCGCCCCGGAAAGTATCGCGTGACCGCGCGGGCGTTTAGCAAAGACCTGGTAACGTCTGCGCCGTTGTCGTTTGACTTGAGTATTGCCAAGTCTCCCTTTCCGTGGACTTCCACTGCCCTCGCGATTCTTCTGGCACTGGCGCTGCTGGCGCTGCTGTGGGCAGTGCTGGAGCGGCGCCGGATTGCGCGCACTAGCGCAGCGCTCGTCGCTGCTAACAACGAACTCGCCGCTGCAAGGTTGAATCTCGCCAACGAAGCTGAGCGCGAGCGCCGTCGTATTGCCCGCGATCTTCACGACCAAACGCTGGCTGACCTGCGGCACCTGCTCATGCTCAGCGATCAGGCTCCGGCCCAGGGCGAATCCGGCAAGCGACTTGATCCGGCACTGTTACGATCGGAGATCGAATCAATCTCACAGGAGGTGCGCCGCATCTGCGAAGATTTGAGTCCCTCAGTGCTGCAGAATGTCGGCTTCGCAGCGGCGTTGGAATTTGCTCTCTCGCACGCGGTACAGGACGCGCCCGCTGATCGAAGGTTTGATTATGAATTTGCCTGCGATGAATCGTTGGAGGAACGCGCCCAACTACCTGCCAATGTACAGATGCAAATCTATCGCATGGTGCAGGAGGCGGTGAATAATATTTCGAGACACGCCGGCGCTACTCATGTGAAGATGACTGTGGATGCAGTCCCAAACGGTGGTTTTGTGCTGAAACTGAAAGACAACGGCCGTGACTTCGATCCCGGTGAACATAAGAATCTCGAGGGCCGCGGGCTTGCCAACATGCGCGCGCGTGCAAGTTTGATCGGGGCGGAAATTTCGTGGAAGAAGGCTGCTGAAGGAGGCACAGTGTTTGTTTTGCAACTTAGAAGAGCGGGGGCGAGCCACCCTTCCTGACCTTCGAGATTTTCGCAGTTAGCTGTTTTCTTTGCGCTTGAATGGCCCTCAAATCTGACTAATAGATACAACTGAAATAACCTCAGGGTTAGGAAGGTGGGCTTGCCCCGCTAACTCTGGTTACAGTAAACGCACAATGGATGAATCTCTAATTACTATTAGCCCTGAAATCTCATCAGCTCTGGAGACCAACCAGCCGGTCGTCGCGCTGGAATCAACCGTGATCGCTCATGGTCTACCGCGCCCACAAAATCTCGACACCGCTCGCCGCCTGGAAGGAATCGTAAAAGAAGCGGGTTCACTACCGGCAACGATCGCCATACTCAACGGCCAACTTTGCGTTGGCCTCAGCGATGAACAAGTAGGTTTCATTGCCGAGAACACTGAGATTAGAAAGGTAAGCATTCGCGATCTACCGCTCGCAGTGTCACAGCGATGGAACGGCGCCACGACGGTAGCCTCAACTAGTTGGATTGCCCACCGCGCCGGCATCAAAGTGTTTGCCACCGGCGGCATCGGCGGCGTTCATCGCGGTTCCCTGCCCGATATCTCCGGAGACTTACCGGCGCTGGCCACTATTCCCATTGTGGTTGTTTGTTCCGGAGCGAAGATCGTTTTGGATCTGCCTGCGACCCGCGAGTGGCTGGAGACACACGGGATAACGGTCGTTGGTTATCAGTGTGACGAACTTCCGGCGTTCTATTCGCGCACGAGCGGCCTGCCTGTCGATGCGCGCGTGAATTCGCCAACCGAAGTTGCCGAAATTTTTCGGGCGCAGCAGTCCCTGGGGATCGACCGCGCTTTGTTGGTTACAGTTCCGGTGCCGGAGAAGTTTGAAGTTCCCGCAGCAGAATTGGAACGCACGCTCGCTGCGGCGTTGCAGGCGGCCGAACTTCAGGGCGTGGGCGGTCGCGAACTAACTCCGTTTCTTTTGTCATCGATGGCCCAGGCCAGCGCCGGCGCAACCCTCAAAGCAAACATCGCCCTGCTTGAGAACAACGCGCGAGTCGCAGCTGCAATAGCCACGGCGCTCGCCGAGTAAGAAATCGCGTCTTCGTAATATCGTCCGTCCAATTTTTCGTACTTGCTTACGAAATTCTGACAACCATGCGGCAACTCTGCTGCATCACACCGCCGCAATCTGAAAAGCTCCTCCCCAGGCTCAGGTCAATTTCAAAGTTTGGCAGCAAGAAACAGTTGTTGAAACGAACCAGTTTCTCCCCAGTCGAAGTGTGTCTTTCTCAAGAATTATTCGGAGGCCGCCATGAGCCGCAGCTGGCTTCTCTCTCTCTTGTGCCTGTGTGCCGCTGTTATCTTCGTTCAACTCTCTTCGGCCGAAAGCCGTCTAAGTGTCAATGAGTCGGCAACCAGATTCCTGATACAGGACCAGACCATCGTCGCGCTGGAAGTCGTCAACCCGGCGGCTGATAACCTGCCCGTTAAGATTAAGCTGGAACTCCTCGATCCCGAAGACGCTACTCGCGGGATAATTTTTCGCGACGTGTTGCTGCGGCCGGGCCTCAACAAACTGTCTTTGCCTCTGACGCAGACCGACAAGCGGATATTTGAGGACAAGGAGTTGCCCTGGTATCGCCTGCGTTACCGGATTGATCCGGCAGCGACAGTTGCCATTCCCCCCGACGCAGCCAGTGGTGTTATTTCACTGTCTGAAATCGACACGCCCGACATCTTTGCCATGCAAGTAAGCGCCTCGCGCGAGACGCACCGAGGCGGCAAGCAGTACACGCATGTTCGCGCGCTTCATCCGCTAAACGGACGCCCGGTGAAAGATGTGATCGTAAGTGTCGAGCTAAAGCTTGATACCGATCCTGGCGTGAGCTTAAAGGGATCTGCGCTCACCGATGCCGACGGCTACGCGCTGGTTAGTCTGAACATCCCTGCCAAGCTCAGTGCCGACGAAGGCGAGTTGAAAGTAACGGCGCGACACGGCGGCTTTGTCAGAGAAACCAGCAATGAGATTGAACTGAACGACAATACCCGGATCATGGTCACGACTGATAAACCAATCTACCAGCCGGGCCAGCCACTTCACGTGCGCGTTTTGATTTTTGATTCGGCAAACCACGCAGCAGCAAATGCAAGGGCTACTCTGAAGATTACCGATCCCGAACAGGCCACAGCCTTTCAAACAGAGTTGCTGACTTCCCGCTTTGGTGTGGCCAATGCCGATTGGACTATTCCTGATAATACAAACCTTGGTGATTACAACATCGCCGTTGCCATGGATGATGAAAATTACGGCGACGACTCAACCGGCTATCAATCAGTCAAGATCAGCCGGTACGATCTGCCGAACTTCACCGTCAGCGTAAAGCCGGATCGTTCATATTATTTACCGCAACAGAATGCCGACGTTGAAGTGCGGGCCGATTATCTTTTTGGCCAGCCGGTGAAGCGGGGACACGTGCGCGTGGTGCGGGAGGAAGAGCGCCAATGGAACTATCGGGAACAGAAATGGGACATAGAAGCGGGAGCCAGGTTTGAAGGAGAGACTGACGAGGCAGGACTTTTCAAAGTCCATATTGATCTGCAGGACGCTCACAAGAATCTAGCGGATGAAGACTATTCCCGCTTTAAGGACCTGAACTACGCCGCCTATTTTACCGACCCAACCACCAACCGAACCGAGCAGCGGCGTTTCGACCTCCGGGTCACCAAAGATGCAATTCACATTTACGTAGCCGACGCCGGCTACCGGCAGGCGCGCGGCTATCCGATGAAATTTTTCCTGGCTACCTCTCTCGCGGATGGGACGCCGGTTTCCTGCGACGTTGCGATCAGCGAAATAGTGGGTGCGCATGCTGATAACCCGAAGTCTGTTCCGCTTGAAACCATTCGGACGAACAAGTATGGGATCGCCATGGTGACTGGGCTGATCCCCCACCCAACCACCAACTATTCCACCGCCCTGAAGTTCACCGCCCACAATGGCAACAATTTCACGGGCCACCACACCGAGTCGTTCTACTTCGCGGATGTGCCGGTGATTCGCGTGGAAACTGACAAGGCCCTTTATCGTCCAGGCGAACCAATCAAAGTAAAACTCACCGCCAGCGCGCCGAACCTGAACCTGTTTGTTGATATTTCGCGCGACGCCAATATTATCGAATCGCGATCCGTAGCGTTAGCCGAGGGCACTGCTACTTTCACATTGCCCTACCGGCCCGAGTTTCGTGATGAAGTGACGATCTCCGCCTACGCCAGGGCCTCTGAGACTTCCGATCGTTACGACTATTCGTTTGGCTCCCGCGCGATCCTTTTCCCGCGCGATCGCGATCTAAAACTCAATTTCCATTTAGACCGTGCCGACTACAAGCCGGGCGATGACGCCACTGTCGACTTTCGCATCCTTACGCCGGAAGGACGACCCGCCACCACTGCGCTGGGCGTTGTCATTTTCGACCGCGCCGTCGAGGAGAGGGCCCGCACCGATCAGGACTTTAGCGGTCGCTTTGGTTTCTACGGGAGTTTCAGTCAATGGCGCGGCTACGACGACCAGGTTGGCGGCATAACGCGCAAGGATTTGCAGCGGATCGATCTCACCAAGCCGCTGCCCGAGGGAATGGATTTAGTAGCTGAGTTACTGCTCGGCTCAAATTCAGCTCAGCCCGAGTTTTTCGACACGGAAAGTTTTGCGGCGGATCACACTGAGGTCTTTTCCGGTTTGACTACTCTCAGCTTTAAGCCTGTCCGGAATATTCTCGATGCTCAATATCAAACTGGCAGCGTGTTCCCGGAAAATGGCGAAACTCTCCGCCGTCTGCTGTTTGAAGCGGGACTGAATATCGACGAGCTCAGGGATCCGTGGGGAATGCCATATCGTGAGGTGTTCTCCATAGCCCGGGACGACAGCGTTCTCGAAGTTATCAGTGCCGGTCCCGACAAGGTCTTCGGCACCAAAGATGACTTCTCAGTTAATCGCATCACCCGCGTGTACTTTCGTTTCACCGGGGAGGCAATCAGTCGTGCCGTCGAACGATTTCACGCCCGCACGGGCGGCTTCATTCGCGATGCCACCACTCTGAAAAGCGAACTACAAACTGAAGGCGTCGACATCGACTCGCCGCGCGATCCCTGGGGACAACCTTACAACGTCACGTTCACCACCGTGCGCGATAGGTTCAATGTGACCGTTCGCAGCAGCGGGCCGAACAAACAGTTTGAGGGAACAGATTCCCAGTCAGATGATTTTACGCTTTGGATCGCGAGCATGGACTATCTGATCGAAACGCGCCCTCGGATAGAACAAGCGCTCGGCGAATATTTCAAAGCTAGCCAAACGCTGCCTAACGGCGACAGAGAATTGCAGTTGGCCCTCGCCCCGGTTGAACCGTCACGGCTCAAAGATCCGTGGGGTCACCGCTTTTACGCCGTGTATAAGACTACAACTCGGTATGCTGATCGAGCCTCGCTCCAGACAGTCGCGACCTTCGGCCAACCGGCGCAAACGCGCACTGTGATAACCCCGGTCACCCAACAAGTATCTTCCGTTACCTTGCGCAGCAGCGGCGAGGACGGAGCGCAGGGAACCGCGGACGACTTCGACGTCGCAGTGTTTTCACAGTTAACGGGTGAGGAGTCAAGCCGCGATTCGGCTCCGGTGCAGCCCGCCAAGCAGGTTCTGTTCACGGGGGCGAAGGGAGCCATCAGAGGAACGGTTACCGACCCGGCGGGCGCCTCTGTCCCAGGGGCTAAGGTTAAAGCAACGCTCAAGGATACGTTGCAAGAGTTTGAGTCTGAAACCGATGATTCGGGGAAATTCCTCTTGCGAAATCTGCCCGCTGGTTTCTACACGGTGCGTTGTGACACCGCGAACTTCAAGTCGGCTGTCATCACTGAGGTTCCAGTCAGCTCCTCGAATATCACGACCCTCAATCTCACGCTGGAGGTCGGAACAGTTAGCGAGACGGTGAATGTGACTGCCGGATTGTCCGCCAGCGTTGAGACCAGTCAATCGTCAGTCGCAATGAATGTCACCGAGAACCGCATGCGCGTGTCCGTCGGGCTCGCGCCCCAGGTAACTACCCCGCGGCTTAGAGAATATTTCCCAGAGACGCTCGTCTGGCAGCCGGCACTGGAAACAGACAAACAGGGCCGGGCGCAGTTGAAGTTTAAACTTGCCGACAACATCACCACCTGGAAAATGTCAGTGATTGGTTCGACTGAAGACGGCGAGATCGGCACGGCAGAAACGGAGATCAAGTCGTTTCAACCGTTCTTTGTCGAACACGATCCGCCGCGCGTGCTCACTGAAGGCGATCAAATCTCGTTGCCGGTTGTGCTGCGAAATTATCTTGCGCGCCCACAGATTGTCGATCTCGAAATCAAACCGGAAAGTTGGTTCACCCTGCAGGGACCGGCGCATCGGCGTGCGAATGTTCCAGCCGGCGACGGGACGCGGGAGACGTTTGACCTGAAGGCTGTGGCGTCAGTGAAGGACGGGAAACAACGCGTTACTGCGCGCGGCGAAGAAGCGAGCGATGCGATCGAAAAGAAGGTAACTGTACATCCTGACGGCGAAGAGAAGACGCAAACCGCTGCCGATGTATTTGGTGACTCGGCCACCATGGATCTCGCCTTACCTTCTCAGGTAATCCCTGGCTCCACCGAAGCCGAAGTGAAGATTTATCCCAGCCTGATGGCCCACGTGGTTGAAAGCATTGAAGGAATTCTCGAGCGGCCACATGGCTGCGGCGAGCAAACAATCTCGTCGACGTATCCCAGCTTGCTGCTGTTGCGCCGCGATAAGCAGCTCGGAACTGTTTCGCGAGACAGCAAGAAGGCACAACGCTACGCGGAGTTGGGTTATCAACGCCTGCTCAATTACCGCACCGCCGACGGCGGCTTCTCATATTGGGGTCGGGGTGATGCGGATCTGGCGTTAACGGCATATGCGCTGCGCTTTCTCGAGGACGTCCGTCAGTTTGTCACCATTGACGACGACACGATCAAAGCCGCTCGTCAGTGGTTGATCAAGCAGCAACGCGCCGACGGGAGTTGGGCCGCATACGACTACTATCCCCGGCAAGCGGTGGATGAGCGCCGCACCGCTTTGTTGACTGCTTTCATCGCGCGGGTGCTGGCGAAGACCGAGCCCTCACTGCCGATCGACCGCACCGCCGGGGCAAAACAACAGCCTCATGAAACCCTCTCACCGGAACTCCGGCGGACCCTTACTTACCTGGCAGCGGCAATCAACCAGGTAGACGAACCTTATTTGATCGCCTCGTATACGTTGGCAGCTCTCGACGCCGGCGACGGGCCAGGCGCCGCGCGTGCAATTGCCCAGTTGCGCGAACTCGCACATCGCGAGGGAGATTCAACCTACTGGTCACTGGAAACCAGCACGCCTTTTTATGGTTGGGGCCTTGCCGGTCGTGTTGAAACCACCGCGCTAGCTGTTCAGGCTCTGGCACGATCTGCCAGGACCACACCTGGTCAAACCAGCCAGACGACTGACCCACTCGTTCGCAGCGGGTTGCTCTTCCTGTTGAAAGAGAAAGATCGGTACGGGGTTTGGTATTCGACGCAGGCCACAATCAATGTGCTGGATACATTGATGACCTTGCTGGCTACAGACGACGCCGGCCGAAAGAGTGATGGGGCCGCGGAGATTGTTATTAATGGTCACCCTGCAACTACGCTGAGTCTGCCTCCCGGCAATCAAACCGCCGGTCCGGTTCGCGCCGATATCTCACGCTTCCTGCGCAGTGGCGCAAATCGCGTTGAATTGCGCCGGCCCGCTGGGGCAGCGTTCGCTTCAATCCAAATCGTCGCACGTTTTTACGTGCCCTGGTCAGTGTCTCCTGCGAATGAAAATACCGGCACCCTGGGAGGCGAAACGAGGTCACTGCGTCTGGTAACAACATTTGATAAGAACACCGCGAAGATCAATGAAGAAATCATTTGCCACGTTACCGCGGAGCGGATCGGCTTCTCCGGCTACGGAATGATGCTCGCGGAAATTGGCCTGCCTCCGGGCGCTGATGTTGATCGGGCCTCACTCGAGAGTGCCATGAAGAGTTCTAACTGGGCCTTTAGTCAATACGATGTCTTGCCGGATCGCGTAGTCGTCTATCTCTGGCCGCGCGCGGGTGGTGTCAACTTCGATTTCAAGTTTCGCCCGCGCTTTGGCTTAACCGCCAAAGCGGCGCCGTCAGTTGTTTACGACTACTACAACCCGATGGCTCGGGCCGTGGTCGCACCGGCGACGTTTTTTGTTAAATGAA
>JANLYH010000159.1:0-55564 GCA_031365545.1 Pyrinomonadaceae bacterium | reverse complement strand
TAAGGATTCGAGAAAATCTCTAGTTGCGATCAGGCAGGACGCCTGACTCGCCTTTCCGGCAGCGAAAAACTTGTCATCTTCGACGTAGGCAATTTCACCCGTGCTCGCCGTCGAGACGTCAGCCACTCGCTCAATGTGGATACTGCCATCGCCAATGAGGCGGCCGCCGACTAGCGTGGCCAGTTCAGCGATGGTCAACAATTTGGTTTCAGACACTCGCTAGCCCTGTAACGCAAACTGTTAGTTTGCGTCGGTTGTCCTAAATTAACTTCTCTGTGCCTCCTTTGTGTTCTCTGTGTCTCGGTGGTGAGTATTTGGCTAACAACTATTCATCACAGAGACACAGAGAACGCACGGAGGTTTCACAGAAGAAGCCGCCCGAAAGCTAAGCCCGCAAACTAATAGTTTGCGTTACCTGGTCGGAGGCGGCTGATATTACACTTTTTCATCATCAATCGGGAGTTTCGCGAACCTAAAGCGCTGATTTCAATGGATTCCAACCATCTCTGAGAGGGCCAGGCAGGCCTTTGGCACCGTATCCAAACGGCCTTTTTGCCTTGCCATGCCCCGGTAGACCCTCTATCATGACGCGGTTGGAAGCTGGGGGTATTGGTTCGTCCTGAACCCGGCACTCATATTAAGAAATAATTCATTTTTGTTGGTGATTTGGGCGCGTTTAGAAAATTTGGCGCCACTAGGAGACGTTCTCATTGTTTAGCGATCAATTCCGCAGAGGCGAATCAGACAAGGGTAAGCTTACCGGCGTAAAGAGCTCGAAGCTGCTTTCCAATATTTCGGATGTTGCCTGGAAGGCCTTCCAGTCAGTTAATACTCTGCTGCCCGAAGGCGAAGCTATCAGTCCCAAGTGGGCGCCCGGAAAGTTGCTGAAATCATATGAACGCAGCTCGCCTCCGCTGGGCTTCCCACGCGAGACAGACAGCCTCTGTCCACGTTGTGTCAAGGAAGTTCGCGACGCCGTGATCAGCGGCGAGACCACGCTCGAATCATTGATGAACGAACATCCGGGCGAGATCAAAGCCCAGATTGTCGAAGAGAACGGCCAAGTGGTCATGCGCAAGACTTGTCCCAAGCACGGCGAGTTTGTTGACGTGATGGCAACTGACCCTGCGTTTCTCGAGCGCATCGAATCGCTATTCTTTGGTCGTGACTTCAAGGCCGCTGAGGATTCTCACGTTCATCATCACGGCACCTCGAATATCAAATTTGGTCGCGGCGCTGTTTTGACCGTGGATCTCACCAACCGCTGCAACATGATGTGCAATCCCTGCTTCATGGATGCAAATCAGGTTGGTTATGTACATGAGCCGACGTTTGAAGATACAAAAGCGATTCTCGACAATGCAGTTTCGTTTAAACCCAAGCGCCAAATCATCATTCTCTTCTCCGGTGGCGAGCCGACGCTCTCGCCTTACTACCTCGAAGCGGTCGCTTACGCGAAGAAGGTCGGCTTCTATAGAATTCTTGCGGCCACCAACGGCATACGCTTCGCCGAAGATATCGAGTTTTGCAAAGCCGCCAAGGCTGCCGGACAGCATGGCGTTTATTTGCAGTTTGACGGCGTAAGCGAGGAAAAGAACCAACACCGCGGCGTCGGCAATTTGTTTGACGTAAAACAGCAGGCGATTGAAAACCTCGCGAGTGTCGGTATTAAGGTCACGCTGGTCACAACCATCGTCAACACCGTCAACAACGATGGCATCGGCGCGATTGTCGACTTCGCCGCAAAGAATATCGACAAGGTCCAGACGATAGCGTTCCAGCCAGTTTCGTTCACTGGACGTGATGAAGATATATCGGACGAGTTGCGCATCAAGCAGCGTTACACGCTGGCCGGCATGACTCATGACCTCAAGAATCAGCTGCGCGGCCAACTTGAGCCGTTGCGCGATTGGTATCCGCTATCGTCCTATTCAGCCTTCACGAGTGTGATGGACATGCTGCAAGGCGCCGACGCGCCCTGGGGCTGGTCGTCCTGCAATTGTCATCCGAATTGCGGCATCTTCACCTTGATGGTCGTCAACCGTCACACCGGCGAGTTCAAATCGTTGTTTGAGTTTTTCAACTACGAACAATTCATGAAAGATATCGCCACGATTACCGACACCGCGCGCGGTAAGAAGCTGTCTTACGCACAGCTGGGTATGGCGATCCTGCGAAACTTCAACGCCGAACAGGCGCCGGAAGGGTTTCCGATTTCGCAGATTCTGAATCTTTTCAAACCGTCATCAACTAACTCGAGCTCAGACCGCAACGATCGCATGAAGGCTGAGACGAAGGACGATCCTAAGGACATCTGGCGTGTGCTCTGCGTCGAGGGTATGTGGTTTCAGGATCTCTTCAACTACGATTTCCGCCGCACCGAGATGTGCGTAATTCCCTACGGTACTCAGGAAGGCGAGATTTCCTTTTGCGCTTACAACACGGGCGTGGGCTGGCGGCAGATTATCGAGAACATGCACAAGACCGCCAACCTCGGCGAGTGGTATGAAGAACACGGACGCCACCCAGTATACGCCGGCGGTCACGAGGTCCCGGGAATTGCCAAGAAACACCGCTTGAGCTTGCCAATTATTCAGGCAGTGCTCGCGGAAGATCTTGACGAGAAGCCAGTAACGGTTTCACCTTATCTAGTCCACGATCACGAAGAAGAATCAGTCTCGGCTTAGTAGTGACCCGGAACGGCTGCATGCTCCCAAACTTGCCGTGAAGCTGTTCCAGGCAATCTAGTTGTTTTCGTTCCGCACCCTCTCCCGACTCCGTACGTGCGGAGAATCGTCCGACTGAACCAGAGCTGCCCGAAAGGGTAGTCTCTGATCACCTAAATAAACCCCTAAGGAGAGTCAACGAATGTCTTACCCTCAACAGATCTGTCAAATAAGCAGCTTGAGACTTGTCTCATTCCCACGTGCTATCACCTTCGCCATCCTGGTTTCACTGGTTTTAGCGGCAGGCGCGAAGGCACAGACCCCTCAGGACAAAGCCAAAGAGCAACGGGCAGCGCGGATCGCGCGAACATACCCTGACAAGGCACCGGATGATCCGTTCAAAGCTCGTCTGATACCGCGAAACTCAAAGATATATATTGCGCCGATGCTCTCCGAGGACCCCAACCAATCGCAATCCCAGGGTTTTGAAACATACCTGGCCGCTGCTCTCAGGAAGAAGGATGTGCCGCTTCTTATTGTTGCAGATCAATCGCAGGCTGATTTCATCATAGAGGGCACGGCGGACAAGAAAGCTGCCGGTTTGGCTAAGAAAATACTGCTGGGAGATTTTAGGAAATCGACATCCGCTTCCATGACGGTAACGAACTTAAGAACCGGCGTAGTGGCGTATGCTGATTCGTCCGATAAGTCATCGGCAAATCGTGGGCTGCGCTCCTCGGCTGAGAAACTCGCCAAGTACCTGAAAAAGAAAATCGAAGACGACGAAAAGAACCATTAAGCGAAGCCGACAGGGCTTACTCTATGATCGGAAAATGCGCAGCAGAGATGCTGCGCATTCTCTTTTTCGAGTCAGTAGGTTAAGTCGGAGATTTGAATCCGATTTCTTTCTTAACAGCTTTCGGTAGCTTTTCGAGAACGTCTTTAACAATAATCTTCGGTAGCTGCTCAAGCACGCTCTTGAGAATCGTTTTTGGCAGCTCAACAAGCGTAGTCTCGATACTCGCCAGCCGTTGCTCAATCTTGTCGAATCGCTCTTCAGCTTTCTGCTGCCAATCCTCGGTGTTGTGCTGCCATACCTCGGTCCGGTGCTGCCATTCCTTAACGGCGAGCCGCTCTTGATCATTCCTGGCGATTTGCTCCACAAACGCCGCCTGGTTGCGAATGAGCAGCGCCATGGCTTCCTCAAGGTGATTGTTCCTGATCAGAGGTCTTCGAGCTGACATGCTCGGCAGTCTACCATCCTGAAACTGATTCTTCCACGGCTGACACTCCACGACACCCAACGGGTTCTTGCCAGTCTTCTTTCAAGACCAGCGCTGGCATTCTGATTGCGAACCAAGTCTCCGCTCGACTAAATCCGTGCTGGAGGATCAGCCTTGAAACACTATCTCTTGCTCCTGGTTGCGCTACTGCTCTCGCCATCTGTTTTGTTTGCTCAAACGGCGCCGGCCGAAACAGCTGCTGCAAAAATCATCCAACCGTCGCAACCCGCAACAGTCAATGCCGCCGCGCCGGCTACCGAACTCAAGCTTCCCGCCGGCACGCCTATCGAGGTTGAAGTCGCTTACACGGTGAATTCGCTGGACGTCAAAGCGGGTGAACGGATAAGTTTTCGCGTCCTCGTTCCAATCGTAATTGACGGCGTGAAGGTTATTGAAGCGGGCGCGCTGGTCACCGCGCGCATCACTCAGGCGAAGCGCGGTGGACATTGGGGCAAGGCCGGCAAGCTGTCGTGGACGATGGAAGACGTGGTCGGCAGCGACAACAGTCGCATTCCCCTCGCGCCGGAGACCGCATCGCGCAATGACAAGCTATGGAGCTTGGAAAAGAAGGACGCGAGAAGTGAAATCGTCATGGGTGAGGGCCGCGTTCGAGGCACGAGTCACAGCGGCGAAGTTGCAGTGATGAGCATCGCCAGCGGCGTTCTCTTCCCACCGCTCGCGCTCATGGGCGGATTCAAACGCGGCGAGAATGCAATTCTGCGTGAAGGCAGACGCTTTGTAGTTGCTGTGGGCAAAGACACGCTGGTTAAAGGAGTGGCTAACGTGCCGGCGCCTTGAGCCTCAGCCCCTTGAGGGCTTTTGGATTTGACGCAACTCGGCCGCGATATCACGTATGCGAATCGCCATTTCCTCTATCGTTTCAACTCGCTTCCGCGCCCGTTCAGACAAATCCTCGCGCAGCAGCAACTGAGCCTGACCCAACACGCCTGTCAACGGATTATTAATTTCGTGCCGCACGCGGGTGATGAGTTCGGTCACCTCATCTAATTTCGCTTCGTAATTCGCCGCCAAGACCCGAAACTTTTCTCGTTCTTCGTTGCCATTAGCAGCGTTTTCTTCAGTGCTGCTGGCTGGTGCGCTCTCTCTTGAAGTGAGAGACGACGGCTGGTTCTCGGTTTCAATCATGGCTACTCCCAGTTTCTCAATCGTCGGACAAAATGTGGGAGCGGTTAGGCCGAAAGCGGCTCAGCGCGGGAGGTGGGAGCATTGTGCCTTGATAGGAGGTAAATAGTAAATAGTGAAAAGTGAAGAATCGAAACAAGCAAAGAGAAACTGTTTAGAGTATCGCTAGAGCCAAATTACAAGTCGCCGTTTGCTTTTTACTTATCACTTTTCACTCATCACTGCTTCTCGGTTGACAAAGAAAAGCGGATACACTTACAGTGAAATTCCTCTTACTGGGAGGTCGTCTAACGGTAGGACTGCGGACTCTGAATCCGCCTATCGGGGTTCGAATCCCTGCCTCCCAGCCAATTATTTCTCCGGAACATGGCGCAGCCGCCGCCGCCGGCCGGCAAGGAAGCGCAACAAACTTCTGCCGCATCAGGCGGCGATCGTTCCTGCGGCCAACTCATTAGGACTTACGCCAATCGCCAGCAACTTGCCGTTTAGCGACAACAAAACCTTCCTTTGAAGCAAGCTCTCGATAGCCGCTTCCCTTTCAGCGTCGGGAACTTCCGATCCACGCCGCGCGTTCAACTGTGATTTCAGCTCGGCGGGCGTCTGCGCCTCATCACAAAAACGGTACACGTCTGACTCTATCGTCCCGACTGTCCAACTTTCCTGGCTGGCACACGGACGCGTGTCGTAGAAATGCAACCGGTTTCCCTCGTCGTAAACTTGCAGAACGGGCTGCGCCCGGCGCCAGAGTTCGTTCCATTCCTCAACCACTTCCCGCAATCGCCTCTGGCCCGGCTCGTCCGACACTCCGCGATGCACATGTCTGGGCCGCCCGCTGTCCTCGAATGAATATGCGAGGCGCATCAACGACTGCTGCGACAAAGGGTAAACATACGAGTAGGCCCGGCTCGGTACGAGCGTCAGTCCAAAATCGTGTGGCCGCATGTGATACGGGCTGAAGCGGTCATAACGAACTCGACTTACTCCGGTCGGTGGCTGTAAATGAAAAATTGCCGGCAGCCACTGCGCCATTTCCGCGTACCAGTCGTCTGATTCTCCAGGGACGCCGCAGAGTAAGTTCCAGGCGGCATCAATCCCAAACTCGCGCGACCATTTTAAGAGTTGCAGGTTCATCAGCGTCGAGTTTCCCTTGGCGATTAGCGCGAGCACGTTGTCGTCAAGACTTTCAATGCCCGGTTGGATCCAACGCACGCCGGCCTTCGCTAAAAGCTCAACCTGGGAACGCTTGAGGTTGGCTTTCGTTTCATAGAACAGGGCGTATTTCTCTTCAGCCTCCGCCAGCCTCGGCAGCACTGTTTTGAAGAACGACATGTCGAGGATGTTATCGACGAATTGAATGCTGCGGATTCCATAACGCCTGTCGAGCTCCGTCAGTTCGTCGAGAACTCGATTCGGAGATTTTGAGCGATACTTCATACCGACGCCGTTCAAACCACAGAAAGTGCAGTGAAACTTTTCACCCCACCAGCAACCACGAGAGCTTTCGGCCAGCAGTCCCGGGGCAATCAGGCTGGAGAGCGTCGAGGCTTGCAGCGTCTTAAAGTAGTGATCGTAATCAGGCAGGGGCAGCGAATCCAGCTCGCGGATTAGAGGTCGCGGTGCTTGCGCGCCTTCCTGCGACATAATCGGAAACATGTTTTTCAAGGCCCGTTGCGAGATTGCGCCTTCAGGCAACTGGGACGGCCGGGCATCGCGTCCTTGTTCAATTAGCACCTCGCATAGATCCGCGAAAATCGCATCTGCTTCTCCGGAGACAACACAGTCGACCCAGGGAAACGATCGCAGTGTCTCCAGGCCCATTTCGCCTTCACAATTTGCGCCGCCTAATAACAAGACGGTGTCGGGACTCAACTCATGAATTCGTTTGAGCAATGCGAGCGAGGCGCAGTGTTGCTGGAACACCGAACTACAGCCAACGATTCGCGGCTTCTGCGCGGCGATTGAATCAGCGAGGCGATCGACGTAGGCACTACAATGCCCGCGCACCCAACGCATCAAGTCTTTTCGTTGTTCGAGTTCAGGTGGAAAACCGCTACAGCGTACTTCGAGAACCAGATCTAAATACTCCTCGTCCTTCCTGACAGCATCGGGAAATAGCCGCTCAGCGAAGCACCATTCGCCAAGCAGGTGATCGGTGGGCGTTGATTGCATCGCCTGGTAAGCGACCAAGCCAATCGTCTCGGCCAACCCAAAGTTTCCGTAGACGACTTCGCTTTGTATGTTTGTATTTGCGAGCGCTGCCCGCAGGAGGCCCAGCGCTATTGAGGGTCGCTGGACCTCTGCAAACGGCATAGAAACAAGCACAACGTCCATTGGACTCACACCACGTTCAGGCGGCGCCTACCCCGGCCGCTTCGCGATCACCTTCATAAAACGTCCACGTCCTATCGAAACCGCCAACGGGCCCCGGGATCGGACTGTGATCCTGATGCACCCACTCGTAATAGTTCCCTACCTCGGCAATCAGATGTGCTTCCTCATTCCTTTCATGCTCGGTGAGGCGATCGAGATATCCGGAATCGTGTTCGAGCGTTGACAGAGGCGTTTGCTCGATGTGATCCGCGGCGCAACGAAGCGTGTAGCAGGCAACCCGATTGCAGATTGATGTGAGATATTGCAGGTATGCTTTTTGAGAATCAGAGACCGGGTTGGGCACGTGGAGTCGCAGACTGGCCTCAAAATGTAGACCGCGCAATATGTGACAGAGTCCCTGGTTGGTAAAGTTTCGCTCGTAGAACGTCTTCACCATCCATTCATAGAACAAATCGAGTTTCGGATCGAGAAACTTGTAGTCTGGCTCAAAGGCTGTTCCCAGCAGCCGCCCCTCCGACTCGAGTCTGCGTTTAATGGGCGTGCCCGCGTAGGGCAACATCCGGCAAAACGGCGCCACGCTCCAGCCGTCGCCGATAAACGTTTCCAGAAAATCGACGTTCTGCCGAATGCTGCGAAACGTCGAATAGGGATCGACTAACATGAACCCGAAATCGAACGAGAGTCCAAAATTTTTCAGAATGCGGCCGGCCCGCAAATGCGCCTCCGGCTTGAGGCGTTTGCTCATATTTATGAGCCCTTCTTCATCGCCGGATTCAACGCCCATGTAGACGTGCGTCAGCCCGCCGGCAATCAAACGTTCAATCACAGCTTCGTCAATTTCATCAGAGCGACAACTAATCTTGAATGCCATCTTTCCGGCCAGACCCTCCGCGGCAATCAGATCAGCAATCTCCATCGCCCAGAGCTTCGCCTTCTTACCGCCGGCCAGAAAGTCATCATCCTGAAATAGGAAAATTGGGACACCGCGATTGCGATGCAAATCGATCATCTCGTCCACAATGGCCCGCGGGGCACGCAGGCGTCGGAGTGAACCGCCTTGTTCCTCGTAAAAGGGCCGGATGCTGCAGAAGGAACAATCCCACGGACAACCTCGGCTGCCGAGAATTGAGGCCGTCGGCATCGGGTGCCCTTCGTAGTCAATCGACGCGCGATCTGGCCACGGTAGCAGATCCAGATTCTCCACTACTTTTGCCAGTGGCGCGACGTTGATTTCATCGGCACTTTTGCGAAAGGCAATTCCGTCCAGCCTGCGCCAGTCCGTATTGGTCGCGAGACAATTCAACAGGTTGACCAGAGTCATTTCGCCATCGAACCGCACCACGGAATCCAGACCCGGTATGCACCGGAGGATTTCTGTTGGTTCGAAACTGGAGTAATGACCGCCCATTGTGAAATGGGCAGTCACTCCTGCGTCGCGAAGGGTGGTTATGACCTCACCAAAATCGGGGGCCATATACTGAAAGATTAACGAGAAGCCGACTACATCCGGGTTATCTCGATGGATGCGTTTGAGAATCTCCTCGGAATCAGAGCGATAGGTCATGATCGTAACCTCATGACCCGACGCTTTCACCGCCGACATTAGATAACGCAGACCGAGATTGTCCTGGTCCTGAAAACCGATCAGCAGGACCTTTTGTGCGCGACCCATTGGATCGCGTACCGGTATTTGCACTGGCAGGGATGGCAGTGTTCGCACGTGTACACCTCCGATCTAACGGATAAAACTATCGAGGTTAGTCCGCCGGATTGTCCTGGGCTCGTCGCCTAGGCCTTGTCCTGCTTCTTCGCTCTGTCCATCTGTCTATTGATCATTGCCTCCATCGAATCCAACCGCGCTCGTTCCGCCGCAATGGAATGGAGTGTCGATTCCAGTTGCGAAAGTGAAAACTTGCCGAAGTCGATCGGCGCCGGATCACCGATATGGCCAATGCGTCCTAAGGTGGCGGCGGACGCCTGCTGGGAGAAGCTGCCCGGATATGGTGCCATATCAACAATCGGAGTGGGCCAGGGAGCGGGATCGACCACTGGACTTGGCCACGGCCCGGGGTCAACAATCGGATGAGGCCACGGCCACGGGCGTGGTCGCCAACCACCGTAAGGCCAGGGCGCAGGGTCGACAACCGGTCGCGGTGGGTAGGTTCCCCAGCCGCCGCCTCCTCCGCCACCCCAGGGCGCTGGATCAACAATCATTCCACCAGGAGGCGTAAATCCGCCCGTTCCAGCGGTGCGTTGGGTTAATGCAGCTTCTATGCGGGTCAAACGCTCTTCAAGTAATTTGAATTTATCTTCAGACATGCTGGTCTCCTTTTGAGTTTAGAAGGTGACCGAGAGGAAATCTCGGTAAGGAAATAGGACATTGCTGACTCCGGAGGCTATGCGGCCCGATCAGGAGGTTGCGAGGACTAAACCCGATTCGTGCCGATAGGATTTGTGAACGCGGAAAGGATATTCCCGAATTACCAACTAGTCAATACCGAGCCGAGCACTGAGGGCGGGTTCATTGGTGAAGATTAAATGGGCAGCCATCGCAGGGGTGGCTGCCCGCCTTTACGCTTCAGTTATTGGGAACAGATTTAGGGATTCCCGAACCGGCCACGGTATTCGCCCGAAACTGTAAACGACTTCACCATCTCTGCGTGAACATAGTTTCCGTTGAATAGCTCGAGCTTCGTCAACCAGAAGTTATAACCATCAGCATCGGGATCGCGTCGCAGATAACCGAAATACTCCATCAGCACAAACGCCGGATTGAATTCTGCCTGCACCACAGAATTCGAGTCAGCAATCTTCCGCAGGGCGGCAGTGCGACCCGTGGAGCCGCCGCCGCCAAACACATTGACGGCTGCATCCAATTCAGATTGCGTCGGCGCGACCCCGGCTGAGGCATACAACGCGTTGACATACTGCGTTGCCGATTGTGATGTTGGGAATCGCGCTATGAATTCAGCGCTGGCAACAATCTGCGCTGCGTAGTTTTGCTTATTCTGTTCGAGGACGTTTTGCCAACCGGTTTGTCCGACAACTACCCCACTGCCGACCGCGCTCGGACGCCGGCAGGAAAAATAGTTCCAACTTTTTCTAGTGAGATCTGTGGGACGTGAAAAACAGCCGTTTGCCAGGGAAATTCCCCTTAGCACACGGACAAGCTATTTCCGTTTACCCGCCTGAAAGTTTGGAGATTGTAGCAAATGAGGGGTTCGGGGATAACAGTCGAGGTCGAGATCTACTCCGGCTCAGAGCCAGCGACAGCCGGAACAACTGATAAGCCGAACCGGAAAGTTCGGCCTTCCGGATGCTGAAACGAGGCTACATTGCATACACAACAGCTTCCTGAATTTTTTGCTTTTCCAGATCGATCTCAATCTTCTGCTCGCGTTCGAGGTCTTTCATCAGTAATTGGGCTACGTGGTTACTGTCCACGGGCCGCGAGAATAGATAGCCCTGACCGTATTCACAGCCGAGCGCTTTCAGTTGCTGATGCTGTTCTTCGGTCTCAATTCCTTCGGCAATGACTTCCATACCCAGGTTTCGCGCCAGGGTCGCTATGGTGCCTACGATTTCAGAATTATCATCGGCGGCAGTCATACGGCTTACAAACGAGCGATCGATCTTCAGATAGTTTAGCGGGAAACGGTGCAGGTAACTCAGAGAAGAATAGCCGGTGCCGAAATCATCGATGCTCAATTGCACGCCCAATGCTCTTAACTGCTTAAACATAACCGTTGCCGCCTCAGCGTTTTCCATTACCACGCTTTCCGTGATCTCGAGTTTCAGACAGTGAGGACTCAGCTTGCTGCGCTCCAGTGCCTGTTTGATTTGATCCACGAGATCAGGTTGCGCGACGTGCCGGGCCGAGAGATTCACGCTCAGACTCAACGAGCGATGTGCTGGCGATTCTATCTGCCACTGCTTGATCCGGGTGCACGCTTCCTCCAGGACCCACTGTCCAATGGGAATAATCAAACCCGTCTCCTCCGCTACTGGTATGAAATCGGCCGGGGAAACAATGCCCTTCTGCGGATGGTTCCAACGGACCAGCGCTTCAAAACCCGCCAGCCGGCCGGTCGCCAGCACAATGATTGGTTGATAGTAAACGCAGAACTGCTTTTCCTCAATTGCCTGTCGCAAATCGTGCTCCAACCTCAACCGGGAAACGGCGCGCGCATGCATTCCCTGATCAAACATCTCGGAGCGCGCCTTACCATTCTCCTTGGCGCGATACATCGCCGTGTCAGCGTCGCGCAAGATATCTTCCGGTCTTTCGTATCCGCTCGAACTTAACGCGATGCCGATGCTGGCGGTAGCGAACGCCACATTTTTGTCGAGTTCAAAAGGCGACAAAAGTTCTTCATGAATCCTTTCCGCCACTCTCACCGCCTCGGTTATATCAACGATGCCGCCCAACAGGATCGCGAATTCGTCGCCACCGAAACGCGCGAGCGTGTCCAGTGGACGCAGCGTGCGTTCCAGACGTTCAGCGAACGCCACCAGCAGCAAATCGCCATGCGTGTGCCCAAGACTGTCATTGATATTCTTAAAACGATCGATGTCTAAGAATAGAACCGCGAAAAAATGGTTAGAGCGTTGTCTGCTGCTCTCAATTTCCGCCTTCAGAAGTTGGGCGAACATTGCACGATTTGGCAGCCCTGTCAGTGAGTCGTGAAAAGCCGCATGACGGAAATGCTCTTTCGTCTCTTCCAACACCCGGCTAATGCGTTCCTGTTCCGCAATGTAGTTGTTTAGTTCCTGTACGTGGCGTTCCGCTTGTTCCGCACGCTCACGTTCAATCTCGGCTCGCGCGTGTTCCGCTTCTTCAGCTTGCCGCGCAGACGCCTTTACCTCGCGGAGATATCTGTCGTAGCTGAAATAGACGATCGCGATGAGTGGTACCGAAACGAGAAACGCGTACAGACGCGCTGTGCCTACGCTACTGACGACGATCGCCGCGCCGGCAGCACCGGCAAAATATGTAATGGAGATCCAAAGGAAGTTTCGGCTCCACATGCGCCAGAGCGACTGATGATCTTTTAACGCATTGGCTATGGCGCCCAGACCCGTGTGAGAAAGATATTGCACTAATCCCATCACGCAAACTGCCATGAAGGCGACAGAATAACCCTTGTTGAAAAGTTCGGTTGTGGAACCAAAGATCAACTGGAGAACATGTGAGGTCACGAAAACCGCACAGGCAAGCGCCCCGCCGCCGAAAGCTACAGTTCTTAATTTCTTGCTGATTCTAAAGCTGGAGCAAATGCCGGCAATCGCACCCAGAATTATTGCAGCCTGGCCGCCATAAACGAGCAGGCCGATGAACACGAACGTATCGTCGACAGTGATGTTAGCGTTTATCTGGGGGATGCGAATCGCAAACCGCGATCCGATCACCGCAGTCACGATCACCAACAGTAAAAAATAAAGGTCAATTTTGGCGCTTTGCAGGTGAAGCGCAGCATAGAAACAAACAGCAAGGCCCGCCGCAACTACCAGCCACATATAACTCCCCGCTATTTGTTTTCGTAAGTTGGTCATCACCCCAAATCACAAGACTGAGTATTGGTCTACCGCATTCCCTGGCCACTCTCTCCCAGAGCGCAATCATCACCCATCGCAAAACCGTCGCCGATCGCGAAGCCGTCGCCAATCGCAAAACCGTCGCCCATGGCAAAGCCATCGCCAATGGCGAAGCCATCACTGAGGAGGATCACATTGCTGAAGAAGATTGTGCCGCCACCCATGGCAGTGCCATCGCTTCGCATCAGATAATTTCCAAGCACTGTGCCTTTGGTCCACATTGAAGTGTTGAGGCTCTCGGTAGTGAATGTTTCGTACACGCCATCACCCAGTAAACGACCCTTTCCGTAACTAACCTGGTATTTATTGATCAAATCACTTCCAGTGACCGTCGCATGTTTTAAGACCAACCCTTGTGCCCACGGAAAACTATAGGACGAGATCGTTGTTTGCGGAGCAGGAGCCGTTTGCGTCAGGAGGTTGGAACCAAATGAAGGCCCGAGCAAACCGAGCAGATCTCCTCGAACCAGTTTGCCGACTGCCACGGCGCCTGCCACATTCAATTGTCCGGCCCCCTGATCGAGTGTGTTGAATCCCGCTAACGGTTGAGCGGTATACATCAGAATCATCTTGACGACATTTGGGGTGAGACTTGAATTTGCTTCCAGGAGCAACGCGGCCGCGCCGGAAACTACGGGCGTCGACATTGATGTGCCGCTGAGGTACATAAGCTTCATATTGCTGGCCGAGTACTTGTAAGTCTCTAATGATGGATACTCCCTAATCAGGTTGTTATTGGCGGCTTCCGCGGAAATGATCTTATTGCCCGGCGCAAGCAGGTCTGGCTTAATAAGATTATCAAAGTGCCGCAAACCATAACTGTCGACCGAAAAACTACGAGTTGGCCCACGTGAACTATAGCTGGCAGCGGTATCGTCGTTTCGAGGATCGCTACCGTAGCTGTTGCTGGCGCCGACAGTGATGGCCGCCGGTTCATTCCCCGGACAATGGATGGCACCGTAAACCTTCTGACCTGAGGCGTTCTTGCCATTGTTTCCTGCGGCAGCCACGACTACAACACCCGCATCAACCAACTTGCGCACGGCTACGCAAAGTGGATCGTCTCGATAGGAACTGATCGCCGGAGTGCCCAGGCTCATATTCACGACCTTCACGTTGTAGGTTCCCTTATTGGCAAGCAACCAGTCGAGGGCGCTGAGCACCCCCGAAACCGTCCCGATACCGTGGGAATTGAGGACCCGAAGATTTACGAGATTGGCGGCCGGAGCAATCCCTTCATAGGCGCCGGAGGTTGCACCGCCGTCGCCAGCCGCGATCGCCGCGACGTGTGTTCCGTGGCCGTAAGGATCGTCAGTGCGATTTTCTCCCGTGAAATCCTTGCTTACTCTTATCTTCCCGAGGGTGGCAAACGACTTGTGATTAGCGTCGATACCAGAATCCACAATAGCGATGCTGACGCCTGAACCGTCCAGTGTGTAATTCAAACCAAGAGCGTTTTTTTGCGTCCGGACCTGTTGAGTTCCCGTCGTATTGGTTAAGTGCCCGGAACTTTGCACCGGAGCATCCAGTGAAACGTATGAAACCGATGAATCGGCGGCGAGCACATCAGCCGAATTTGCCTTAATTTCGACGATCTGCATGTTTAAATTGGAGAGTGTCGCGACTAGAACTCCGTTAACGGTCTGCAGCAGTGAACCGACCAATCCTGAGGAGGTGGGAGTAAACTGCACTACCACATTTACACGCGAGTTGCCGCCACCTGATTGAATCAGTCTGCGAAGATCTGGAGAGACCTTGTCCGTGGTGGTGCTCGAGCCGTCGGCTCGCACCGGGGATTGTGGGAACAAAAGCAAAGCAGAACAGAGCGACAACTGCAGCGCTAGAATTGTTAGACGCTTAAAGGTTGGGGGGCGATTCATCGTTTCTTCTCCAGGTTCTCGGCAAAGCTCATAGATAAACAAATTTCACCCCCGTCAACACATTTGCTCGCGCTGGGATTTCTCATCCAGCACTTGTCTTTTCGGAAACTCCCACTGCCTTATCGATTACACGAGTTAGGCTGGTAAGTGTGTGCCCGCTCCGGCTTTCGCTCAGGAGGAGGCCTTTATCGGTGACGGTGGTGAATGTCAAAAGAGCTGGCTCAGAATTCGAGCGTGTTTGCCATTGCGAGCATCGTGCCAGCTTCGTTTCAACTCAAAACGCGCAATAACGACAAGATTTGGTGGGAAACAAATTGGGAGGGATGAACGCAGCGTTGCTGCCGAGCAGAGTGAAGAAGCAATCTGACCGGCCGGTCCGTCAAACTGGTAGAAGGGATCGAGAAATCGCGCAGACTAATCGCCTGGACTAAAAAACGAGTCTGTCAGACGACGCCCTCTCCCTTCTCGTTTTGGAGCGGTAGCGACCCGGGTCCCGGTTTCACTTCACACAAGCTGACGTTACGCGCGTATTTGTGCACGAAAAAGCGGCGAGATGCGTAGGGGCACCTCGCCGCGGTTCTCCTTTAACCCCGAACTACTCGTCTCAGAAGTCAAACTTTATTGCAAGCTGGATCTGCCGAGGTGATGCAAACGTTGTGGTCCCCGATGCCGGCGAAGAAAAACTTCGCGGCGTTCCGAAGGCCGTAATAAAAGACGGTGCAGTCAACGTGCCGGCGGCGCCGCCGGAATAATTAAAGAAGGTGGTGTTTACGAGAACCACGTTTGAGCGATTGAAGATGTTGAACGCCTCGCCGATCAGCTTTACCCGCACATTCTCGCCAAACTTGATGGCCCGAGTCAGACGAACGTCAAACTGATAAACCGAGGGCGTTGTAAATTGGTTGCGCACCGTGCCCGGTAAACGATCATTGGAGCGATTACCATCGTTGTTTGGATCACCCGCTACCAATGCAGAATACGGCGAGCCTGATTGAAACTGGACGATCGATGAAAGGGTGTAATCACTGAACAGTGCTCGAGCGATGGCGTTGTCGGACCACTTGATCGTGCCCCATTGGTAAACCGGGCTGAATACGAACCGGTGCCGCAGGTCTGTATCTGAGCGCCCGAAATCGTTTGCCGGTGCAATCTGGTTCTCCACGATCTTTGCGTCATCAGCGCCGACGACCACCGCGGTCTGATCAGGGCGATCATCTTTCGCCTTCGAATAAGTATAAGCCGCGATGAATTGAAAACCGCGCGTCAGACGCTGGGTGGCTTGAATTGCGAGCCCGTTGTAAATCGAACGCGACGCACTCTCAAAGATATTGATGCGGTTGTACGACTGTCCGACAGTGCGCGAGATTGGGCGCACTGTTGTGCTGGCAAAGCGTTGGAACGTGTAGGTCACACCGTCTGGTCCGACCCGAGCAAAAGGTACCGGCGCAAACAGATTGATGTCACGCGTTCGCGTCAAATGCAGGCCGTGATAGTAAAGGTAAGTCGCTGAGATGCTGAGATTCCTTCCGACTTCGCGTTCGATTCCGATTCTGCCTTGTTCCGTGTAGGGCTGCACGTAATCTGGGGCAAACAAGAAAAGATTCGGATTCGCGGAAGTGCCGGCCGGAGGCGCCGTTAATATGCGCGGGTAGACCAGACCGGCGGCTACGATTTGGGCCGCAGTCAGATTGATACCAGTAACGTTGATGCCATTCTGTGAATGGGCCGTTCCCGTTACGATTGCCGGTGTGCGCCCGTAATAAATTCCAAAACCAGCGCGGATTACAGTCTTTTCGTCAGGGGAGTAACTAAACCCGGCGCGGGGAGCGAAATTGTTTTTGTCTCTCGGGCAATTAGCCGTGTTGACGCCGTTGTTCAACAATAGCGGGTCGAGATTCTTAATGGGTGGACAGGCCGGTTTTTCGTAATCGTAGCGCAAACCCAGGTTCAGCGTTAGCTTTGAAGTTGCTCGAAAATCATTCTGTCCGAAGAAGGCAAACTCCGAAAGATTTGGTGCTGTGGTTCCTCCGGTTGTCCCGGCACCTGGGAAATTCTGCGTGTACGCGGAAGGCGTGTTGGTTGAGAAGGCTGTGTAAGAAGGAAACGTGTACGAGCCGCTGAAAATCCCGGGGAAGAAATTGAAAACATTATCGTGATTGAAGTCCTCTCCAAATTTCCAATTGCTGCGACCGTGCAGATAGGAAATATTGTTGATGAGCTGGATGCGCTTTATTGTTGTTTCGCGCGGACTGAAATTGTTGCGGCCGATATTCAGGTTGCCACCGCCCGTAGCAATAACGGCTTCCGGCGAATCGCTATTCGCCTGGCCTGGTTCTTTATCGCGGGCGAGCTGAAAGCGAAATTCATTAATCACGCGCTGAGTCACGGTTGTAGTCAGCGTGCCTGAAAACGTATCGCTCTTGACGAGACTGTTACCCGAATGTTCCTGAACGCTCAGGGTGCCATTATTTTCATTATTGACGCCGGTGAATCCCTGGTGGTTATAACGGAAGGTCAACTGGTTCTGTGGGTTAATTACAAAGTCTACCTTCCCCAGCAACACATCCTGCTTGCGGCCCACTGGATAGGTATTTAGCTTCGGCGTCAGAATCGCCAACGCTCCGGCCGGCGCCGTAGCGAGATTGGGCACATCAAGCACCTGGGGCACGTTGGCACGCTGGCCATCGTAGGTAATGAAGAAGAACGCTTTGTTCCTGTTGATTGGTCCACCGATACGGGCGCCAAACTGGTTAATTCTTAACGCCGACCGCTTGTTCGGTTGTCCGCGGCGCGATTCATTCGCTTTGGTGACGGGATCATTTGAGTTCAGTGATTCGTCACGGAAATATTCAAACGCTCCGCCATGAAACTCGTTTGTGCCTGACTTGGTTACGACATTTATTACGGCTCCGCCGGCGCGGCCAAACTCAGCTGAAAAGCCGTTCTGGTTAACCTGAAACTCCTGCACTGACTCTTCCGAAAACTGGTAAGGAGGCCGAACGCCGCCGCGCCCGAGCGCCTGACCGAAGAAGGTGTTGTTGTTGTCAACGCCATCAACCTGCAGACTGTTGAAGGTGCCGCGCTGTCCGCCAACCGAAAGGTCGCCACCGCGCGGATCGCGGATGACACCCGGCGAGAGTGTCGAGAAGTCCTGAAAGTTACGACCGTTGATTGGCAGGTTCTCAATCGAACGCTGGTTGATCGTGGTGGCCACCGAGGTGCGCGTGGTTTCGACCACCGGCGCTTCGCTGGTAACGGTCACAACACCGCTAGTTCCGCCTACCGAAAGGCCTACGTCGAGCGGTGTCTTGCTACCAACGGTGACGGCAACGTCGCGGAATTCCGACTGCGTGAAACCCTGGCCGGCCGCTCGCACGGTATACGTGCCTGGCGGTAACAGGATTATGCGATAGTTTCCTTCACTGTCAGAGGTCGCAGTTTTTTCCAGCCCGGTTTGTTGGTTGGTGGCCGTGACTGTGGAACCCGGTACCGCAGCACCATTTGGATCAACGATGCGGCCTTCAATGTTTCCCGTTGTTGCTTGCGATTGAGCAAACGCCGTTACGGCAAGAACTAAACTAAGAACTACTAACGCGCAGAATCTAGCGTAGGGGCGTGCAGTTGCAATCATGATTTACCTCGTCGAATCGTGGAGTTTAGGTTATGGAATTGTGGCTGCGATACTAGTGGAGACGCAGTGAGAGATCAACAAAGAAGTTGATAAATCTCGCGCAAAGGGAAATGAGTTTCTAGAGGTGAACTGATATCTGGCGCGGGCTGAGCGAGATCCTAACGGCCGATCGAAGGTTTTGTGACGGGCTTCCAGAGCGCCGCCAGACGTCCACCGCTAAACGATTGCAGAAAACTCATCACACCCATGTACCCGAAGCCAAAGAAAAACAGCAGCAGGAATGGGACCGTGCCCCACATATGCAGGTTAATCGCGTAGAGGATCGCCAGCAGGAAATAGACTGAGAAACTCAACTCGAGCAGCGGCAGCAGGCCACGCTTGCGTTTGTACTTCTTACGTTTCCAGGTTTCGTCCTGGTTCTTTTCGACCTGATATTTGGGAGTGCGCACGAATTCGCTCTTGATCCCGAGTAGAGCCTCGAGCACAGCGCGCGCATTGGAAAACGCCAGCCCAATGCCGAGCGCCATCACCAGCGGCAGGTGCAGCATTCGCGGCGAGCGCCGCTCGTCAAGGTACCAAACGGCGGTTCCGTAAAAAAGGAAGACGGATATTGAAGAGAAAAATAACAACGGCAGATCGACGATCATCAAGTGATAGAACGGCTGGTTGTAACGAACCAGCAGGAGGGGAAACTGGAGAAAACTAGCGACAATCATCAATGGGTAGCTGATGTTTCCAGTTAACCGGAAAAACATTTCCAGCTTGACGCGCAATGGCAAGCGGGCCCGCCAAATCCTGGGGTAAAGCTTAATGCCCACTTGCATCACGCCCTTGGCCCAACGCCGTTGCTGCGCCTTGAAGGCATTGATCTCCACCGGAATCTCGGCCGGCGCATCTTCATCAAGCAGGTAGACAAATTTCCAACCCATCAACTGCGCGCGAAAACTGAGATCGGTATCTTCAGTGAGCGTGTCGTGTTGCCAGCCACCGCTCAGCGCGATTGCCTTGCGACGCCAGATTCCGGCAGTGCCGTTGAAGTTGAAAAATCCGCCGGTGCGATTGCGCGTGGTTTGTTCAACCACGAAATGACCATCGAGCATGATGGTCTGCAGGCGAGTCAGTAAATTGTAATTGCCGTTGATGTGCGACCAGCGCATTTGCGCACAGCCCACCATGGGGTCAGTAAAGTAATTGACCAGCTTCCGCAAACAATCGGGCTTGGGAACGAAGTCGGCGTCGAAAATGGCGAGCAGTTCACCCTTCGCTGTTTTCATGCCGTTTTCGAGCGCGCCGGCCTTAAAGCCAGTGCGATCCGAACGGTGCACGTATTCAATGTCAAAACCCTGCGCGCGGTATTTTTTAACTGTCGCTTCCGCGAGCTTTACGGTTTCGTCGGTGGAGTCGTCCAATACTTGAATCTGCAGCCGGTCGCGCGGATAGTCGATCTCGGCAATTGCGTTCACCAGTCGCTCTACTACATACATCTCATTAAACAAGGGGAGCTGCACGGTAATGAGCGGCAAATCTGTTTCGCTGAAGGAGCCCAGCGGCTCGGGAACAAATTTCCGATAACGCCAGAAGTCGATTACTTGTTTGATTCGATAGGCACCGTAAATTGCCAGCACCGTCAGGATGGTGAAGTAAGCGATGAGAATTGTGTAGTCAAACGCGTCAAGCTGATAAAGCGGACTAATGTTGCCCCAGGTTTTGTTTGTCACATCCTGGAAGTAACGCGCGAAGAGTTCATTCGGCGTAGGTCCAAAAGGTGGTTGTGTGTCCTGAAAAAACATGATCTAATTCTCTGCTTCGCGTGAACACCTGGCCACGTTCAAAAAAGGCTCTTCTCAATTTGAAAAGCGCCGTGCGGGAAGGCCCGAACGGCGCGCGCAAGATTCTAACCTGAAGGCTGGGTTTATACGAAATAGCCGCGCTGTCAGATCCGGCGATGTGGTGCACTGTAGTCGCTGGGCGCTGCAGAGGCACTGGTCGTAAACATTGCTGACGGCACGGCGGTAGCGGACCTGGGGGCCGATTGTTTGCTGGCCTTTCCCCATTCTCGGAGGCTCAAGTCCATTAAGCCGGGCATTACATAGAGAACTGAGACCGCGCCGAGCAGCGCGCCAGTTGCGAAGCGCGAAGAATGCGTGTTTTCCCAGATTCCGAAGTAGCCAAGCGCGAAATCGATGGCGAGTGGCGCGGCCGCCAGAAAAAGCCACTGGCGCGGGGGCGCGTCTGTCTGCCTTAAAGAGCGAAGGAGCGGATAGAAAAGCGTGGCAACGGTGAAACCTGCATAGAGACCGGCACAGCGCGCGCAAACCGCGAACTGGTGTCCGGCGATGAAAAATGAGCGTTCGGGAATTTGATGACAAACGTAGCTGAAGGCGTGGTAGATCGTGAGACCCCAAAATGGATGGCCTGTCGCCAGAGCCAACGGAGCGCCCAGGATCAGCGATACCATCACCAGCGAACCGGCGGCAGCGACGAGCCACATCAGAAGCGGGCGACGATTAGAAACGCTTTGCGGAATGTAGTTGTCAGGTGAAGCGTACATCTTTGGATTGCTGATTTTCGATTGCGAACTGCGGATTTGCAATCCGACATATTTCGCAGAAGTCGAATCCGCATTCGGTAATCGGAAGTCTAAAATCGAATAACCGTGTCTGGCCCACCCTCAATATGCAAGGTGTCAACAAAGCGAATGTGTCGCGACTCGGTGGTCATGACCAGTGAATGGGTTCGCTTGCCGGCGCCAAAAAACCTGACCCCTTTCAACAGCGCACCATCGGTAACTCCAGTGGCCGCGAAAATGATTTTCCTGCCGGGCGCCAAATCGTTTGTGTCGTAGATCTTGTTCGCGTCCGTTATCCCCATTGACTCCAAGCGCTCCAACACCTTGTCTTTCTGCGGCACCTTTCTTCCGTCAACGCCAAGGAGTTCAGGATCGAAAACCAGTCGCGCCTGTATTTCGCCATTCAGACACTTCATTGCCGCAGCCGTAATTACGCCCTCTGGCGCGCCGCCAATTCCCACCAGCGCGTGAATGTTTGTGCCTGCGACTGCCGCCGAGATGCCGGCGGAAAGATCGCCGTCGCCAATCAGCCGAATACGCGCTCCGGCTTCGCGAACGTCAGCGATCAGCTTCTGGTGACGCGAGCGATCGAGAACTATCACCGTCAAATCTTCGACATCGCGCCCCAAACGTCGCGCAATGTTTTTGAGGTTGTCTTTAACTGGCGCATCTAAATCCACCACCCCACGCGAGGATGGACCCACTACAATCTTGTCCATGTATAGATCCGGCGCGTTTAGCAAACCACCGCGTTCAGCGGCTGCCAACACCGCAATGGCATTATTGGCCCCAACTGCGCACAGGTTTGTCCCCTCGAGCGGATCGACTGCAATATCAACTTCCGGGCACGACTCCGCCAGGTCTTCACTAACTCCGTAACCGCCACCCACTTCTTCGCCTATGTAAAGCATTGGCGCTTCGTCGCGTTCACCTTCGCCAATCACAATTCGCCCGCGCATGGGCACCGAGTCCATAACCTCGCGCATCGCTTCTACCGCGACGTGGTCGGAATACTTGCGATCTCCCTGGCCCATCGTGCGCGCTGCGGCAATCGCCGCCGCCTCACATACGCGCAAGAAATCCAGAGACAGCTCGCGCTCTGTCTTTAACTCATGGCCCATCTTGTTAAGTTCTCCTGAATTCGGAAGTTTTGGCTGCGACAACGTTAATTGTCCCGGAGCGTTCCCAGTTGAAGAAGTGCAGACTCATACTAACAGAGCAGGAAAGTTATTTGTAGTTGTGGATTAACTTCAGCACAGACCGGCTTGAAGCCGCGACAATACCCTGGCGTGGCCTTTCAAAGACAGCTAGAATGCGCCTTACTTTGTTGGCCTTGACCTCATCACTATAGGAGAACTCAATCTAATGGCAACCTTGCTGATCGTTGATGACGATACTCTCGTGCGAGACATGCTGCACGAGTTATTGTCTGCCTCACACGAGTGTCATACCGCGGATCGTGCCGCGCAGGCCATGACCTACTTAGAGATTGAAAACTACGACGCCGTTATTACCGATATTTCCATGCCTGGACTGAGCGGTCGCTCGCTCCTGCAACATATTCAAGCCAACTACGCCACGACACCGGTGATAGTGATATCCGGAATGCCCGGTTCAGAAAATCGCGCCGACGGCCAGGAACTTCTCGACCTTGGCGCGTTCGCGTATTTCCCCAAGCCGTTCAAGCTCGACGAGATCGAAGCCGCCGTGGATCGCGCCATTGCGCGTCACCAGGAACTGACTCTTGCCGAAACACTCGATCTTCCAGATCAAATTGAGACTGAATCAAACTAATCAACAAGACCCTGGGTAGCAACCAGCCGGCAGCAGGAGCACATTCATGCGTCGCAGAATCCTAAGCTTCGTAATATCAGTTTTGGTTTTCTTGGCTTGCCTGTCATTTGCGCCGCAACTCTCGGCAGTTAGTGCCGCGGTCGCGTGCGAACCCTCAACGGCATTGTCGCAGGCAACGCCGGGTATTGACGGCAGTTGGCTGGGTGCGCTCGACGTAGGCGGTTTCAAACTGCGGCTCGTGCTGAAGATTTCCAGGTCTCCCGACGGTAAACTCAAGGCAACAGTAGACAGCCCAGATCAAAACGTTAAAGACATCGCCGTGGACACGATCACTTTCCAGGACGGCACGCTGAGACTTGAAATGAAAGCTCTCAGTGCTTCCTATGTCGGGACACTCAGCAAAGACGCAGCGCAACTCACGGGCGAGTTTACGCAGGGCAGGGCCATGCCGTTAAACCTCGTGCGCGTGATACAAGGAGTTCCCACCTTGGTTGGATCAAGCGGCTCGCTTCAATCAACACCAAGCATTGAGGGCAATTGGTTTGGCGCGCTCGACGTGGGCGGTTTCAAACTGCGGCTCGTGCTGAAGATTTCCAAGTCTCCCGACGGTAAACTCAAGGCAACAGTAGACAGCCTCGATCAAAACGCTAAAGACCTCGCCGTGGACACCATCACATTTCAGGACGGCACACTGAAGTTTGAAATGACGGCTCTCAGCGCTTCCTATGTCGGGACATTCAGCAAAGACAGCGCGCAATTCACGGGACTGTTTACTCAGGTTGGCGTGTTGCCTCTGGATTTCAAGCGGGTCACTGACGCTTCGCAGTTGGCGCTCAACCGTCCGCAAACTCCGAAGAAGCCTTATCCCTATACGGAAGAAGAAGTCTCGTACGAAAATAAGCGGGATCATGTAAAGCTGGCCGCGACGCTGACGCTACCGCCCGGCAACGGTCCCTTCCCCGCCGTCGTTTTGATCACCGGTTCCGGTTCGCAGGATCGCAACGAGTCGCTGCTTAGTCATCAGCCGTTCCTGGTGCTGGCGGATTACCTCACGCGTCGTGGCATCGCCGTCTTGCGTGCCGACGATCGCGGCATGGGTGGTACATCAAAAGGAGGACCTAATGATACGACCGAGAACTACGCTGACGATGCGCTTGCCGGCGTGGAGTTTTTGAAAACGCGCAAAGAGATCAACGCCAAACAGATCGGGCTGATAGGTCATAGCGAGGGCGGGATGGCGGCGCCGATGGCCGCAGCGAAATCGAATGACGTTGCCTTCATAGTTTTGATGGCGGGTCCTGGTATCTCTGGAGCAAAGTTGTTGTCGAAGCAAATAGCCCTGATCGCGTCAGCTGAGTGTCAGAAAGAGGTCGAGGGCTCACTGGCCGAAGGCGAAAAGTTGATGGCAACTGTCATGCAGGAAAAGGACGATGCTGTTGCCAGGCAGAAACTGCACGAAGCAGCCGTCAAAAGAGCTGAGGCCGCGAGAAAGAAGCTGGATGCGCAAGTGACCACTGCCGACGCGCAGAATGCTGTCTGGGCCACTGCCTGGTTTCGCTATTTCCTTAACTACGATCCGCGGCCGACGTTGATGAAGGTACACGTGCCCGTGCTGGCCATAAATGGCGAGAAGGATCTGCAAGTGCCGCCAAAGGAAGATCTCGAAGGGATTGAGCAGGCATTGAAAGATGCCGGCAACAAGGACTACAAGATCGTGCTGCTGCCCGATCTGAATCATTTGTTTCAAACAACCCGGACCGGCGCGCCGTCCGAGTATGCTCAGATTGAGGAGACACTCGCGCCAATCGCGCTGCAAACAATCGGCGATTGGATCGTCGCGCACACCGTACGCACTAACTGAGGATGACCTGCCTGGGGTGTGGTGAACTGTCACTGCACTCCAAACAGTTGACTTGGCATCCACCCCTGTCGTAGAAACGTCGAAAATCTTTCCCGACATTTACACAACTTTAGCTAATCTGAGGAGGCAATTATGTCTACAGTCACGCCCGCACCAATCAATGAAGACAAGATGCATGAGTTCCTGGGTAAGGTCGTCGGAGATTTCGGCGCTGCCTTGAGTTGTTCCCTGGTCTACATCGGCCAGAAGTTGGGACTCTACAAAGCGCTGGCTTCCGGCGAAGCTGCAACACCAGCGGAGCTCGCGGCGAAAACTTCAACCAACGAGCGTTACGTTCGCGAGTGGCTTATTAATCAGGCAGCCAGCGGCTATCTCGATTACGACGCCGGCAACGGGCGTTATTCCTTGTCTCCCGAGCAGGCAATGGCCCTGACCGATGAGTCGAGTCCTTTCTATGTCGGCGGCGGGTTTTACGTCATCAAGGCGATGACAAGTGCTGTCAATCGGATCGAAGATCATTTTAAGAATGGCGGCGGAATGCTCTGGGGTGAACACGACCCCGACTTGTTCGTTGGCACCGAACGATTCTTCCGTCCCGGCTATGCTGCACATTTGATTGCCACGTGGATTCCCTCGCTCACCGGTATCGAAGAGAAATTGAAAGCGGGCGGCAAAGTTGCGGACATTGGCTGTGGCCATGGTTCTTCAACCGTCATCATGGCGCAGGCATATCCCAACTCACGCTTTTGGGGTTTCGACAATCACGAGAAGTCGATCGCGACGGCGCGTCAACGCGCTGCTGATGCCGGCGTTTCTGATCGGGTTACGTTTGCAATTGCGAATGCGAGTGAAATACCCGATGAACAGTTTGATATGGTCGCGTTCTTCGATTGTCTGCACGACATGGGCGATCCGGTCGGCGCTTGCAAGCGTGCGGCTGAAGTGTTGGCTAAGGATGGCAGCGCTTTGATTGTCGAACCAATGGCGGGAAATACAGTCGAGGAAAACTTCAACATCATTGGCCGCACCTTCTCCGGCGCTTCGACGCTTTGCTGCACTTCAAACTCGTTGGCCCAAGATGGACCGGCGCTGGGAGCAGTCGCTCCGGAATCAGCTATTCGTGAAGTGGTGCTGGCCGGCGGCTTCAAAGACTTTCGCCGCGCGACCGAAACTCCATTTAACCGCATCTTCGAGGCGAGAAAGTAGGACAGGCATTCTTGCCTGTCCTCTTCTTGTTTTGGATTGAAAATCGGACAGACAGGAATGTCTGTCCTACTGTTTCCAGGGCGGCAGCGTCTTGCGCGCGGCCTTTTCGTTTTTCAAACCCAGCGCCCAATCGGCCTGCATCAGCGTGTGGATATCGCGCGTGCCCTCGTAAATGATCGCAGCCTTGCAGTTTCGCAAGTAGCGTTCGACGGGATAGTCGTTTGAGTAACCATTAGCGCCGTGCACTTCGATCGCCATCGACGCCGCCTTCTCGCTTCGAATCGTCGCCTGCCACTTCGCCAGGCTCGTCGCGCGCCCGTTGGGTTGCCCAGTATTCTTCAGGTAACCCGCGCGCAAGCAAAGCAGATGCGACATTTGATAATCGGCTTCCATCTCGGCAATTTTTTGCTTGACGAGTTGGTGGTTTGCAATCTTAGTCCCAAACGTCTCACGTTCGAGTGCATAAGAAACTGAAGCATCGCGCGACGCGCGGATAACGCCCGTGGCGCCTGCAGCAACCGTGTAACGCCCCTGCTCGAGTGCAAACATTGCAATCTTGAATCCTTCACCCTCTTCACCGACAAGATTCGCCGCCGGCACGCGCACGTCCTGCAGCGAAAAATATCCGGTGTTGCCGGCGCGAATGCCCAGCTTGCCGTGAATCGATCCGGAAGTGAAACCTTTCATGCTCCGCTCCACTATGAAACACGACATGCCGGAGTGGTCGCGATTACGGCGCTTATCTTCGTCGGTCCAGCAGAAAAACAAAAAGTTGTCGGCAACATCTGCCAAACTAATCCACATCTTCTCGCCGTTGAGCACATACTCATCGCCTTCGCGGCGGGCCGTGGATCGTGAACCCACCACATCCGATCCAGCGCCCGGCTCGGTTAGTCCATAGGTCGCGAGTTTCTCGCCCTTAGCTTGCGGCACCAGATATTTTTGCTTTTGCTCTTCGCTGCCCCAGGTGAGCAGCGTCAGCGAATTCAATCCGGTATGGACCGACATCACCACGCGCAGAAACGTGTCCACGGCTTCCAGTTCTTCACAAACTAACCCGAGCGAAATGTAATCAAAGCCGGCGCCGCCATACTCTTCCGGGATGCAAACACCCAGCAGGTTTAGCTCACCCATCTTCTTCAGAACTTCGGGGTGAACTTCTTGTTTCTCGTCCCACTCCTTGATGTAAGGCGCAACCTCTTTCTGCGCAAACTCGCGCACCGTTTGCACCAGCGCTCGATGGTCGTCTGTTAACTCGAATTCAATCATTGGGGTCTCTCTTTTGAATTTTCAGGTGAAAAAGAACGAACATCTTAACCAGTCCAAAAGCAAGAGTCCAATGTCCAAAGTCCAAGGCCCAATGGCCGCAATTCGAAGTTGAACGCTCGACCGTGAAGTAAATCCGAACGTTGTTACTCGGACTTTGGACTTTGGTCCTTGGACTTTGGACGTTGGACTTTTTCATATAAGATCGAGGCAACATGAGCGAATCCGAAAATCTACCTTTTAACTTTGGCGGTCTGAATGAAACGATGGCGGATTTTGATCACGCGAAAGTGCTGATCTGGCCGGTGCCGTTTGAAAAAACCGTCAGCTACGGTGTGGGCACCAAGGATGGACCGCACGCGATCATCGATGCCTCGCGAAACGTGGAACTATATGACGAGGAGGTTGGCGGTGAGACCGCCCGCATCGGCATCCATACTCTGCCGGCGATCGATGCGGATCGTGAAGCAGACGAAATGATGCCGGCTCTCTATGATGAAGCTCAGCGGTTACTCAAGCTTGGCAAGTTTGTTTGCATGTTGGGTGGCGAACATTCAATCTCCGCGCCGGTGATCAAGGCGCATAAAGACGTCTATCCAAATCTATCCGTGCTTCAGATAGATGCCCACGCCGATCTGCGCGATCAATACGATGGGACACCACACAGTCACGCTTCGGTGATGCGTCGGGTTTTGGAGTTTTGTCCGGCAGTTCAGGTTGGCATTCGGTCATTGTCTGCTGAAGAAGCGCGCGTGATTCCTTCGCTGCCAACTAAGGTGTTCTATGCCAAGGATATCGTGGGACACACCGCGTGGATCGAGGACGCGGTGGCCAGTCTCACTGAAGATGTTTATTTGACGATAGATGTCGATGGCTTTGACCCGAGCTTGATTCCCACCACGGGAACTCCTGAGCCCGGCGGGCTGATGTGGTACGACGTAGTTTTGTTAATCAAGAAAGCGGCCGAGAAAAAGCGCATCGTCGGAATGGATGTGACGGAGCTGTCTACGGCTCCTGGCAATAATTCTCCGAGCTTCCTAACGGCGAAGCTCATCTATAAGACACTGGGATACATCTTTGGCGATTCAGTGCCGAAGATTATCGACTCCTAGCAATGATCCAGATCAGCATTTATCCGCAGATTACACAGATTACGCAGATTTTGTTAAGACAAAGCGCTTGTGTTTCAGACTCCGTCTGCCAAAGTTGAGTAGCAAGCCAACTTTGTGACCCGTCACTTTCAGATAGTTAATGACCTGAGCCTCTTCGGTTCCGCTCATTCTGGCCAGCGCCTTTAACTCAACGACCACAGCATTGAAACAAATGAAGTCTGGGGAGTATTTCGTGTTGAGGGATTGACCTTTGTACGCTAAAGGCAGTTTGGGCTCTCGCACGAAAGGAATGTTTCGATCTGTAAACTCGAAGGCTAAGGCTTCCTGATAAACTGGCTCCAGAAAGCCACACCCAAATTGGCGATGAACTTCCATCGTCGCTCCAATGATTGAATAGGTTCTTGGATCGTTCTCAAGGAGATTGTTGATCACGCATTGATCTTACCAGCAGTTAATCTGAATCTGCGTAATCTGCGGAATCTGTGGATAATATTTGGCACGCAAGCGTTTTTGCATCATCGAGATTGCGTACGCGGCCGTCCAGCTGCATTTCGTAAACTGCTTTTGTGATTTCACCAATTCTTGGGCCGGGCGTTAAACCCAGCTCCAGCAAGTGTCGCCCTAACAATAGCGGCGCCGGTGGCTGTTGCTCGACTGCCAGTTCCCTTGCCCGCCGAATAAACCACTCCTGCGCTTCGGAGTCGTACCACTGTTCGCGCGGCACCCAGGGAGCATTGCGCCCCAGTGAGTCAGCCGTCGCGACCCGGTAAAGCAAATCCAATTCACACTTACGCGCCAACCGACGAAACGCGCCATCGCCAACCTCGTCGCGCTTCTTGAAGAATTCGCCGGGCTTCAGATGATCTCGCACGAGCGCGACAACCTGGGCGCGCACGTCGTAGCCATCGAGCGTATGAATATTCAGCCGATCGAGAAAGCTCACCGCGGGAGCGAGCCCGGCCTCTTCATGTCCACGCGAACGCCAACGTCCTTCAAGAAACTCGGTGGTGGCAGGCTTGCCAAAGTCGTGCGCAAGGGCCGCGAGCATCACCGTTACTTGTTTCGCATAAGACAAGTCGTCGATCAGTTCCCGAGCTCGATCCAACACCAGTTGCGTGTGAACAAAAACATCGCCTTCCGGATGCCACTCTTTATCCTGGGGCACATCGATCAAGACTTGCAGCTCGGGGAATAGTTGTTCGATGGCGCCGAGATCGCGCAGCCACTGCAACCCGACAGAAGGGCGGTGAGCGCGCAGCAAGAGCTTCTCAATCTCGCCCCAAACACGCTCGGCCGGAAGGTCAGCCAAGTTGATCGTGCGACAGAGCCCCAGCGTTTCCGGCTCGACAACAAACTCAAAGCGAGCGGCAAACTGAGCCGCACGCAAGACACGGAGGCTGTCTTCGGCAAACGTCTCCACCGAAACTGCTCGCAGGAGCTTGTTATCGATGTCTTCCCGGCCATGAAACGGATCAACCACTTCAGCACTGAACGGATCCTGAAGAATTGCGTTAACGGTGAAGTCACGACGCCGCGTGGCGTCTTCGATCGTCATGAAAGGATCGCCTTCAATAACAAATGCGCGATGACCCTGACCTGCCTTTCGCTCACGGCGCGGCAGAGAGACGTCCAGATCTGCACCCAACTTGTAAACTGTGAAGGCCTCGCCAACGACGTTCACTGGGCCAAACTGATCCAGCAGGTCCCGCAAGTCGGCGGGCTGAATACCGTAAACTTCCAGGTCCCAATCCTTCGGCTCTCCACCCATCAGCAGGTCGCGAACACAACCGCCGACAAGCAAGGCGCGACCGCCGGCGTCGCGAACCGACTGGGCCAGGTCGATAACTTTTTCGGGAATTGCAGACATGGGAGTCCAATGTCCAATGTCCAATGTCCAAAGTCAATAAAGAATCTTTGTTGGACTGTCTCGCGTTGGCCTTCGCTTGCAGATTGCGAGGCCAGTTCTTCTCTGGGACCGCGGGCGTCCCGCCCGCCCGCGTTGAATGCAACAGCGATGAACTTATCAGGTTTCAACCGTGCGATGAGTGAACTTGTTGCTTGAGGCGGGCGGGACGCCCGCGGTCCCAGTGAGGAAGCGGCCTCACATTCTGTAAGCGGATGGCGACCTCAGAAAGGCGGGCGGGACGCCTGCGGTCCCAGTGAAGAAGCGCCTGATTTCTGTATGCGGATCGCGAGGTCAGACTTGGTCGTCAGGGGATTCGACGAGGATTTGCACGCCGCGTGTTAAGGGTAGACAACTGATAACTTGCGCGCGTTCGATCTTGGTCATCTCGGTGCCGGCGGCGTGCCAGAGTTTGACCCAGAAGGTTCGCGTGTCACCGTGGATGGCAAACGTCGAACCATCATTCATCACGGCAACCGGCTCGGCAGTACAGCCGTCGCGTAATTCTTCCAGCAACTCTGAGGTGTAAGGCCTAAACTGATCAAACTGCACCAGCACGTCGCCGTCATTAATTTCAGCAGGCGGCAACTCAACGGGGTCGTCTGATTCAAGCAGCAGCCGGCTCTCGGTCTGTTCGTTACGTTTTTTTACTACAGGCATAACTCAGACTCAGTTTAAAGTTGCAAGTTTGGCTTCGATCAAGACGGCTGACCGTCGAACTTGAAACTTGAAACTCGAAACGATGTTTTCAGTCTCTTCAACAAATATTCCGGAAGCTCCGCGATTTTGACGCGCTCCTGTTCCCAGGTATCGCGATCGCGGACAGTCACAGCCTCATCTTCAAGCGATTGATGATCGACGGTCACGCAAAACGGCGTTCCAATCTCATCCTGACGAGCGTAGAGTTTTCCAATGCCGCCCGTGTCGTCGTAGACCGCGCGCAGCGACGGCTGCAAGGTCTTCTTGATCGTTTTCGCAAGCGCGACGATTTCGGGCTTGTTCTTCGCCAGTGGTAAGACCGCGGCCTTGATCGGCGCCAATGATGGCGCAAGTTTCAAGATCACGCGCATCTCGCCCTTGTCGTTCGTCTTTTCCGTATAAGCATCCATTAAGACGGAGAGCACCGTGCGATTGACGCCAGCCGCCGGCTCGATCACGTATGGATAAAAACGCTGTTTTGTCGCTTCGTCAAAGTAAGATTGGTCCTCCGTCGAATCGGGATTCAGACGTTTGCCTTCAGCGTCTTCCGGTTTCTTTGAATGGATCCGCAAGTCAAAGTCAGTACGATTCGCGATGCCCATTAATTCGTCCCACTGGCGCTCTGCTTCCCCACGTTCCGGGAAGAAACGATACTGAATATCCACGGTGCGCTTGGCATAGTGTGCCAGTTCGTCCTTCGGCTGTTCATACAACCTCAGGTTGTCAGCCGAGATGCCAAGAGTGGTGAACCAGTTGAAGCAAGCATCAATCCACTCCTGATGCATCTGCTCGTCTTCGCCCGGTTTAACGAAATACTCCATCTCCATTTGTTCAAACTCGCGCGTGCGAAAGATGAAGTTTCCGGGCGTGACTTCGTTACGAAACGACTTGCCGATCTGGGCAACGCCAAACGGCAGCTTGCGGCGACTGGTAGTCAGGACGTTGGCGAAGTTAATAAAGATACCCTGCGCTGTCTCCGGACGGAGATAGACCAGCGATGACAGATCGTCCTCCGCCGTGGCGCCGACGTGCGTTTGGAACATCAGGTTGAACGGACGTGGGTCGGTCAGATTCTTTGAACCACACTCCGGACATTTTCCGTCGACCAATTTGTCGGCTCGTAAGCGACTGTTGCAATCGCGACAATCAACTAAAGGATCGCTAAAAGTCTCCTCGTGCCCACTATATTTCCACACGAGACGGTTCAGAATGATTGAAGAGTCGAGCCCTTCAATGTCATCACGTTCATAGACCATCCAACGCCACCAGGCCTGCTTCACGTTGTTGCAAAGCTCGACGCCGAGCGGACCATAGTCCCAGGCGCTGCCGAGGCCGCCGTAGACTTCCGAGGAAGCAAAGACAAACCCGCGCCGCTTGGCGAGGGAAACTATGGTTTCGATGTTTGGAGCTGTCATAAGCGTGAAGCGTAAATAGTAAATGGTAAACAGCTAAAACTGAAACTCAACGAGAAAAAAGGAGCACCGCGGCGCTCCTTCTTTCAACTGGCCTTGCGAATATTTCCCTACTTCGATGGCGCCGGCGCAGGAGCGCTGACGTTAACGTTAATCTTCTGGGTGCCGCCACCGCCGAACAAGCGTCCTCTAAAAACAACGGCCAGGGCCAGGATCACAATCACGAAGATCACCAGGACTGCGACAACACCCGCGCTGCCGCCACCACCACCATTGTCTCCCATAAAACGACTCCTTCTGTTTGCGTGGGGAACGTTAAAAGTAATCAGGGGGCTCTTAGAGATTGTTACCACACGCTCAAAAGGTCGTCAACCAAGACAGCGGTCGCGCAAAAACAAAAGGAGACAAGACCCTGGGGCCTTGCCTCCTTCTGGATTGAAGCGCTTAGGAATTCGCGCGGTTAGTTTCTGCCTCGTCTACGTCTGGCGCGACGAGCTGGGGCGGCCGGCCTGACGTCTCCCGGCTGCACTGTCGGTGTGGCCTGCGGAGTTGTAGCTCCACTGGGAATGATCCACAACTCGACACAGTCTTCCTCGCGGAAGCCTCCGTTCATCACGGTAATGCGAGACTGGTCGATTCCCCGCTCCGCCACCAGGTAGTCGCGGGCGCGGGCAGCGAGCAAATCTGCCTGTCCGATGCGGCTGCTGCGTCCGCCGTAAGCGATTACGTAGGTTGTAGCAGTCGGGTCGTTTTGCAGCTCAACCCCAAGGTTGTCGAGACGAGCTTTTTGATTGTCGAATGTGCAACTGCAACAAACGTCATACAACCGCGACGGATGTTCGTGGTGTTCCGGTGGTCGCACGAAAGTTGAAGCCTGTGCGGTTTGACGGCAGGCAGACTCGCCCGAGCCATCATCCACTACTACCGTTGCCGTGACGCGCTGGCCGCCAAGACCGGTAGAATCAACAGTAATCCGATTGCCGACACTGGTTTGAATCTTGGCAGTGCTTGGACTCAAGCTCCAGCTGTAGTTAAGCAGTGCGTTGCCGCTATAAGCTGTGTCCGACGTGAAAGTTATTACCTCTCCTTCGTTGACCTCCGCGTCAACTGAGAGGCTTACGGGATATGGGCAAGGAGAGGTGACTACCGGCGGCGAGAACTTGGAGTTGATCGCCAAACACTTGATGCGACCGGGTGCCAGATCAATCTCACGAGTCCACCTTTGGCCGTTCGGCAAAGTGATCACGACCGTATGCAATCCGGGGTCGCGATCAAAGGCACGGTAGTCGGTGGTTGTTAGACCTTCCGACCTTCCATCGATCTCAATAGGTAAACCACCGGGAGTACTCAGAATCTTTATCGATCCATACTTCGCCAGCTTCCGCTTCTTGGCATAGACGCTGGCAGTCGGGTGGGCCAGGCAAAATGTAAACGCCAGGAGTGCAGCGAGGGCGAGTTTACCGTAGGTTCGGTGCTTAGGTGTTGCTCTCAACATTTTGATTAGCCCTCCTCCGTGTACTGAATCTGGCTTTCCAGTTTCCCTCGGGCATACCGACGACGCAGTCCAGCGCCGAACGCTGCCAGCCCTGAACCGAGCAGCAGGAGCGATGTGGGCTCAGGAACCTCTGGAGTGCCAGGAGGAGTTGTCGGCGGCGTAGGCGTGTCGCAGCGGTCGCAACCATGTATGAAGAAAAATGGTATCGCAGCCAGGAACAGCAGGGGCCACTTCGGAAAGCCGCCGCCCGGCACTGTTATCTCACCGCAGTCGCAAATTGTGCCTTCGACGTCTCCCTGATCGACGACGTCAACACCAGCTTGCGGATCAGCTGTTACTGCGACACCTGCTAAAAGAGTGTCAGCCGAGTCGGCAGTCACGACGTCGCCCGTAGACGTGTCAGGAATTTCGGTAACTTCGCCTGCCGCTGACTTCTGTGAAGCCGAAGCCACTGGCGAAGGTCCCTCTGTTTCATCCACTGAGGAGTTCGCAGTTTGGGAAACGCTGTGGAGCCGAAGCTCGGGAGGATTTTGGTAGCTGCCGATTACCTGAATCACCTCGCTGATAGCCACCGGTGCCGCATGTGTCGGCGCACCAGTTACTAGCAAGACGGCGAGGATCGCGGCAATGGGGCGAAAAGCTCGACTCATCATTGGATTGAAGTTCCTCCTCGTATCTTTCCCAAGCAGAGGCTGGAAAAGGGGTTACTCGTTTAAACTTTTTGGCCGTCGTGTGGAAGCCCCAGAAATGCTTTGGTTTCGTCTGAAACCCCGCTGACGGTTCTGTTGGTTGATAGGGAAAGATGCTTAATGCAGAGGGGATTCCAATTTCAGTGAGGAATCTTGAGGTTTCTAAACTGATTGAAATGATGGGGGTTTGCGGTAGGTACAAACCCCCTCAAGTTCTCAAATTACAGATCTGAAGTTCAAGATCCGCAAGCCAACAATTAGTCGGCGTCGTGGGTGCTTACCGAGTCGCCAGCATTGGCCGCCTCGGCTTTGCGGTCCTCATCGCGTAAGACAGCTTTTCGGGAAAGCTTAATCTTATTGCCTTCCTTCCCTATGCACTTGACGATGATCTGCTGGCCTTCTTTCAACTCGTCTCGCACGTCTTTGACGCGGCGATCCGCGATTTCAGAGATATGCAGCAGTCCGTCTGTGCCGGGAAAGATTTCCACGAACGCACCAAAGTCCACGATGCGGGACACGGTGCCCACATAGGTCTGACCAATCTCAGCTTCAGCCGTGATGCCGCGAATGCGGGCGACCGCAGCCTCGGCGGCCTCACCGCTCGCAGTGGCTATGGAGATTGTGCCATCGTCAGAGACGTCGATCTTGGCGCCGGTTTCTTCCACCAACGACCTGATCATCTTCCCGCCTGGTCCGATGACGTCGCGAATTTTGTCCGGATTGATCTTGATCTGGATGATTCGCGGTGCGTGTGCCGAAATATCCGCACGTGGTTCGGCAATCGCCTGCTCCATCACGCTAAGAATGTAGAGTCGGCCTTTCCTTGCCTGCTCGAGCGCCTCGGCCATGATTTGGGCGTTGATACCGGCGATCTTGATGTCCATCTGCAAGGCTGTGATGCCTTCTTTCGTGCCGGTGACTTTGAAGTCCATGTCGCCGTAGTGGTCTTCGGCGCCGGCGATGTCCGTTAGGATCGCATACTTGTTACCTTCCATTACCAATCCCATCGCGACACCCGCCACCGGAGCTTTCAGCGGCACGCCCGCGTCCATCAGCGAGAGAATACCGCCGCAAACGCTGGCCATCGATGACGACCCATTCGATTCGGTAATGTCTGAAACTATGCGAAGTGTGTACGGGAAATCCGCCTGATCCGGCAGAACTGGCTCGATCGCGCGACGGGCCAGCGCACCATGACCAATTTCACGCCGACTCGAAGAACCAAACCGTCCAACTTCACCGACTGAGTAATGCGGGAAGTTGTAGTGAAGCAAAAAGCGGCGCTTGACCTCACCCTTCTCGATGTCGTCCATAAACTGCTCGTCTTCTTTTGTGCCGAGCGTGGTAGTGACGAGTGCCTGCGTTTCACCGCGAGTGAAAAGTGCGGAACCATGGGCGCGCGGTAACCAACCAATTTCACAACTGATTGGCCGAATTTCGGAAAACCGGCGACCATCGGGACGGCGACGGCTATTGAGAATATCGTCACGAAAAACAGTTTCCTTGAGATGATCGAAAACCTTCTTCGCCATCTGTCTCTTCTCGGGTTGATCCTCCGGGTGAGCTTCGACGGCTTCCTTTTTCAGGGCGTCAACGGCCGCATAACTGTCGCGCTTTTCCTGGCTGGTGGTATTCATGGCGACGCGTAAACGCTCGCCGAAGTTTGTTTGAGTCTCGGCCAACATCGCTTCGTCCAAAACCGGCGGAACCACTTCACGCTTCTGAATGTCGAGCGCTTTATATAGCTCCTTCTGCCAGCGGCAAAGGCGATTAATTTCCTTGTGGGCGAGCATGAGCGCCTCAACCATGATCTCTTCCGAAACTTCCGAAGCGCCCGCTTCAACCATCACTATGGCTTCTTCAGTACCGGCCACAATCAAGTTCAAACGCGATTCGCGCGTTTCGTCGTAAGTGGGGTTGATAATGTAGCGTCCATCAATCAGCCCGATGCGCACGCCGGCGATTGGGTTCATGAAGGGGATGTCCGAAAGGTAAAGCGCGCATGACGCCCCCGTTATAGCAATAACGTCGGGATTGTTGTCGGGGTCAGCGGAAATAACGCTGGCGATCACCTGCGTTTCATTTCGGTAACCTTCGGCGAATAGTGGTCGGCAAGGCCGATCGATCAAGCGGCTGGTGAGGGTTTCTTTCTCGGTGGGCCGTCCTTCACGTCGGAAATAGTTTCCGGGAATGCGGCCGGCCGCGTAATTTGCTTCACGATACTCCACCGTGAGCGGGAAGAAGTCGATTCCTTCTCGCGTCGTCGCCGCGCCTACCGCCGCCACCAGCAACATCGTGTCACCATACTGAATGACGACTGAACCATCTGCCTGTTTGGCGACTCTGCCGGTCTCAACCGTCAAATCCTTATCGCCCAACTTTATTGACTCTTTGAGGTATTTCTTAACTGTCATCTTGTTTTGTCTCCTTCGGACAATTGCCTGAGCTTACTCAGACTCGCGAGCGTCTCGTGCGCCTCGCTGTGTTTAGAATAAATTTTCAATCCCAGGTTATATCGTCCTGGGGCCTTGTTTCCGCGACCAAACGCCACGTGAAGCGTCGCGGGACTATGCAGAGTGCAATAACAATAAAGGCGGCAAGAGCCTCATATCCGTGAAGCTCTGCCGCCTTTTGTGCGTTGCGCTCTGGCCGAACACGTCTGCTTGCTTTGGGAGTATCGCCGTCACGTTCGGCACCTTGGGCAAGCCCTTCGATAGACGTGGGCTTTGGAAATCTGAGATTCGAAGTTTCTCGTTACACTTTCTATATCGGTCTATTACCGGCGAAGGCCGAGACGAGTCACTACCTCGTGGTAGCGTTCAATGTCTGTGCGCTTCAAATAATCCAGCAAACTCCTGCGCTGCGAGACCATCTTGAGCAGACCGCGCCGCGAGTGATTGTCCTTTTTATGGATTTTGAAGTGTTCGGTTAGCTCGTTGATCCGCTTGCTGAGCAAAGCTACCTGAACCTGTGGTGAGCCTGTATCTGTCTCATGGCTCCGAAAATCGCTAAGAATCTGTACTTTCGTTTCTTTGGCTAATGGCACTGCTAAAAATGGTCCTCCAGAACAGCAGAAATCCGTCTATTACGGCTACCGCTAAGATTAACTAGCGAAGTAAGTTAACACGCGACTGTGAGGCTGTCCAGCGGGGGTGGCTGTTAGAATTTGGTTGGCCCTAGGTTGCGGATCAAGACCGAGACTTTCCATTCACATTTTTCACTTGTCATATTCCATTGCCACTAAAGGCTCGCGGTGTGCTGCAAATGGCTAATGAGAAATTTTCAGCGACATATGGAAAACCCATGATGTAATCGCTTCAGGGTCAGCAGTTACCTCGGAAAGCGGGCGCGGTACTCACCTGACATGATAAATGCCTTGACCATCTCCGCCTGATCGAAGTTGCCATCAAACTGGTTTAGCTTGCTGAGCCAAAACTGATAACCACTCGGGTCCGGGTCTCGCCGGAGGTAAGCAAAGTATTCCATCATCACAAACATTTGCCTGGCCTTCGCGCGGATAAATCCTTCGTTCTCCACAAGCTGGCGCAGAACCGCAGTTCGCGTCATGGTGCCTTGGTTCAGGCCGCGTACCAGCGCCTCGCGATCTCCGTTGAAGCTGGCTTCCGTGTTTGAGATCAAGTTATCGACAAAAGTGTCGTTAGTTAGTCCATCGTACGCGCTTCGGAAAGCCGCCCGCTCGACCCAGGCTGAGACAAAAGCTTGTTTGTTTGTTTCCAATAGCTCAGGCCAGCCACCGCGACCGACGACCACGTCGTGGGCCACTGCCGCGGCGTCAGGCATGAACTCGGCATAAAATGGCCGACGGCCATAGCTGGCTCGATAGAGTCCGTCCACCAGTCCGCCTGTCTCCTGAAACTCGATTGACAGAAAGTAGGCTGCCGAAACGTTGCTACGTCGGCGTTCAGCGCAACCCGCATCGCCGCCGCACTCGAGCATCTGATTGCTCCAGAAAGTGAACCCACTTTCATCGGGTTCTCGTCCCAGAAAGTCGAGGTAGTGTTGGCGCACGAAGTAGTCAGGCGAGTCAACTGGATTTTCCAGCGCACTTGGGTTGAGGCTGGCGGTGAAAACTGCATCTGTCTTGTTGCCAGAGACCGAGAATGAACGGTCGTCTGGGCTGAAGGCATAATTCACTCGCACGGGAATAACCGTGTAGAACTTGTTGGCCTCAACACCCGCAAAATAATAGTTGCCTTCGCTGTCGGTGATCGTCTTTCGCGAAGTCTCACCGGTCATCTGAATCGTCACGCCAGCCAGCGGTAGTCCCTGTGTAGTGGTGATCTGTCCACTGACGATGGCCCCAGCCGCCGTAGGTGCCGACGCATTATATGCAGCGAGGGCATCAACACGACCGTAGCCAAACGAATTGTTTGGGATCTGCGTCGATGGTGTACCACCGCAAGTTTGTGGTGTAACTGTCACCGCAGGATTTGCGGTGCTCTGCAAGATCGACTTGGTGGCCACGATGTTGCGCACTAAGGCAGGCCGCGCCGACCAGAGCAATGCTACGACACCGGCAACGTGTGGCCCAGCCATCGAAGTGCCGCTCATGCTGCCAAAACTACTGACGCTGGTGCGGGTGGTTGAACGGACACTGACGCCGGGAGCGGAAATATTCGGCTTCAGCAAATTCGGGGCGAGCGTGCCAGGGCCGCGACTACTAAAGCTTGCCAGCGTGTTGGTGCTGTCAATCGCCCCAACCGAAAACGAGGCATTGTAGAACGCCGGCGCATCCTGCACAGTAGAACAACTTGGCCCGCTGTTCCCCGCGGAGACTACGACAAAGATGCCAGCCGCCTGGGCGTTATTGACTATAGTTTCCAACTCAGTGCCGGTGGTGCAGCCTTCGCTGGCCGGGCACCCCCAAGAGTTATTGATCACGTGGGGACGCAACGCAGCGTTCGCATTGTTGCCGGCCAGGTCAGTCGGCGCGATGAAAAACTGAAAGCACTCGGTGTAAGTGGCGGGCGTCCCGTTTCCCTGATCCATGTTGCGGCAACCGATCCACTTCGCGCCGGGAGCTACGCCGACCTGATCACCGGTGCCGTCATCCCCTACGGTTGTCCCGGTGGTGTGAGTGCCATGTCCAAAATCGTCGCAGGGCGCCACGGCATTGGCGCCGCAGCTGCCGCCGCCTGAATGAATCGCGTCATGCCAGTTGAAATTGTGATCGGCGGTGGTTCCGTTCCAACCGCGATACTTGGGTTTCAACGCATTGTGGTCCCAGCGCATGCCGGTGTCTTCGTTGCCGACCACTATTCCCTGCCCAGTGAAACCCAATGCCCAGACAGCGGGAGCGTTGACGTTTGTCACTCCCGGCTCCGGACCAGCGGTGGGAGCATTTACTCCGGAGCTCGTGACCCCAAACTTTGCCACTATTGGATCTTCGATCCAGCGAGCCGGCAGGTTGGAATCAACTCTCGCCACGTCAGCGCGAGCAGCGAGCGAGTCAATCAGTTGGCGGTTAGCATTGGCGACGATCATGTTGGCCGCCCAAAACGATTGGTAGAGCACGCCTTGCGATTTCAGAAACTCCTGCAAGCCACCCTGAGTGCGGGCGGCATGTTCCTTAAGAGTGTTGTATACATACCAGCCGCGCGCATCCTGGTCCGTCATGTTGTTGGCCGCGCTAAGGTCCGCCTGGTCAGTCAAGAAGATTACGATCGGCGTACTCTGGCCATCACTTGTTTCGGCCAAAACTCGCGGCGCGAGTTTGGCGGTTGGGTTTTGTAGAAACGATGCGCGGATTGTGAAATTGCGCGCCTCGTTTGGATTTACCGAGCGCGACGAGGAAATGATGGTCACCAATTGCAGCAATCCAACCAGACAGAAAGCGATACATAAGGAATAGAGGCAAACATGAAGTGGGCTGCGGTCGGTCCTTAAGTTCATCAGTGGGATCCTTGGATCACGTGTGTTCTGTCGGGGTGTCGAAATCGAGATACGCGTTAACGCTTACGGCAGTGGCACGGAGCATGATAAACCGAACTTAACCAATGGGCTAGTTGTTATCCGTTGGGAGAATTGAATGAACGCTGGCATTTAGCGGGTGTCGAGATTCTTCTGACATGGTTAGTCTGTTAACATTTGCCCAAACAGGGAGCTTCGAATATGCGGAATGAAAAAGCGCGAGTCGTCATCCTCGGTGGCGGCTTTGGTGGACTTTTCACGACACTGGATCTGGGAAGCGCTTACGACGTCACACTCGTCAGCGATGCCGATCATTTCCTATTCACGCCGATGCTTTACGAATACCTGAGCGGCGAGGTGGAGGCATGGCATATCGCGCCGTCTTACCTGGAACTGCTCGCTGAAAACGTCAAGCTCGTTTGCGATGAAGCAGTGGAGGTCGATATTGCAGCCCGAACAGTCAAGCTCAAGGCACACGAAGAGCTCCAATACGACGTGCTGGTGCTCGCCCTCGGCGGTGTCACTAATTTCGCCGGCGTTAGCGGCGCCGCGGAGCATGCGATTCCCTTCCGTAAGATCGCTCATGCTGACAATCTGCGGCGAAGGATGGTTGAAGCGCTCGACCACGTCCCCCCGGATCTGCCTCCACAAGACACTCAGCGCGCTTTGACTTTTGCTGTGGTCGGCGCCGGCGCGAGTGGCGTGGAATTGTCGACCAAAATGGCGGACTTGTTGCGCGACGCCTTTAAGCGGCGCTCGCTCAATGGCGAGCCTCGCGTTTTAGTTATCGAGATGGGCGACCGTGTAGTGCCTGGGATGGGCGAGGACATCCGCGAGTTTGTGGAGGACGCGCTGCGCGAATCGCGCGTTGAAGTCCACACCTTGACCCGCGTAGTGCGCGTCACCGGGAAGACGCTCGTGTTTGAACACAACGGCACGCAAACGGAAATCGATGCTGCGGCAGTTGTCTGGGCGGCCGGAGTGCGGGTCAATCCGGTTGTTGAAACCCTAAAAGTCGCAAAGACCGCCAACGGTTTGATTCAGGTAAAACCCACTCTGCAAATATCGTCCCACGAAAATATCTTCGCGCTGGGCGACATTGCCTTCTTCAAAGATACCGTGCCAACCCTGGCCGGGACAGCTCAACTGGCTCTCCAGGAAGCCGCGCTGGTTGCCCGCAACCTCAAGGCGTTACTTGCGGGCGAGCAACTCCATACGAAACACTTTGAAGAGTTGGGGGAGGCAGTCAGCCTGGGCACGGAACGCGCTGCCGTGCTTGCTGGCGGAAGAGCCTTTGGGGGACCACTCGCGCGACAGGCTCGTTTCGCCCTTTATACCGCGCGACTGCCTACCTGGCATCATCGTCTGCGCGTGGGAGCGAGTTGGTTTTTTGATGGTACGGCGCCGCGGCCATTGTTGCCGCTCGGTTTGCAGAGGTAATTATTGTGGTCGCCAAAACCGCTACTCAGAGGCGTCTGCGACTGCTCTCGTTGGTGGTGGTTACCCTCGTCACATTTGCAGCGTTTCTGTTGACTATCGAGAAGCGGCGAAGTCTCTCAACTTCGACCGACCCAAACGTAGAGAGCGCAACGAATTCTGTTGACCGCACGGCTTCTCCAATAGTTTCACCTTCCTCGCTCGGGTCGACGTCGGTCATACCGCCGCCACCCGTGTCGCCGGCGGACGCCGCTCAGACACCTGCCGCTAATCAACGTTCCGAGCTCGCCGAGAGTGATGCCGGGACTGTCAATTTGGTTATTCCGGTGGCTGGCGTAAAACCGAATCAGTTAGTTGACACTTTTGCAGATTCGCGGTCGGAAGGTCGAGTACACGACGCAATCGATATTCTTGCACCAGCCGGCACGCCAGTCGTCGCTGTCGCCGACGGCCAGATCATCAAACTTTTTCAAAGCGAACGCGGCGGGACAACGATCTATCAAGCTAGTGTCGATCGAAAACTAATCTTCTATTATGCTCACTTAGAGCGCTACGCCGACGGGCTCGTTAATGAAAAGTTTGTGAAGCAGGGAGAAACTATTGGTTACGTAGGTGACACGGGAAATGCCGGCGCGGGAAACTCTCATCTGCATTTTTCAGTCGCTATCGTTGCCGATCCGAAACGCTACTGGGAGGGCACCAACATCAATCCCTACCCGCTGCTGCATCGGTAAAGCGAAACTGATGAGTTACAAGTGATGAGTCATGAGTGAAACGTACGGCGGTGGCGAATGGAACTCAGGCCCCATCAATCATCACTCTTTCCCAGACTGTCTCGAATCGCAACATTCCTGCCAATCCCGACTTGCCATTGATACATGTTAGGTGGTTGGCCGCCCTGGTTTAGCGAATCAATTGGCGTTAAGTCGCATCGAGTTGTCGGGCACAGCAATTGTCTCCAAATGGTGTGAGATCAAATCCGGAGGAGAAATACTGATGCAAGTGAAAGACGTAATGACCGCCGATCCCGCCTGCTGCACGCCCGAGACTTCGCTAACTGAGGTCGCTAACCTAATGGTGGAAAACGACTGTGGCGAAATTCCCGTAGTTGACAACAATAACAGCAAGGTTCCAGTCGGCGCGGTAACTGATCGCGACATCGTTTGTCGTGTCATCGCAAAAGGGTTTAATCCGGGCGAGAAAACCGCGGCTGACTGCATGAGCATACCGGTCATAACGGTGACAAAAGACAGCACCGTTGAAGACTGTTGCCGACTCATGGAAGAGAAAAAGATACGTCGCGTGCCGGTCGTTGATGACAACGGAGCATGCTGCGGAATCGTTGCGCTTGCTGATATTGCCCGCCAGGTCCAGCAGGGTATTGCCGGTGATGTCATCAAGGAAGTGTCGGAACGGACCGGCTCATCCTCGGCTGCGGCTGGCTGAGATTAGAAACTGAGCTATTGCAATAACGAGTACGACAGCGAACAAGAGCGCGGATACCCTGCGAATTTGGGTACTACGCTGCCCGGTTTGCCTCCGTCACTTGTACAGTCCACCGCATCAAAACGAGGGTTACGGTTGCGCCGAAGGGGAGACTCCGGCGCAACTTCTGTGGGAACACTCATTGCTGCCACTCCTTGTTCGGGCAATCATCATCGCGCTTTTCAATCTTGCCCGAACGAGGAAAAAAATGAGTAGTTCAAAAACAAAGCTTATCAAGCGCACAGCGTTGTTGCTCCCGGCCGTCCTGGCGATCTCCTTCGCCGTAGGTTGTGCCGAAGAGCCCACCACCAATTTAAATGCAAACTCCCCAGCCACGGCGCCTTCGTCGAGTAGCACAACGCCGGCAGCGCCGGCCGCAACCCCGAGTTTGACCACGAGTCCGGCCGCGAGCCCGTCGCCTGCCGCTTCGCCGGCTACAAAGGCCAAGGGACAATAATGAACTAGAACTGGCCGGGAGTAGTGTTCAAGGGACGAGGTAAACTGGATAATCTCTAACGAGGAGCCGCAGAATGATCACTATGCGAAATACAACTCTCGGCCTGTTCATGGCCCTTGCAATTTTTGCCGCCACGGCTTGCACGCCACAAAGTGGCAGCACCCCAAATACAAACACCGCTAGTCAACCTTCACCTTCAGAATCGACCACCGCAACCAACAAGATCGTGCCGGTAACACTGCCGGTACTTGACGCGTTGTTTGCCGATGAAGCATTCCGGGCCACACTGAAATCAAAGGTCGGAATCAGCGACGATCAATTGACGCAACTGCAAAAGATCGCCGGCGAGGAAGTTGCCAAGCTTCGCCAGCTGGATACCGAAGCGGTGAATGCCAATGCGGAAGTGGAGAGCCAAGCCGAACTCTCGCGCGAGCGGGCGGCGGAGGCTATTCGCGGTGTAATCGGTCAACAAAAGGCCGAACAGCTATTTACCCTCGCTCACGATTATTGGAATGCGGGCGATCAGTCACTGCGCACCGGCAAAGATGCTACAGGCCGTCCGGGAGAAACTGCGGAGCCTGCGGCAACGGGCCCCAATTCAGTGCCGAAAGATACGCGCATCGTGGTGAATATTCCGGCCTTCAGAATGGATGTTTTCAAGAATGGTTCGCTGGTGAAGTCGTACAAAATCGGCATCGGCTATCCCGAATTTCCCTTGCCGACGGGACTGCGTAAAGCGGAAACGATCATCTTCAACCCAACCTGGACTCCGCCTGATGAACCCTGGGTTGCGAACATGAAAAACGTGAGCGCCGGAGAAAAGGTTCCAGCGGGTAGCAAGCTGAATCCGCTTGGACCAATCAAGATTCCGATCGGAGCTCCCTCGCTGATTCACGGCGGCAAGTCGCTTGCGAAGATCGGAACGTTTGCATCCCACGGTTGTGTTGGTCTTACGACCCCACAGGTGCGGGATTTCGCAAAAGTGCTGGCAGCGGCGAGCGAGACCGATTTGTCAGACCAGAAAATTCAGGCCTATCTCAAGAACCCAACGAAGACGCAAGCTTTGAAGCTCAGTCAGGTGGTTCCCGTGGAACTACGATATGAAACCATTGTCATTGAAGACGGAAAGCTCCACATCTATCGCGATGTCTATGGACAGGATACGAATACCGAAGATAATCTCCGCGCGGTTCTGAAGGCAAACGGCACCAGCCTCGAAGATCTAAGTGAGGCAGAGCGCACCCAGGCGTTGGACGCCGTTAACGCAATGTCACTTCATCCGAATAAGACAAAGCCGGCGGCAATCGCTACTCCCACAAACCCAGCTGACAAAACGGAAAAGCGAGCGGCAGTTGCCAAAGCGGCAAAACCCATCAAGAACCAGAAAGAAGTAGTAGTGGAGTTAGCGGAATTAACCGGCAGAGGCTATCCGGCAGCGGTTAATCTAGAAAACGGAACGGGAAAGCCAGCAAAGCCAACCGCAACTCCGACAACGGCGGCAGCGAAATAGGGAGTCTCTGTGAGACCTCCGTGTTTTCTGTGTCTCTGTGGTAGATGTTTTTCATAACGGATTATTCACCACGGAGACACAGAGAACACAAAGGATGCACAGAGAAGACTAGTGGCGAAGTTTCCTAACGCTTGATTTCTTCGCGGTCTGTTTCGTTGCTGCCTTTCTGCTTGATTTGTTTGCGAGGCGTCTGTCCATTCCTTCCACGCGGTTTCACTCGATAAGTAACCAACACGCACCCATTCTTGAACGTCTTGCACTCAGTTAACTCCAGATTCACCTGGTGATTCATCTCATGAAAGATCGGAATGCCTGAGCCAAGCAACACCGGGTGAATATTGAAACCAACTTCATCGATCAAGTCGGCTTCAAATAACGGCTTCGCCAGCAACCCGCCGCCCATAATGCAGATGTCTTTGCCGGCTTCTTGTTTTATACGGCCCACAAATTCCGCGACGTCTTCAGAAACTATTTCCAGGTTCTTGCCGGACTGCGGCTTAAGCGTGCGAGAAAACACATACGTTTTCATCCCCGGATAGGAACCGCCGCCATAGCCACTGCGAAGTGCGACTTCGTAGGTTCTGCGTCCCATCACGATCGTGTCAAACGACTTGAAGTAGTCAGTCATGATCTTCCCGACTTCGTCACTCCACAGCAACCAATCGACAGAATCGTCCTTCCGGGCAAAATAGTTGTCGAGACTATTTGCGCCGCCAAAAACAACCTTGCGCATGCAGTTCCTTTCGGTTAGGCGAGCAGGTTCAGGCAGCGCTCGCGGCTTCGCAGGAATCGAGTTCCGGGGCGTCTTCGATAGGCGCACCGGCTTTGCCGAAGTAGGGTTTGTTGTGCTCGATGGCTTCGATGTATTCCTCGATGCGATTCAGTATCTCTTCAACCGAGTGAGAATGGTAAAGCGAGGTGCGAAAGAGTGCGCCACCCTGAAGTCCGCGAGTAAACTGTCCGGCGAGTTGCTTCATGCGGTTGATCGCGGGCGTCTCAGGCATGTCGTCGCGCAACAAGTCGAAATACTCATGCAGGATTGCACGTTTGTCGGCGAGCGTTGGTTCAAAGGGCGTGCGACCGTTAATGACGTCTTCGATCTGGCGGAAGATCCAGGGATTCGCCATCGCGCCGCGACCGATCAAAACGCCATCGCAACCAGTTTCACGAAAACGGCCAAACGCTTGTTCGATCGTCGTTACGTCACCACTGCCTGACACGGGCACCCTAACAGTTTCCTTTATCTGCTTAACCAAATCCCAATTCGCCAGTCCGCGATAACCCTGTTCCTTGGTGCGGCCGTGCAAAGCAATGTGCTCAACTCCGCAACCCTCGGCAAGTTTCGCAGTCTCGACCGCGTTGATCGTGTGGTCGTAAAACCCGGCGCGGATTTTAACAGTCAACGGGATCGTAATCGCTTTTTTGATTTCCGTTAGAATTTTCTCGAGGCGCTCGTGATCTTTTAACAAACCGGAGCCGCCGCCGTGCTTCACAACCTTCGGCGCCGGACAACCACAGTTGATGTCAAGAATGTCAGCGCCAATCTCCTCGGCCATTTGCGCGGCCAGAACCATGCGCTCGGGCTGACCACCAAAGATCTGCACGGCAAACGGGCGCTCGTCTTCGTAAAACCGCATTTGCCGTTTTGATTTGGGATTGCTACGCGTCAAGCCTTCAACGGAAATAAACTCGGAGACACCTAGACCCACCCCGCCGCGCCGTTTGAGCAGGCGACGGAACGATACGTCCGTCACGCCAGCCATTGGCGAGAGAATCAGAGGCGGACTGATCTCAATGTTTCGAATCTTGAATGGCTTGATTTCTGGCGTCATAGATCGCATCAGGGCCTTATCGCAACCGGCGTCCCCACGGTCACCGCCTCGAACAGCTCGCGCATGTCCTCATTCTCCAATGCGACGCAGCCCCATGTCCAATCGCTGCCGGCGCCATTGCCATGATATCGATATCGCCGCAGCGCGCTTGCTAGGTTTGAGAGTCGTCGTCTAAACGCTTTTCACTGAGAATTTCATACAGAGTCTCGACGTCTTTTCTGGCGATCTGGCGAGCCTCGGGAACTGAGAGAACGCGGACGGAGGTTAGCGTGTGGTGGCGGCGGATGCTGATCTCATCACCGACTTTGACTGCGTGGGAGGATTTTGCGGGAGTGCCGTTGAGCGCGACGCGACCAGCATCACAAAGTTTTTGGGCGAGGGTGCGACGTCCACTGAGATGGCTGGTTTTAAGGAAGAGATCTAAACGCAAAGAAGTTTCGTATTCCGAGTTCCAAGTTTCAAGCTCAAACACCCGGACTCGGAACTTGAAACTGGAAACTCGAAACTGCCTATTACGGTTTTGGAAAGATTCCCAGCAGCTTGCCCTTTTTCTTTTTTTCACCGGGCTGCTGGCCGCCGCTCGGGATGCCACCATTTTCGGCGGTCTTTTCCGGCGCCAACTTCAAGATCGGCGCGACCCTGTCGCGGTAAGTCTGAGAAATCTTTATGTAGGATTCATCTCGCAAACCCTGCAAGTAGTCTTCGCGGGCCTTGGTGCCGCGCTCAATCGTCAGGGCTTCGCGCGTTTGATTCTCATTAAAAGTCGCCCCCGAGCTCGCCGGCGTGCGCTCGTCAACGCGGAAGATTTGATAGCCATCATTACTGCGCAAAGGTTCACTCACACTTCCTACCGCAACGACCTTCACTGCGTTTGCGATCTCTTCACGCAGGTTAGGCATTTCAAATGTGCCAACCTTGCCACCGTTTTGGGGCGCAACGCGTACGCCGTTTGCCTCACGCTCAGAATTTGCGGTCGCCACCTTGGCGAAGTCGGCGCCACCGCGCAACTGCTTGACCAGATCAAGCGCCCGGGCTTTCACCTCGGCTTCGTTCTTACCAGCAGAGCTCAGAAAGATTTCCGAAATAGTTATACTTTCTGGTTTCCGAAATTTGTCCTGATGCTCCTGGAAGTATTTTTGCAACTCGGCCATGGTCCAGCCGAAAAAGAGCTTGCGATCAACTTCCTGCTGAATAACCGCCTGCTTCATTAGCTCGACGCGCAGAGTCTGTCGAGTTGCGACAGGATCGACGCCACCTTCGCGCATCGCTGCTTCGAGCTTTTCAATAGTGGGGATGCCCTGCTCCTTAGCAACGTCCAGCATGCGGCGGTTTACTTCGGCTTCGACTTCGTTTGAGAGATCCAGCTCTTTCCCTTTTTGCAGCAGGAGAGCTTCGTTCACCAGCGTCGCAATGAGTTCAGGCTGCCGTTTGGCCACCTCGGCGACTGCGTCTTGCTCTGACATGCCAGACTGCTTAAGTGTATCAATGCGCTCTTTGGTTTCCCGCTTGAGCATCGATAACGTGATCACATCTTCATTGATTTGAGCGATTACTTCGTCAATAACCTGGAGCTCGCCTTCCTGCGCGAAGGTGGGTGATGGCAGCACAGCCAGGATCGCCACGACAAACAGGCCTGCTATAGCGAGCGTTAAGAATTTGGATTTCACAATAAGTACTCCTAAGAACAGTAATCAGCAATAAGTAAACAGCGAACAGCAGAAGTGATTTCGAACCGGACCAGATCTCAGAAACAGGTCATCAATTGTTGTTGCTCATTGATATTGCCTGCCTGCTGTTTGCTCTTCGCTGTTTGCCACGTGGGGATTCTAGTCTTCCAATCTTAATTCCAGCAACACCGCGCGTACCGTGTCTAACAGATTGTCCTGCTCGTCTTCGTTTAACTTCAGCTTCAAGACTCCGGTGGGCGTAAAGAGCCTGCCCTCGCGACCATTGATGAACGACATCAGCTTCTCCGGAGAAATGCGGGCGTTTTCACTAAACTTGACCGCGATGCCGTCAGCCGTCTTATCGAGCGAAAGCACCCTTAGATCTTCCGCGAGACGCCGCAACAGCGCATAACCAAAGAGTTGCTCGACTGACTCCGGCAGTCTCCCATAGCGGTCCTTCGTCTCGGCGCGAATGTTATTGAGCATCTCTTCATCTCGCGCCGACGAGACGCGCTTGTAGGTCCGCAAGCGCTGGCCCATATCGTTAATGTAATCATCGGGAATCGCAACATCGACGCCTAAGTTGATGGTTACGCTGGTTTCGTCTTCAACCGCCTCGCCGCGCAACTCCGCGACCGTTCGCTCCAGCATCTGCGTGTACAGGTCGAAGCCCAGCGCATCCATATGACCCGACTGTTGGCCACCAAGCAGATTTCCCGCGCCACGCAGTTCGAGGTCAAGAGCGGCAATACGAAATCCTGCACCCAGGTCGGAAAATTCTCGAATCGCTGCTAACCGGCGCTTAGCTATCGGCGAAAGCTCCTGTTCGCCCGGGATCAAGAGATAGGCGTAAGCACGGCGGTTTGAACGACCCACCCGGCCCCGCAGTTGATAAAGTTGAGAAAGACCATACTGATCGGCGCGGTTTATGATGATCGTGTTGGCGCGGGGGATGTCTATTCCATTCTCGATGATGGTGGTTGCAACCAGAACATCATACTTATGCTCAATGAAATCGAGCATTACACGTTCCATCTCTTTTTCATTCATTTGCCCGTGCCCGACCACCATGCGTGCCTGAGGCACCAGGCGCTGAACCAGGGCCGCAATTGTTTCGATGGTTTCGACTCGATTATGTATGAAGAAGACTTGCCCGCCGCGCCCCAGCTCGAGCTCGATCGCCGACTTGATAACGTTTTCGGAAAACTGAACTACCTGGGTTTGGATCGCGAGCCGATCGCGCGGTGGCGTCTCAATCAAGGACATGTCCCTGAGGCCGCTTAGTGACATGTTGAGCGTGCGCGGTATCGGCGTTGCCGAGAGCGTCAAGACGTCGACGCGTTTCTTCAGATGCTTCAATCTCTCTTTGTGCGCCACGCCAAAACGCTGTTCCTCGTCAACCACGACGATGCCCAACTCTTTGAAGCGAACATCTTTCGACAGCAAGCGGTGTGTGCCAATGATTACGTCAACGTCACCCGACTCCACCCGCTTGGCCACCTCTTTCTGTTCCTTAGCAGAACGAAAGCGAGACAGCAACTCAATCTTTACTGGAAACGGGGCGAAGCGGCTGCGGAAAGTATCGTAGTGTTGATAAGCAAGCACCGTCGTTGGCGTTAACACTGCTGCCTGCTTCCCTTCCATCACCGCCTTGAAAGCGGCGCGCATAGCAACTTCGGTTTTGCCATAGCCGACGTCGCCGCAAAGCAGCCGGTCCATTGGGGTCGCTTGTTCCATGTCCTGCTTTACGTCTTCAATCGCCGTTTCCTGATCGGCAGTCAAAACGTATTCGAAGCCGTCTTCAAACTCGCGCTGCCAGGGCGTGTCGGCAGCAAAGGCGTAACCGCCAACGAGTTTGCGCTCGGCATACAAGCGCAATAGTTCGTCAGCCATATCGCGCATCGCGCGCTTGGCTTTGGCCTTTGTTTTCTGCCAGCCAAGACCGCCCAGTCGATCGAGCGTTGGTTGCTGTCCTTCCGCGCTTGAATAACGCTGCACCAGATCCAGACGCTCAACTGGAACATAAAGCTTGGCGTCTTCGGCATAGAACAGCAGCATAAACTCGCTGCTGCGGGTGCCGAGATCCAAGGTCTGCAAGCCGCCGAAGCGTCCGATACCGTGGTCGATGTGCACCACGAAGTCGCCAGCCTTGAGATCGCGAAAGTCGGAAAGAAAAGCAGCTGTCTTCGATCTCTTTTTCCTGCCGCCTGGCGTCTGCCGTCTGCCGTCTGCTCCCGGCGCCCGTGGCTCCAGTGCCTGCGCTCCCGCTTCGTCAAACAAGTCAGCCTCGACATGCGCTAATAGAAAGGCTCCCGGCATTTCAAAGCCGCTACTGAGCCGGCCGACAGTCACAATCGTCTGCGCGGCATTCGTCGGCGGCGCTTCAGACTTCTGCTCGAGCAACATAAGTTGCATTTCGATCTCATACTCCGCGAGAATCTCAGCAACTCGTTCCGCAACTCCTAAACTCGGCATAACGAAAAGCGTGGTCGCGCCGGTTCCGCTCTCGCGGGAGCTGCGCAGATCAGCAGCGAGGTCTGCCAACCGCCCGTGATACTTGCGCGTTGAAGTTGTTTTCCATTCGACTTCCGGAGCAAGGCCGACCACCGGAAAAAGGAATAGCGGCGCCCGCACCGGACGGGAGCGGCCGAATCGGACCTTAGGCGCCTCAGCATCGAGAGCTACCGCCTGATCAACCTCAGCAGCGGCCCGGCCCAGCACGCGCAGTTCAACTCTTTGTTTCGTCGCCAACTTCTCCCGCAACTCTTCGACTGCCAGGTAAAGCTCTTCAGGGCGCAGGGCGATGTCGTCAACGGCGTCAGTTTCCGCATAACGGTCGGCGAGCGTTTGGTAAACTTCGCTGAGATAGGTTTCTATTGACGACGGCTCGTCGATGACTAGTACCGCATCTTTCAGATAATCAAAGACGCTTCCGCTTCTTTCGCGGACGATTGGCATTAACCATTCCCAACCGGCGAAGCTTTCTCCCTCATCTGCAAACGCGGTGCGATCTCGCAGAGCTCGCGCATAGCGTTCTTCATTCCAGCGCTGCCGGGCAGCGTGTGCCCAAACGGTGAAGTCTTCACTGCGGACGGCCACTTCCCGCATCGGCACAATCTCTACTTCGCTCAATTGACTGGTCGAAAGTTGCGTCTCCGCATCGAAGCCACGGATTGAATCGATCTCGTCGCCGAAGAATTCAATGCGTACGGGCGTTTCCTGTCCCGGCGACCAAACGTCGAGAATGCCGCCGCGACTGGAGAATTCACCGATCGCACCCACCGGATCCTCGCGCACATAACCCGCGGCAACGAGGTTATAGACCAGCTCTTCTGGCGACTGACTATCGTTCCTGGCAAGTACAACTCCGGCGCTCGTGATTTCATCCGGCATAACGGTCCGGCGCGACAAAGCGCGCGCGGTAAGCAAAACGAAATCCTGAGAATGCCGAGCTAGCCGCCAGAGAGTAAGAGCGCGACGTTCCAGAGTTTCCGGATGTGGTGATGAACCGGCGTAGGGATCACTTTCCGACGACGGCAGGGTAAGCACTTCGCTTTCGCAATTCGTCTTGCCGGCGAGTGCGCAATACCAGAAGCGCAGATCGCTTTCCCAGGGTTCCAAATCACGGTTTGCTTGCGAGACGACGGCAAAAAGCTTCCCCGTCTCACGTTGCAGTGCCGCCAGGGCCAACGCCCGAGCCGAGCCGGCCACCAGCCCGCTGATCGAAACCACCTGCGCGCCGCGCTTGATCTCGTCAACAACGCGTCTAAACTCCGGCGTTTCCGTGATCCGCCGCAGCGTATTTTGTAAGGCTGAAGTTGTGGGAATCGTACTGCTCATAGGAAATCGACCGACGACCGAAGACCGTCGACGGTAATAGACTTCTTGATCAGCGGTCGTCGGTCATCGGTCTTCCGTCTACGGTCGCTTCTTTTATCCGCTCTACGATCGTGCTGGTCGAAGCGCCGGGGATGAAAGGCAAACTGACCACGCGACCGCCGGCCGCTTCCACTTCCTCGCGTCCGTGAATTTCATCCAGTGTGTAATCGCCGCCCTTGACAAGCACGTCAGGTAACAGCGATGTAATCAGTCTTCGCGGGGACACGTCATCGAAGATGGTGACGTAGTCCACCTGTCGCAGCGCGGCGAGTATCTCAGCTCTCTCATTCGCGTTAATGACCGGACGTCCGGCGCCCTTCAACTCCCTCACAGTTTTATCGCTGTTAATTGCAACTACCAACGCGTCCCCCAAGGCCCGAGCGGCCGCGAGGTAACGCACATGCCCAACATGCAGCAGGTCGAAAACGCCGTTAGTAAAAACGACGGTTTTGCCCGCTGCGCGCAGACCCTGGCGCAAACCGAGCAGTTCATCCTGGCTCAGAATCTTATCCTTCATGGATGAATAACAATCTAGCATGAGCTGACATCTTGATACAGCGGGCGCGATTATCGGCGTTTCCCTCGCACCTTAAACCAGTCTCGTCCATTTACGATTTACGATTTACGATTTACGATGCTTCTCATGCCCGTACCATTTATCGAAGAGAACGACCAAACCCAGGCACGACAGGAGCATTTGGAGGCATTGCGGCTCTTAATAGGTAATGCGTACCCAAACAAGTTCGAACGCAGCCGCGCGGTAGACTTCAAAAGCGAAGATACGATTACGACGGTGGTGGAAAAGTTTCGCTCGTTTCAACCGGAAGTACGCGAGGGTGAACGTCCAGCGCCGGAACCAATCGAACTCGCTAATCAGCAACTTAATAAGATCGGGGTTCGCGTGGCCGGGCGTATCGCATCGCCGCCACGCGTGATGGGCAAGGCTGCATTTGTGCATTTGTCTGACGGCGTCACGCGTTTGCAGATCTACATCAAGCGCGCAGATGTGAAGGGTGTGCGCAACGATGCGGTTCCCGTTGAGGTTGACGGCTGGGAGTTGTTCAACCTGCTGGACCACGGCGACTTCATTGGCGTGGAAGGCTATCTCTTCATCACAAAGACGGGTGAACTATCAGTTCACGTGGAGAAGTTGCAGTTTCTGGCGAAGGCACTGCTGCCGCTTCCTGACAAGATGCATGGCATTAACGATCCGGAGATTCGCCAACGACAGCGTTACGCCGATCTAATTGCCGGAAGTTTGAAGTTAGACCGCGAAGAAGGCGGTCTGAATCCGCGCGAAGTTTTCGAGCGCCGTTCGGCTGTTATTCGTGAACTGCGTCGAATTCTGGACGAGCACGGCTACATTGAAGTGGAGACTCCAATGCTTACGCCGTTGGCCACCGGCGCCGCTGCCAGGCCTTTCAAGACTCATCACAACGCCTTGGATATCGACCTCTACGCGCGCATCGCGCCGGAGTTGTATTTGAAGCGACTGCTGGTTGGCGGTTTCGAAAAAGTCTACGAGCTCAATCGCAACTTCCGCAACGAAGGCATCTCCACGCGCCACAATCCTGAATTTACGATGCTGGAGTTTTACTGGGCCTATGCTGACGTAAATCAGATGATGGACTTCTGCGAGGAGATGTTGTGCGCGACGGTGTTCAAGGTGTTGGGGCACACTCATGTGAAATTTGGCGACCTTGAACTCGACTTCGGGCAACCGTTTCAGCGGATGACAATGCGGGAGAGCGTTGTTCGTTATGCGCCCGACGCGAGGATTACTGATGACAACCTGTTGGAGTTGTTTGAGCGACACGTAGAGGCCCACCTTATTCAGCCAACTCTGATACACGACTTCCCTAAAGTTGTTTCGCCGCTTTCGAAAGCCTCCCCGGCGGATCCGACGGTCGCTGAACGCTTCGAACTCTTCATGGTGGGAATGGAGTGTGCTAACGGCTTTTCGGAGTTAAACGACCCGGCGGAGCAATATCAACGTTTCCTGGATCAAGGGGCGCAGCGCGAGCGTGGCGATGAGGAAGCGATGGTGATGGACGAAGACTACATTCGCGCGCTTTCCTACGGCATGCCTCCCGCCGCCGGCATCGGCATCGGCATCGACCGCTTTGTAATGCTGCTGACTAACAAGCAATCAATCCGCGATGTGATTCTGTTTCCGCACATGAGGCCGGAGCGGAAGCAGGGCGACCAAGAACAACCCGATGTGGAATAAGCGCCCGAGGCGCGAAATGTAATCTGAACAAACTGCGACGTCACCATACCCACCCTCAACATTCTCATTAGCACCGGGCTTTAGCCCGGTGACCAATCAAGCAAGGATTCTGGTAAACCGTTTCAACGGTTTACCAGAGACTCACCATACCTTTCTTGCGCTGGTCGTGGTACAAGGCGCCCATGTCAAAACATTCGTATACCCGTTTCTGGATTCACATGATTTGGACCACGCTTGATCGGGAACCGATGTTAACTAAACCAGCCGCGGCAAAAGTCTCACGCTTCCTGTCGAAGTACTCGCAAGAAAAAGGAATTTACCTGAAGATTAACTACTTCAACGCAGAACACGCACACGCGTTGATCGATCTCCCAACTAACAGATGTATTGAAGAGGTATTTCAGTTATTTAAAGGCGGCTCGTCACATTGGATAAATGAAAACAAACTCTTGCGCGGGAAGTTTGCCTGGGGCCGAGGCTACGGCGCATTCTCGGTTTCTCATTCTGATGTTGAGCGAGTCGCTGCGTACATTGCGACTCAGGAAGAACATCATCGGAAGAGGACCTTTTCAGATGAGTTTCAGATCTTTGTCAAGAAATA
>JANLYH010000132.1:0-81198 GCA_031365545.1 Pyrinomonadaceae bacterium | reverse complement strand
GGTTTCAAGAGCTTGAACGTCACGGTGCGCAAAACACTCGGTCTTTTTGCCAATGTCCGTCCCTGCGTTTCCTATCACCCCTTCGTGGATACCAAGCATCCGATCATGGATGTTGTGATCGTTCGCGAAAACGAAGAGGATTTGTACGCCGGCATCGAACATCGGCAAACCGAACAGGTCATGCAATGCTTGAAACTAATTTCCCGACCGGGTTCTGAGAAAATTGTTCGTCACGCTTTTGAATACGCCGTCCGTAATAATCGCAAGAAAGTCACCTGCTTCACCAAAGACAACATCATGAAGTTGACTGACGGACTGTTTCATAAAGTGTTTGACGAAATCGCCGTCGAGTATCCCCACATTGAGAACGAACATTGGATTGTGGACATCGGTGCCGCCAAGATGGCCGACACACCGGAAGCGTTTGACGTGATCGTGATGCCGAACTTGTATGGCGATGTGTTGTCTGATGTGGCCGCGCAGATTGCCGGCTCAGTCGGATTAGCGGGCTCTGCCAATATTGGAGAGCATGTTTCGATGTTTGAAGCTATTCACGGATCGGCGCCGCGCCGCGCCGGGCAAAATCTGGCGAACCCGTCAGGGTTACTTTTGGGCGCCGTAATGATGCTGGTGCACATTGGCGAAACTGAAGTCGCGGCCCGTGTTCACAATGCCTGGCTCCGTACGATCGAAGATGGGATTCATACCTACGACATTTATGAAGAGGGCAAAAGCAAACAGAAGGTCGGCACGAAGGAATTTGCCGAAGCCGTGGCCCAACGCGTTGGACAGACTCCGCAGACACTAAAAGTTGCCAAATACAAATCCGCCGCTGAAGTTACTCCGGCAGCAAAAGCAGTCGCGCCGGTACGCAAGCGAGCGAAGAAGGATCTCGTCGGCGTCGATGTTTTCCTCGACTGGATCGCGGGCACGGCGAACGAACTCGGCGATGCACTGAGCAAGCTGAGTGGCGACGGAACCAAACTTGAAATGATGAGTAATCGCGGCGTCAAGGTTTGGCCCGGGGGACATGCGGAAACTTTTTGCTCGGATCACTGGCGCTGCCGCTTTCTGGCAGACACTGAAGGCAGCGGTGTTTCGCACCCGCAAATCATCTCGCTGCTGCAGCGCTTTGCGGACGCCGGCTTCGATTTCATCAAGACTGAAAATCTCTACAACTTTGACGGCGAACGTGGATATTCACTCGACCAGGGAGCCTGAGGGGAATTTCGGATTTCGGATTTCGGATTTTCCAAGTGCCAAAGCAGACTATTCATAGAGGAAAACAATAACGATGCCTGCAAGAGTAGCTAAATCACAAAATCGTAGTTCTTCAAAAATCCCCAAGCCGAAATCCGCAGTCAGCAATTCCCTGGTTGCCGTGATCATGGGAAGTAAGTCTGACTGGGAAACGATGCGTCACGCTGACGAAATGTTGACCGAGTTTGGCGTCGCTCATGAGTGTCATGTCATGTCGGCGCATCGCACTCCGCACTTGGCAGCTGACTTTTCTACGACGGCAGCAGAGCGCGGCATTGAAGTTATTATCGCCGCTGCCGGCGGCGCGGCCCACCTTGCCGGCGTCATGGCGGCGCATACCATCCTACCGGTGCTTGGCGTGCCCATGAAAAGCGACGCGCTTAATGGCATGGACTCGTTGCTCGCTACAGTGCAGATGCCCGCTGGCATTCCGGTAGGCACGCTGGCTATCGGCAAACCGGGCGCCATCAATGCGGCGCTCTTCGCTGTTGCTATTCTCGCTAACAGCCGGCCGGAGCTGCGCTCAAAGTTGGAAGAGTTTCGCGCGCATCAGGCCGAGAACGTACGCGCGGCGACGTTGCCTTAAGAGAGCTCAGGTCCGTCTCCTGGTTAACAGAGAGATGATGGCAACAAACACGGCTGAACCAATGATCGACCAGACAATGGGGAAATTGGTGGTGCCGATGTGAATGGAAAAGAGTTCCGGCAGTCCCAGTTGCCGTGCGAGCCACATTCCCAGAATGGCTCCGATAAATCCCAGCGCAATTGATACCAAACAGCCGCCTCGCGAAAACCCGCTGATCGCCTGACCCAGCGCGCCGCAAATGCCGGCGATAACCAACAAGACTATTACATCGAGTATTGTCATTTGTTCTCCTTTAACCGCTATGAAAGGTCAACTCATTTACTGGGACCGCGGGCGTCTCGCCCGCCGACGCACGGAAAAGACCGGTATGGTTATAGCCAGAACACGTTCGCGCTTCGCGCTCATTGCGGGCGAGACGTCCGCGGTCCCAGTAAAGACGTTGCGCTACGATGATATTGCCTTATTTGTCGTTACGGTAAATCTCTCCGCCTTTCATCACAAATCGCACCCGTCGCAAAGCCGAGATATCGTGCGTCGGGTCTCCGTCCACAGCGATGAGGTCCGCGAGCAGTCCACCCTTGATCTGGCCAATCTTATCTTCCATATGCAAGACGCGCGCATCAACCGAAGTGGCTGAACGCAGCGCATTAATAATCGGCATGCCCCAGTTCACCATTGCTTCGATTTCGCGAGCGTTGTCTCCATGAGCAAACACACCGACATCGCTGCCGCTGGCGATCGTCACCCCTGCTTCCAGTGCCTGCTTGAAAACCAGCTTCTTGTGTTCAGCCGTTGCTGCTGACGCCACTGACAACGTCGGACACAGTGTCGTATTGTGTTCCTTCATCAATTGAAAAAGTTCCGGTGTAAGACCGTCACCATGTTCGATCGTTTCCACCCCAGCGACGATTGCGCGTCGCGCTCCCTCGGTGCTCGTGGCGTGCGCCGCCACTGGCACGCCCGCGCTCTTCGCCACTTCAACTGCAAGCTTGAGTTCATCCAGAGTAAAGGTTGCGTGGGCGGTGCCACCCGTTCCCCAGCGATAGTCGGCATAGACTTTGATCCAGTCTGCGCCTTTGCCGATCTGTTCACGCACAGCGTGCGTCAAGCCATCAACACCATCTGCTTCCTCAGCGCCTTGCGGCACGTCCCATTCGGACGCGTAACCCTTTGGTCCATAACTTCCGGTTGCCACAATGGCGCGAGTGACGACGAGCATTCGCGGCCCTGGAATGATTCCCTGCTGCACTGATTGCTTCAGTCCCACATCCGCATAGCCTGCGCCTTCAGTGCCCAGATCGCGAATCGTTGTAAAGCCGGCCTGCAACGTGTTGCGGAGATGATTTGTCGCTCGCGCCACCCGCAGGCTAAGCGCTTCGCGCGCCACCTGATCGTTCCAAACGGTCTCGCTGTAAGGGTGGAGCAAAACGTGCGAATGTGCATCGATAAGGCCGGGCAGCAACGTCAAACCCGGCAGCTCGATCACCTTGACATCCGCCGGTGCTTTGACTTCGCTCGGGCGGCCGACGGCTTCGATCTTTTCGCCGCGCACCAATACCACCCAACCTTCGTGCAACTGTGCCGAAGTTCCGTCAAAAATGTGCGCAGGCTTGAGCAGGTAAACGGACTCAGGCAATTTTGCGGTCGGCGCCTGAGTTTGCGCAGAAGGAGTTAATTGGGCGAAGGGGCAAATTACAACAACGACCACGAGAAGTAAGAGTGCGAATCGCATTTATTTACCTTTCTAATTCTGAACCGATGACGAAAACAGAATGGCCAGATCAAAGCCCTTTCTTCTTGATCCACTCGCGCACAACATCAGCCTGACCGCGTTTGTTAGCGTCGACTTCGTAGTTTAACTGGCGCATCTCTTCCGTCGAGATCGCGTGGGCAAGCTTTCCGAGCACTTCCCCTACCGCCGGCACGCGCGCCAGCGAATCCTGCCGCGCCAGATAGACGCCTTCATACGGCGGGAAGTAGTGTCGATCGTCTTCGAGCTGGAAAAGGTCCAACGCCGCAATTCTGCCTTCCGTCGAGTTTCCGGCAATTAGATCAACTTTACTCGATGCCAGCGCAATGTAGGTGAGGGAAAGATCCATCTCGCGCGGCTGGTCGGCAAATTTTAAATCGTAAGCCTTCGAAAAACCCTGATAACCATCGGCGCGTGACATGAAATCTTGCCCAAACCCGGCCCGCCAACTCCGCACATAAGGAATCGCATCGGAGATCGTTTTCAGTTTGAGTCGTCTCGCCTCCGCGCCACGCACGAGGATCGCGAACGTGTTATCGAAACCCAACGGGTCACCGACGACCACGTTAAACTTCTGCGCATATTCTTCCTTCACCTGGTTGTAAACCGCGCGTGGGTCAGTTATAGGCGGATGTTTCAGAACCGCCGTGTAAGAGGTGCCGGTGTATTCGGGATAGAGGTCAATCTTTCCTGCCAAAAGCGCCTCGTGCGGCAGGTTTCCACCCAGCTCAAAGTTGCGTTGGACCAGGACCCCGCGCGCCTCGAGCATCTGCGCCACGATCTCGCCAAGCAGCGCCGACTCAGTGAAATCTTTGGAACCGACAACGACGTGTTCCTGTTTCGTCGTCGAAGCCGGCGGACGCCTTGCGCCGCGCCAAACAACGAAGGCCGAACCGCCGAGGATAATAACCAGCGCGACCAGACCCAGAGTTGTTAGCGGTCGTTTGTGACTCTTGCTCCTGCCGTCGGTCGAGAAAAAGCGCTCGACCAGTCCTAGTAAGAAGTCGGCAGTCAAAGCCAGCAAAGCCGCCGGAACCGCACCGGCCAGCAGCAGGTTATTGTCGAATTGTCGGATGCCACGAAAGATGAAGACGCCCAGACCACCTGCTCCGACCGCCGCCGCAATTGTGGTAACACCGATTGCGATCACCAATGCCACTCTGACTCCGGTGATGATGACTGCCATTGCCAACGGCAACTCGACCTGCCAAAGAACCTGACTGCCGGTCATGCCCATGGCCACTGCTGCTTCGCGGACATTGGGATCAACTCCAAGAATTCCAGTCACCGTGTTGCGGATAATCGGCAGCAGCGAATAGAGCACCAGCGCCACGATCGCAGTCCGGGCGCCAATGCCGCCGATAAACGGAAGCGGAATGAGGAAACCAAACAGCGCGAGACTGGGAATTGTTTGCATCACGTTGGCAATACCCAGTATCGGAGTGCGGAGAATTTTGTTTCTGGTTAGGAGAACGCCGGTAGGAAGACCGATAGCGACGGCGATCAGAGTGGACACAAAAACCAACCACAAATGCTCGCGCAAGTGTTGCAACACCTCCGGCCAGTTTTGTTGCAGAAAATGCCAGAAACTCATTCGGCTTCCTCCCCCGGCAACCCACCGGGAACAAGGTTAAGAGTTTCAATATAGGCAAGCGCTTGTTCATTCTTTGATTTGAGGAAGTTTGCCGGCGTCTCCAACAGCAACAGCTCGCCTTTGTGCATCAGTCCAACATGCGAGCCCACCAGCAAAGCCTCGCGCACATCGTGAGTAACGAAGACCGCGGTCTTCTTGAGTCGACGAGTAAGTTCGACAAACTGACGCTGCAGACTTGCGCGAGTCAAAGGGTCAAGCGCGCCGAAGGGTTCGTCCAACAACAGCAACGGCGGTTCGGCAGCCAGTGCGCGCGCAACCCCGACGCGTTGTCGCTGCCCTCCCGACAACTCGCCAGGATAACGGCGGGCAAACTCTTTCGGATCGAGGCCAACTACAGCAAGGAGCTCGTCAACCCGGCTGCTTAGCCGCGCTTTTTCCCAGCGTTCAAGCGAGGGAACAAGGCCGATGTTCTTTGCAACGTTGAAATGAGGGAAAAGACCGCCCTCCTGGATCACGTAGCCGGTGCGGCGGCGCAGGCGAATCGGATCCCAATCGATCGTAGACTTTCCCTCAACTTTGACTGCGCCGGAGGTGGGCAACAACAGGCGGTTGATCAGTTTGAGAGTGGTCGTCTTGCCGCAACCGGATTCGCCAAGCAGCACCAGCGTTTCGCCCGGCGGCACTGAAAATGTGAGGTGAGAGATTACCGGAGCTGAAGAGCCGACATGAGAGAAGCTTACATCGCGAAACTCAACCAGGGGTGTAGTGATCGATTCCTTCATTACAATCTCTCAACGAGTTTGCCGAGCAAGCACTCCGGGCTGAGGCTGGTGTCCGCTTCGCGGGTTAAACCGCCAACAAAAGATTACTACTGAACTGCTCTCTCCTATCCAGCCAGGTGCGCGCGCGCGTAAAGCCAGTCTCCTCAGCTAACTTCGCAATGTCTGACAGATCGTATTTGTAAGAGTTCTCCGTATGAATCTGTTCACCCTTGTGAAACTGAACCTCCACCTCAAGTTCTTTAATCGCGACTGTCTGATCCCGCGTGCTCTCAATGTAGATCTCCACACGGCCTAACGCGTCGTTGTAGAAGGCGTGATGTTGGAAAGCTCGAAGATCGAAGTTCCCCCCCAGCTCACGGTTGATGCGTGCAAGCACGTTTAAGTTAAACGCCGCGGTAACGCCCAGCGCATCGTTGTAGGCTGCTTCGAGTACGCTCCTGTCTTTCTTCAAGTCAGCGCCCAGCAGCAATGCATCGCCGTCGCGCAACACCTGGCGCAACGCACGCATAAACTTCAAGGCTTCGGCTGGATCAAAATTGCTGATATTTGAGCCCAGAAAGAGTGCCAAAGTAGGGCCACGTGGGTTCTTGCTTAACTCTGCGAGGCCGGCGAAATAGTCAGCCGCATAAGCTTCGATCCAGAGTTGGGGAAACGACTGCAGCAGTATGCGCGAACTGCTCTCGAGCGCTGAGGCGGAGATATCAACCGGAATGAACAGCAACTCTGCTTGTTTCCGCAGCAACGCTTCAATTAACAACCGGGTCTTTGAGGCACTGCCGCTGCCCATCTCAATGAGCGTGACATCGCCGGGAATTGAGACTGCGATCTCATCCGCATAGCGATCGAAAATCTCATTCTCCGCGCGGGTCAGGTAATACTCAGGCAACAAACAGATCGCCTCAAAGAGCTGCGAGCCCAGTTGATCGTAGAAATACTTGGGCAGAAACCGCTTCGGCTGTGTTGCAAGACCGCGCCGCACGTCTTCAGCAAGCCCGGCGCGCGGATCGCGCTTGACGAGGTTGTGAATAAGGAGTTTCTCTTCGCTTTTTTGTACTGCCGGAGTTTCTAACACTTCGCCCCCTGGGTTTGCGGTATCGCTGGATCTATTCGTCGTAGCTTTGTCGAATCTGAGTATGATAACGGATCAATCTCGATTAGCAACCGTCCGTAGGCGCTTCGCCGCGCCCGCCACACCAGCACTAGATAGGCTTGACCGTTGGCGCGCGCTTGGGCAAGATCGAGGCCTATGTTCTACCTGAACGCCTGTGCGGCCGACCCTCGTGGCCGCTGTCCCCGGAACATCCGATTCTCAGTTTTCGGTCTCCTGCTTGCGCTGCTGGCGGGGCTGGGCTCTGCCTCGGCGCAGAACTACCGGAAAGAGATAGAGACGGGTGAAACGGTTACGCTGACTGTGAAAAGCCGCAGCGGCAGAGTCAGCGTAATTGCGACGGACGAACAGAAAAAGAAGGTCACAATTGAAGCCAGTTCGAGCGGAGCCCTCGTTGATCCAACCGATGTCCGCGCCGTGGCCAAAGGCAATAATGTTCAGATAGAGGTGCGCGATCGTCGCGACAAGGATCGCATCGATCTACTCGTGCGAATACCCTCGCGCTCAAAAGTGAAAATCGAAGGTGAAGCCGGCTCGGTTGATGTCGTCGGCAATGTGGAATCCGCTGAAGTCACCACTAACACAGGAACGATTCACGCGGACGTTCCGCTTGACGCAGTGAAGTTTGCTTTCGTCTGGAGCGCCAGCAAGCCGCGCTACCTTAGCGACGTGGAGCTTCCCAGGATCAAGGAAAAGGCGGCGGGCATATTCGCCATTTCCGGCAAACTTGGGGAAAAGAAACCCGGTAAGGAAGAACGCATCCAACTCGATTTCCTGACCCAGCGCGGCGTAGTTTTGCTAAATGTGGATCCGAGCATGGCGCCGAGCGATCTGCATGAGCGGCCACTGACCGAAGCAACCCGGGCAATTGTGCGCAGCGGTGATAGTCAACTAATTGATGCTATCCGCAAGGTCTCGCCCAAAATGTTTGGCGACTTCGCGAAAACTCTGCCGCCACCTCAGAAGGGACCGACACTCTCAAGGCGAGCGCCACCGGGCCGGGTGGTCAGCGAGTTGTCCCCACAGTTGCTGCGCTTCAACGCGAGCGTAACGGATCGCAACGGCCGCGCGATTGGCGGCATGAAGCAAACAGACTTTACCGTCTACGAAAATGGAGTCGAGCGTGAAGTAACTGAGGTAACGCCGACCACCGAGCCTTTCAATCTGGTGCTCTTGCTGGACGTTTCCGGAAGCGTCGAAGAGCGCATCGAATTCATTCGTAAAGCCGCGCGCGACTTCTTGAACACCGCGAGTCCCCAGGATCGGATTGCTATTATTAGTTTTCGCGACGACATTCAGGTGATTTCCGATTTCAGCACCGACAGAAAGCTGCTCTCGAAAAAGCTTGATGAGATAGATGCCGGCGGCGGCACTGCGCTTTACGACGCACTCGGCTACGTTTTGGCAGATACTGTCAAAACACTGCGAGGTGAAAGAACGGCAATAGTTATTCTGTCAGACGGCGATGACAACAAGTCCTTTGTCCCTTTTCCGGCAATCCTGGAAGCAATTACAGAGTCAGGCGCGCTGATTTATCCGCTTTATGTTCCTTCCGGATTGGTTCCCGAAACGAGCGTTCCCAGGCCCGAAGTCACTATTGATCCGCTGCGCACGCGCTATCTAACACTGACAACACGCGCTCACGAAGAGGGTCAAAAACTTGCCGCGGCTTCGGGAGGCGTCTATTACCCCATCCGTCACTTCCAGGAACTGCAGCGGGCTTACGACGACGTTGTTGTTCAACTACGCACTGCCTACACGATCACTTACGCTTCAAACTTGAGTGCGGTGAATAACCCACGCGTGCGCGTGCGCGCTAACCGTGAAGGTGCTTCCGTGCGTTTGAGTCCGGTCGTGAATGTAGCGACGCCCTGAAGGTAAGCATTCAAAGCGCGGGTTTACTTTTCATTCTCCATCATTCATCCTTCATCCTTCCCATGGCCGAGCCACTTTTCGCATCCCTGTTTGATGAAACTGAGCGACGGCCGCTGACTGTCAGCGAGCTTACGGAGTCGGTTCGCAAAGCGATCGAGGCCCGCTTCAGTGCGGTTTGGGTGGAAGGGGAGATCTCCAATTTCAAGGCACACTCGTCGGGTCATTGGTATTTCACGATCAAGGATGAAGGGGCCCAACTGCGCGCGAAATGTTTTCGTTCGGCAAACAGTCGCATCCGGTTTCGCCCAAAAGACGGTTTGCACGTTCGCGCGCGTGGCCGGCTAACGGTTTATGAAGTGCGCGGGGAATATGAACTGATTGTCGAGGCGCTCGATCCGGTTGGCGCGGGCGCCTTGCAGATCGCGTTTGAACAACTGCGGGACCGACTTCAGGCTGAAGGATTATTTTCGGCGGAACGAAAACGGCCGCTGCCCGTTTTTCCCGGACGCGTCGGCGTGGTTACTTCCCCAACGGGCGCGGCCATTCGCGACATTCTTAACGTCATCTCGCGTCGCACCCGCACAGTTCACGTTCTTTTTTCACCAGCGCGCGTGCAGGGTGATGCCGCCGGCGGCGACATCGCCCGCGCTATCAAGCTGCTCAATGATCAGCAGCAGCGCGCGCAACGTGAAGGACGCGTTCAGGATTTAATCGACGTCTTGATCGTCGGTCGTGGCGGTGGTTCAACTGAAGATCTCTGGGCCTTCAACACCGAAGAGGTGGCGCGCGCAATCAGCGGTTCAGCAATCCCGGTAATCTCAGCGGTGGGCCACGAAACTGATTTCACAATTGCCGATTTTGTTGCGGATCAAAGAGCGCCCACCCCCTCGGCTGCTGCGGAGCTGGTCGCTGCGCGTGAAGATCAACTTTGCGCCACGCTCGCGCAGGCGGGACAAAGCCTGGCGCAACTGATGCGCTACAAAATAGCGAATGCGCGAACACGCGTACAACAGCAAGCTCTCTCTCAGGCGTTTGACGAAGTGCGTGGGCGCCTGCGGCAGGCCACCGCGGAAACGAATTCAGCAAGGCACCAGCTCGAGATTCTGACAAGTCAGGCATTGCGCGACGCCCGACTTCGCAGTGATGCGTTGAGCCGGAGTCTTGCGCCTGCGCAATTACGAGCGCGCTTTGCGGAAGCGCAGGTGCGGTTTGGTTCGGCGTATACTGGTTGCAATATCGCCATCGAAAAGCGAATGGAAGAGGCGAAGGGTCGCCTCGGACTGGCCGCTGCCTCGCTGGATGCGCTCTCACCATTGGCGGTGCTGCAACGCGGTTATGCGATTGCCCAAAGCGAGGACGGAAAACTTTTGCGCGATGCTAAGGCGCTCTCGGTAGGCGACTCAGTAAGAGTCCGGCTGGCTAGCGGAGGAATCAGGGCCACCGTACACGACATTGAAGAAAAGTAAAGCAATGAACAAAGACGAACAACCAAAAAGTTTTGAGGCATCGCTCGAAGCCCTGGAAGAAATTGTTCACCAACTCGAGGGCGGCGACCTGCCACTCGAAAAAAGTTTAGAACTATTTGAGGACGGCATTCGGCTCTCGCGCCAGTGTCAGGACCGACTCAATCAAGCTGAGCGGCGTATTGAAATACTGCTGCGCGACAACCAGGGCCGGCCTGTCACCAGCGCGTTTGAAGCGAACACCGTCCCGGAAGACGACACGCCCGCCTGATGAATACATCTTCTGAAACAGCGTCTGCCGGAGTTCCGGTCACTGCGAGTGCTGCTGAAGTGCAGCGCTTCATGGGTGAAACTCGTGGGCGCGTAGATACGGTGCTCGATCGACTTCTGCCTGCGGAATCAGCCCGGCCGACAAAGGTCCACGCGGCGATTCGCTGGAGTGTTTTTGCCGGAGGCAAACGCTTTCGGCCGAGCCTCCTGCTGGCGGCTGGTCAAACCTTTGGCGCCGCGCTGGAACTCTTAATCGACACTGCTGGCGCGCTCGAGATGATTCACACCTATTCGTTGATTCACGACGACCTGCCCTCGATGGATGACGACGATCTCAGACGCGGGCGCGCCACCTGCCACATTCGCTTCGGCGAGGCAACGGCAATCCTGGCCGGCGACGCATTACAGACTCTCGCGTTTAAAACAGTTTCGGAAGACGAGAACCTCGCGAGCGAGTTGCGCGTCAAACTGATTCGTGAGATCGCGTTGGCGTCGGGAACCCCGCAGGGAATGATCGCAGGGCAGGCTTTTGATCTCGCGGCTGAGTCACAAGACGTGTCGCCCAGCGAGTTGGAACAAATACACCGCTTGAAGACGGGCGCCTTAATCATCGCGGCGGCGAGATGCGGAGCCATCATAGCGAAAGCCTCGGAAACGGAACTGGCCGCGGTGACTGACTACGCCGCACAGCTCGGTCTGCTTTTTCAAATCACCGATGATCTGCTCGACTTAACGGCTACGGCAGAGGCACTGGGAAAAACCCCGGGCAAAGACGTTCGCTCGAAGAAAGCAACCTATCCGGCGTTGTATGGAGTCGAAGCCACGCAGAAACATTTGGCTGAGGCGCACGAAACGGCTTGTGCTTCGCTCGCCGTCATTTCCCGGCCAACAACATTGTTGCGCGCTATCGCTGACTTCATTGCGGAGCGACAAGCTTGAGCAAGCGTAACGCAAACTGTGAGTTTGGGGGCGTTGGTTAAAACTCCAGAATCATTATTTTCCTTCGGGCGATTTTCAATCACATGAAACACAAAACCATAATCATTCCGGTCGGGTTGAGTTCATTATTAGCAGTTCTCCTCCTGGGGGCGTGCCAGAAAGCCAACAAAGTGTCGCCGGTATTTGATGCCTCCGCCCACAAGGATGAGATTCAGAAGTGGCAAAGTGCGCGTCTGGCCAGTTTGACGAAGGAAGATGGCTGGCTCACTCTTGCCGGACTGTTTTGGCTAAACGAAGGCGATAACAAGTTTGGCAGCGCTGCGAAGAATGTTGTCGTGCTGCCGAAGGACAAGGCGCCGGCGGTAGCGGGATCGCTCCTCCTGGAAAAGGGCCACGTGCGTCTGGCTGCGCGTCCGGGTGTCGAGATTACGGTTGACAGCAAACCTGCCACTGCGCTCGATCTCAAGGACGATAGCGACGACAACGGGCCAACTATCCTGAAGCTGGGTTCGCTGCTAATAAATGTTATCAAACGCGGCGATCGCATCGGCGTCAGAGTGAAAGATACGGAGAGCCAAACGCGGCGTGAGTTCAAGGGTCTCGAGTATTATCCGATTGATCCCAAGTGGCGCATAGAGGCGCGCTTCGAACCCTACCAACCTGCCAGGACAATTCCGATTACAAACGTGCTCGGTATGACTGACGACGAAACTTCACCCGGCGCCTTCGTGTTTGAAGTCGACGGCAAAACTTACCGAATCGATCCGATACTGGAAAAAGGCGAAACCGATCTGTTTGTGATGATTGCGGACGAAACCACCGGAAAGGAAACCTACGGCGCCGGTCGCTATCTTTACGTGACACCGCCGGATGCAACTGGCAAGGTAGTGATCGACTTCAACAAGGCTTACAGTCCGCCCTGTGCCTTTACAAACTTTGCCACCTGTCCCTTACCGCCGCGGCAGAATCACCTTCCTCTACGCATCGAAGCCGGCGAAAAGAAATACGCCGGCACCGTGCATTAGCCTAACCAAGCCCGGCCTTTTTCTGCATTGCTTTCAACGTCTCGGGAATAAAAGACGTGATGTGATGCGTCTCCGCGCGACCGTCGGAAAACGCCTGGTAAAGCGTGAAGCTTGGCAGGCAAAGACAGCTTAGCGGAGACTGCAGACTGTAGCCGGTATCAATGCCAATGGCGCTATGAGAAATATAAATGCCGTGGCGGCCAACGCGTCCGCGCAATGGCAGCAGCGGCGTAGGCGTGTGGCCAAAGATACAAGGCTTGCCGCGATAGTTTTTGTAAAACTCCATATCGCGCATCCAGAGTAAGGATTGCGGCGGCGTGTCGCGCGGATGTTTGGCGCGATCGAGACCGGCGTGTACATAGATCGCATAATGGTCTTCGTGGTAGAAGGGGAGCGTTTTGAAGAAGTCTAAATGCTCTGGCGGTACGCTGCTTTCGACTGCACGGCGCGCATCGTCGAGATCCTTTTCCCGGGTAACGCTCAGGGCCTTTCCCGTGTATTGCTCAAACGTGCGCTCCCCGCCGGTCACCGGCGTAATCCAAAGATTGGCGCTGCCCTCAATAAAATCCAGCAGCATCTGTTCGTGGTTACCCCGGAGACAAAGCACTCGTTCAGGATTTTCCTGCTGTACTTTCATCACCAGGTCGACGCAACCAGGCGCATCTGGCCCTCTATCAATCAAGTCGCCCAAAAAGACGAGCGTGTCCGCAGCTTCGTCGCGAGGAAGCATCTCGAGGAGCGCACTTAGTTGATCGCGACGACCATGAACATCTCCGACGACAAAAGTTTTCATGCAGCGGTTCCCTCGCGTTTCTCCAGTGACGCCCTGACCCTTTGCATCATTTCTTTAAAACGCGGGTCGTTGTGAAGGTCGGTCCAATTCGGATCTGACTCAAACCAGAGAAAATTATCGTTGCCCAAATTAATTGCCTTCTGCAGCCACTCGAGCGCCACAACTTGCCGGCCCTGCAATAAATAGGCCGATGCCAGCCAGTAAGCAATGTCGTGGTCCTCGGCAGCTACTATCTTTACCCGGTCGGTCAAATGCTTATTGGCAAGCTCGTGTTTGCCTTGCGCACTTAGACAGGTGGCCAGAATCGGGCGAATTCCGTCCATCTTCGGATGACGTTCGAGGACTTGTTCGAGGATTCGCGAAGCCGCGTCAACCTCACCACGATAATACAGTACCCGGCCCCGGAAGGTCTGGATCATCGGATGATCCGGTTCCAGTTGTGCCCCTTGATTGATTTCCTCCAGCGCCTCTTCATAACGTGCCTGGTACATGAGAATCCGCGCACGATTGTAACTGGTCACTACTCGTTCGTTCGGATCCAACCGAACCATCCGTTCAAAACTCCGCAGCGCGCGGTCGTAATCACTGTCGAGGCGTGCCAGATATCCGCGCGCAAAATGGACGCCTACGTCGTTCGGATACTCCTCGCGCAAGAGCTCAACTTCCTCACGCGCCTTCGGTTTTTGGCCGGTGCTGATGTAAATGAAGATCATGTGCATGCGCGCTTCCAGCAACTTGGGATCGAGCGCCAGCGCCTTATTGAATGCCCCCAGCGCCTTTTCGTGATCGTGTGCCTCGCCCAGCCCCTTGAGAACCCGATTTATATAGCAACCTCCCAAAGCAGAGTGGGCCAACGCAAATTTGGGATCCAACTCCGTCGCTCGTTCGAAGTGACTAATCGCCGATTCGAGATCAGCCCGACTAATGGTGTGGTAAATAAACTGACCCATGCAGTGGCGTCCACGCAAGTATTCCTCGGAAGCAGCGGCATCGGTTGTCGAACCCTTCGCCAGATCAACTTGCTCATCCGGACTAAGCTCGATGCGTAACCCTTCGACGATGTGCTTAACGATGGTGTCTTGCACGGCGATAATGTCACTGGCATCGGCGTCAATGCGATCGCCCCAGAGAATCTCGCCGGTTCTGACGTCGAGCAGTTGCACTGTCACTCGCAGATGATCTTTTACACGCAGGAAACTGGCAGTCAGAATCGCATCCACGTCCAGCTCCCGGCCCACGTCACCCGGGTCGAATTGTTGACCTTGGTATTTCACGATCACCGACGACGGACGCACGACCAACGCCCGCACGCGCGCGAGTTCGGTAATTACCGCGTCGGCAAGCGAGAATTCGTAGAAGGCAGTCTCGGGGTCGTTACCCAGGTTCTTGAAAGGCATGATCGCGACGCTCTTGCGCTCAGTCTCGCCAAAAGTTGTGGGCGTTTCGTGCGCCTCGTTCGGTTGCGAAGTGCCGCGCCCGCGAGCGGAGGAGCCACCCGAAGTCTCGCTTCCGGTAATACTCTTGAACCAGCGCTTCGCCCACGCCATTGGACCTTCGGCATTCAAGTGACGCGGTGCAACTGGACCACCGCTCTCGTCGATTACTGCGCCGCTAGCCAGGGCCACGTCTCGAGCAACGGCGCGCAGATCGTCGCGAAATTGTGATATCTGTTGATAACGATCGCGCGGATTCTTTTGTAGGGCGCGATCAAGTATCTGCTGCAAACGTTCAGGCACTCGATCCTGTCGCACTTCATTGATTGGCCCCGGGTTTTCATGCAGCACCGCATGACGCACGTCTACTGCCGTCTTCCCCTTGAATGGCCAGGTACCGCTGAGCATTTCGTAAAGCAACACGCCGGTAGAAAAGATGTCCGCGCGTGAATCAACCCGATCTCCCCGCGCCTGTTCCGGAGCTGCATAGGTTGCTGTGCCATACGGTATGCCTACTTCAGTGAGCTCAGTGTGATGGATTCCAGAGGTGCGGGCCGCATCGTCGTCGAGCAGTTTGGCCAGACCGAAATCAAGCACCTTCGCCTGACCCTGGCCGGTCACCATGACGTTGCCGGCTTTGATGTCGCGATGAATTATCCCCTGAGCATGAGCCACGGCAAGTGCGTCCGTAACCTGGATCGCGATCGACAACGCACTCTCGAGTTGCAAGGGCTTACCGTTAACTAACTGCCGCACGTTGCGCCCGGGAATATATTGCATCGCAATGAAGTGGATGCCGTTGATAACGTTGAGATCGAAAATCGTGCAGATGTTGGCGTGATCGAGCGAGGAGGCGAGGCGCGCTTCGCGCTCAAAGCGCTTTACGTTAGCTGGTTTGGCGAGGAGCTCTTCAGGCAGGACCTTGATCACCACCGTGCGGCCGAGTTTGGAATCGATCGCTTTGTAGACGGTTCCCTGCCCGCCCGCGCCGAGCTTCTCGAGAATCTTGTAATTCCCTAACGTTGATCCAACCATGAGGTTTTGTTGCTTACACCTTATTTAACTCCCAACCCTTGCAGAACCGCAACCTGCGTAACGCAATTCGTTAGTTTAGCGGATAATCCGCTGGGGACTGGCTGCCCGACGAGTCGCAAATGAAGAGTTGCGCCACGAAGAGTCGTTGCCCTCCAGCATTGTGCGGCGTTATCTTTGCAGACAGATTTGGAACGTCGCCCCGCCCGCACACGATGAGAATTAAAGCCACACTGACGGGATCACTTCTCTGTTTGTTGTTAGTTTCCAGCTCCCTTCCGGCTGCTGCTCAAGTGAGCGAGCCAGAGCAGCGGGAAAAGGAAACCGCGGGAAAGCAGCAACTCGATCGCAAGACCTACGCTCTGGTTGACGAGATTGCCGCGAGTGCCCTGAGTCTGAAGCTGCCGGAAAACCGTTCCTATGTTTTAGCCGCCGCCGCAGACTTGCTTTGGGAACACGACCAACCGCGCGCTCGCTATCTTTTCAGAGACGCCACTAGCACTCTTAACCTGCTGAATATTTCACTTGGCCCAGATCGAAGCGGGCCGGTTTCCCAAGGTGCAAAGCCTTCAGTCAAAGACAAGGAAACGAGTCTTAGCGACTACCTGAGTTTCTTCGGACTGCGTCAGGAATTGTTATTACGCATAGCCCGCCGCGACCCTCAGTTTGCTTTAGAAATCCTACGCGGCACGCGCCAGGTTCCGGTTGAGCCTCCCGTTGAGTGGGCAAGCCAGGGTTTTTCCCTCCCGGACGATCACATGCTCGAGCAACAGATCGCCACTGAAGCTTCAGCACGCGATCCGCAGAAAGCTCTGCAACTGGCTCGCGAAAGTTTGGCAAAGGGTTTCTCGTTTCAACTGTTTCAGTTTCTTTACACGCTCAACCAACAAGACAGTGAACTCGCCACAAAGTTTGCCGGCGAGATCATCGACAAACTCCACGGGCGAAGCATCGACACAGATTTACAGCGCTCCCACATCGCGGTTTCGCTTCTGACCCTCAGCCGCGCGCCCGTCGGCTACACTTCGTCAGCATTGGGCCCGTTGCAACTCGCTCAGGAACAACGCCGCGATCTGACTGGAATGATTACCAACGCTGCCCTCACCGAATCCGCCAATGGAAACCTGCTCTTCGCTCTATCGACCATCATGCCGGAGATCAGAGAGTTCGCACCGGAGCGCCTGACGCCGATCGAGCGAAAGCTGGCTGCCTTAAGGCCGACACTTAACAATGACCAGAAACTATGGAGCGACTATAACGCGCTAGTCAACAAGGGTTCGCCGGAAGACATCTTGAAGTTTGCGAGCAAGGCTGGGAACCGACAGCGGGAGATTGAGCAACAGGCGATAGCGGCGGCGGTAGTCCGCCAGCGCGCGGATTCCATCCGTGAATTCATAAACACGGAAATCACTGATGAGTCGCGGCGGAAGAATTTGCTTGATGCTTTAGACACTGAGCAGATCAACTTCGCGACGGAGCGAGGCGACGTTGAAGCGCTCGAAAAGATGCTTTCTCAGATCCGGCGCCTGGAAGAACGCGCACGCGCAATGAGCGAGATCGCGGTCACCCTCGGGAAACGCGGTGATCATGACGAGGCGTTGAGGATGCTTGACGAAGCGCAAACCCTGATCAAGACCGGCTTCGACAGCGAAACGCAGACCAATGCCCTAATCGCACTCGTGGGCGCTTATGCTTTGGTGGAACCAGCCAGGGCTTTCGGCATCATTGACCGAACTGTTGACCGCGCCAACGATGAATTGACCAAGCTTTTATTGCTGGACAAGCTCGTGAGGACCGGGATGGTCAAAAAAGGTGAAATCACAATGCGGCAATCGGGAATTATCCCGATCGACTATGCGGTCTTAAAGTATGGAAAGAGCGTCGCCGCTCTGGCCAACGTAGACTTCGATCGCACCAGGGCCGCTGCCGATCGCTTCGATCGCAATGAACTCCGACTGATGGCCAGGCTGCTGCTGGTACAGTCGCTACTGCGAAAAGACCCTCAGAAGACTAATGCCGCAGGAACAACCGGGCAGTTATTCTGAAATCCCCATCTGCCACAGCATGTAAGCGTAGTCAAACGCCACTTCATGCAGGAAATCGTAGCGACCCGATGAGCCACCGTGGCCGGCGCCCATGTTTACCTTCAACAACAGCGGATTGTTGTTAGTCCTCAGGTCGCGAATACGGGCCACTAACTTAGCACCCTCCCAATACGGCACCTGGCTATCGTTAAGCGAAACCTTCACCAGCATCGAGGGATAGCTTTTGCGGCCGACGTTATCGTAAGGCGAATACTTTTTCATGTAATCGTAAGCCGCCTTCTCGTTGGGATTGCCCCACTCGATATATTCGCTGGTCGTAAGCGGCAGCGAAGCATCGAGCATGGTGTTGAGCACATCAACGAAAGGCACCTGCGCCACGACAGCCTTAAACAGATCCGGACGCATATTAGTGACCGCGCCCATTAGAAGGCCGCCGGCGCTGCCCCCTTGAATAACAAGACGATCGCTCGAAGTGTACTTGTTCTTGACCAGAAATTCGGCGCTGTTGATGAAGTCAGTGAAGGTGTTCATCTTCTTCATCATGCGGCCCGCGTCGCGCCATTCCTCTCCCAACTCGCCGCCGCCACGAATATGCGCGATGACATAAACCACGCCGCGATCGAGCAGGCTCAGTCTGCTGGAACTAAAGGTGGGAGGGATTGAGATGCCATAGGAGCCGTAGCCGTAAAGCAGGAGTGGCGCAGAGCCATCAAGTTTGGTCCCCTGGCGGTAAACTACCGACAATGGAATTTTCGTTCCGTCGGTAGCATTAGCGAAGAGCCGCTCAGACTTGTAATTGCTTTTCTTGAAACCGCCGGGCACTTCCGTTTCTTTGCGCAGCGTCGCCTGGCGCGCGTTCATGTCGTAGTCAAACACTGAACTCGGTGTCACCAGCGACTGGTAGTTATAGCGGATGGTTGAAGTTTGGAATTCGCGGTTTTGTGCAAGTGAGGCCGAGTAGACCGGCTCAGGAAACTTGATGCGATGTCGCTTGCCTGAGTGGAAGTCAAAAATTTCAATGTCCTGCAGGCCCTTCTCCCACTCTGACAGGACCAGATGATCTGCAAAGAGATCGATGTCCTCAATTTTCACTTCCGGACGGTGAGCGATCAACTCCTTCCAATTCGCCTGGCCAGGATTGGCGTCAGGCGTGGTCACGACGCGAAAGTTCTTAGCGCCTTTGTTTGTGCGAATGTAGAACAGGTTGCCGCGGTGATCTACGTTGTACTCATGATCATTTTCGCGCGGACTGATGATCTTCAAGTCGGCTGTGGGCGCGGCAGCGGGTAGATAGCGCCACTCGGTCGAGGTCTTGCTTTCAGAACCCAGCAGGATGAAGCCCTTGTCTCGCGAGCGGCCGGCGCCGATATCAAAAAGTTCGTCCTTCTCTTCAAAGATCAAATCAGTTTTATCGCTGCCCAAAACGTGACGGAAAAACTTATCGGACCGCTTGGTGACGTCGTCTTCCGTAGTGAAGAAAAGCGTTTTGTTGTCGGTCGCCCAGGCTACGCTGCCCACGCGCTCGAATGTTTCCGGCAGGAGCTGACCGGTGCGCAAGTCCTTGATGTGAAGTTTGTATTGCCGGTAGCCAGTGGTGTCAGTTGAATAGGCGAGCAGAGTATTGTCGTCGCTCGGAGCAAACGCGCCCACGCTAAAAAACTTAAGGCCCTTGGCCATCTCGTTCTGATCCAGCAGGATTTCTTCCGCCGCATTTGGGCCGTCTTGCTTCCGGCAGGTAATGGGGTATTGCTTGCCCTGCTCAGTGCGCGTGTAATAGGAATAGCTTCCCCAGCGGTAAGGTACGTTCACGTCGGTTTCTTTGATGTGACTGACCATTTCCTTATAAAGCTTGCCTTGTAAGCCGACGGTCGGTTTCATAAACGCTTCGGCGTAGGCGTTCTCGGCTTCCAAGTGAGCAATGACTACGGGATTTGACTTTTCCCGCAGCCAGAAATAATCGTCGACCATGGTCTCGCCATGAATCGTGGTGGTCTTCGGCTTCTTTTCAGTCATAGGTATTCGAGGCGAATCAGCATTGGAATTGGATTGTGCCCAACCGTTGAAATTAACAGTAGCGATGATCGAAAGAGCTATCAGCAAACGCGCTAAGGCAGTTGTTCGTCTCTTCATGTTAGACCTCTGCTGGAAAACTATATTGAGAGTGTGAAACTGAAATCGTCAGGCTAGCGGCGCACGGCCGCTAATCATGGACCGTTCAACCGCGAGGCGGATCGCCCCAGCCCGACCCTTTATATTTTCCGTCTTCCACAATGCACGGCACGGTTGGATCGCCATCCGAAAAGGCCAGCATCTCCTGTCTCCGCGCGCGATCTGTTTGCGCATCGTAGTCGGTAAAAACAATACCGACAGAGTTGTAATGATCCCGGGCCTGCTCACAGTAGGGACAGCCTGGTTTCGTGTAAATAACTAATGACAACTTATTCACCTCCGTGTGAGAGGTATTCTAGCAACGTAAGCGTGAAGATCAGAAATGTCTGAAGTGTTTCCGAAAAATCGCGATGTTAATTTGACCAATGAACGGCTATACTTTCGGGCATGAGCGAGCAGACTTGCGAGCCGATGGCGCCACCAGCCGACAACGACTTGCTTGATCCTTATGAGCGTCTGGTTGGCATCGAGGTGTTGGGAAAGAAGGTCGAGGTCCCCGAAAAGAATCGTCTGCTCCGCTGTTTTCAGTTTCTCTCACTCAAGACAATTTCTTACGGAGATTTTTGTTGGAACGGCGAGTGTACCAATTGCCAAATCTGGTACCACACCGAGGGCGAATCGAAAGAAAACGATAAACCCGGACTTGCCTGCCGCATGGAAGTGATCGAAGGAATGACGATTACTTCGATGGCTCCTTTCATTAAGCTCGAAGGCATCACGAATAAGTAGGACACTGGACGGAATTTGTTGAAGGCCGGTTCTTTTAGAGTTGCTCTACGAACGGACGTGCAAATTCTGGCTTTACTCAGTACTCATCACTCAGTGCTCGTCACTCATCACTTCAATATTTCGGCACGCTCGGATCGACATCATTCGACCAGGCGGTAATGCCACCAGCAAGGTTGAGTAAGTTGCCGGTAAAGCCGGAACGCTTCAGCGCGTCGATCGCGCGGGCGCTGCGGCCGCCCATCTTGCAATGCACCACCGTCTCGCGTGCCGGATCAATCTCCGACATTCGGTTTAGCACTTGCGCCAGCGGAATGTGAATCGAGTTTGGCAACTTAGCGATTGCCACTTCGTTATCCTCCCGCACGTCGACTATCTGAATGTCGTCACCGTTGTCCAGACGTTGCTTCAGTTCCGTCGCAGTAATTTCCGCCATCGGTTGAGTCGTTCCGTTCATTATTCCTCCCGGGGCAAAAGTAAAATCAATTTGAGTCCGCATTCTATCCACGTGCGTTAGGGTACACAAGAATCCGAGGGTCCTTGCTGCCCGCTCCCACGGTCTGGAACGTCGGGTAGTGGGTTCAATTGAAATCATCTTCTGTGCCTCCGCTGTGTTCTCCGTGTCTCTGTGGTAAGTATTTGCTTACCGTTCGGTTCACGACAGAGACGCAGAGCGCACGGAGGTTTCACAGAGAAAACAGGTACCGGAGCGTTCGCCAAATTTCTCGTTCATTACAACTATCGGCTAGACTGTTTGTCTAACTCAGAGGTTACGATCCCCTCAAGACAAGGAGGCGCTTTATGCGCTTTGAGTATTATCATTCCGGCCTTGACGACATCCCCAAACTGTCTGTCGATGGGACGGTGGCTAACTCGGTTCACTTCTCCCACTGGCAGGGAAACGAAACGCCGAGGGCATTAAAGGCGGACACGTCAACGGAGATTGCCTTGAATCTGGTCGCCGCTCCAAACCGCGCAGAACTTACGCGCGGCATCGAGTTAGTGACCAACAATCATTTTGATACTGACGGCGTGCTGTCAGTTTGGACCGTTCTCACGGGCGCGCGCTCTCTCGACTTGCGCGAGCAACTAATTTCCGCGGCGGAGGCCGGCGACTTTTCCGAATTCAAGACCGAAGCGGGGGTGCGCGCGAGCATCGTGATTCAGGGATCGGATCAGCCAATTCCCAATGATGAATCAAACTCGCCGCTTGCCCGGCAGCTGGCGGGTAAGCCGGTGGACGATGCCGCGGCCTACGAGTTAGTGCTGCCTGAAGTCGAACGCGTGTTGACCCAAACTGAGGACTATGAACCACTGTGGCGCAGCGCCTGGGACAACATTGCCAAAGCCATTGAGAGTTTTGAGCGCGGCGCCTCAACTGTGACCGAGTTTACTGAAGCTGGTATTTCACTAATCATGCTGGCACCGGACGTGTTTAGTCCATCTGGTTTCAAGCCGACCCGACACGCGGCGCCTTACACAGCAATCTCGCGCTACGCGAAAGGCCGGCTCTTTTTGATTAGCACACCATTGGAAAAGGGTTGGGCCTATCGAATTGATTACCCCTACTACTCATGGGCCGAGACAATCGTCCGACCGCGCATCGCCCGACGCGACTTTTCGCGGCTATTGACGGAACTCAATCGAATCGAGCGCGAGCACGCCGGCGAGTGGAAGCTGGATTCCGGCGAATTGGCGTCGGCAGTCAAATTTCAGAGTAGTGACGGCACGCTTGCGGCTTCAACGCTTACGCCTGATGAAGTTGCCAAAGCGATTATCGCGAATACAACTTCCGGCGAAGCCAAACTTGCCGCCGGTTAGCTTAATGCACTCATGCTTGACGTGATCATTATTGGCGCGGGCCCGGCAGGCCTTTCAGCAGCCCTCTGGTGCGATGAACTCGGCCTCGACACGCTCGTGCTCGAACAAAAGGAGCAGACGGGTGGACAACTCCATTCGATCTACGGGCGGATAGAAAACTATCCCGGCGTGCAGGCGGCGTACGGGCGCGAGTTTCTTGAGCGCTTTTCAGAGCGTGTCGCAGAAGCAGATTTCGATCTTTGGACAAACGTCGAAATCGAAAGCGTGGACCTGAAAGCAAAAAAAGTTCGCCTGCGTAGCAATGAAGAGTTGCAGTCAATATCGCTTATTATTGCCACGGGCGTGAGCCGCAGGCAGCTCGGAATTCCGGGTGAGAAAGAGTTTGTGGGGCATGGCATCATTGAATCCCCCAGCAGGGACCGCGAAGAGTTTGCCGGCAAGGATGTTTGCGTTATTGGCGGGGGCGATGCCGCGGTTGAAAACTCGCTCTTGTTAGCTGAGGTTTGTCCTACAGTAACGCTCGTCCATCGAGGCAGGGCGTTGCGTGCGCGGCCAGCTTTTGTGCAGCAGCTAAAAGGTCAACACTGCATCACGGTTTTTCCCGAGTCTGCCGTGACCAGTATTCTGGGAAACAACAAAGTGGAGGCCGTTGAAATTCTACGAAAAGAAGCACTGAAGCCTTTCCAGATGGCCGTGCAAGGGGTCGTAATTCGCATCGGAGTGCGACCAAACACTGAACTCTTCCGCGAGCAACTGGGATTGGACGAGGAAAGCTACGTTGTTGTCAGCAACCAGCAAGAGACAACTATGACGAATGTATTTGCAGTCGGTGACGTGTCGAATCCCCTCGCGCCGACCATCAGCAGCGCCGCCGGTGCGGGCGCTACTGCCGCAAAAGTAATCGCGTCGCGCTTGCAGGGAGGTCACGCGCGATCAGGCGGATCGAACCGCCAATGAATCTCAGCGCCACCACAACGCCATACACGGATGCCCACATCTCGGCTTATCCGATCGAATACATAGCCGGAATTGATCTCTACAACGCCGGCGAGTTTCACGCCGCTCACGATGTCTGGGAAGAACGTTGGATGGGCGAAGTCGGGCCGCAAGAGAAACTGTTTCTGCAAGCGATGATTCAATCAGCCGTGGCCTTTCATCATTTAGAAATCGGCAGGCCGGGGGCAGCGCGTCAAATGTATACCCGCGCGAAAGAAAAGTTTGCGCGCCTGGGAACAAACATTTTCATGTCGCTCGACCTCGAAGAGTATCAGGCTCAACTCGACACCGCGCTCTCATGGCTGTTGACCGTGCCTGATCCGCGCGAGTTGACGCAGCCAGATTTTCGCGTTCCGCGGATCGCTTTACTGGCCGAAATAACCGAATACGATTAGAGACTACTTTTGGCAAACCTAAATCGCATCAGAATGTTGTTATTAGCTGCGTGGCTGGGCGTGGCGCTTTACTTCAGCGCGGTCGTTGCTCCAGGTGCTTTTGGCGTCTTGCGATCTTTCAGTTTGACGAATGCCGGCGAGATTGCCGGCACTATTGTTAGCCGCTCGTTATCTGTTGTAAACAAAAGCGGAGTATTAGTTGGCCTGCTCTTGCTCGTCACCGCGCCTGCGGCCAGGAAAGCTTACGCTCGGGCCTCGTTTACGCTCCAGAATGTTCTACTCCTGATTGTGGCGATTTCTTGCGGAGTCGGGGAATGGGTCATCGCCGCGAAGATGCGCGCGTTGCGAGTTGCTATGCACGGGCAAATCGATCAGGTGCCGCTGACCGACCCAAACCGCACCGCCTTTGCGGCCCTGCACGGTTATTCCGTCGGCGCCTTGGGCGTCGCCATGATTGCTGCTTTGATCGTCCTCTTACTAATGGTTTTCGCTCGCGAAAGGGTTGGCACAGCTCCCAACGCATGAAACGCCTCACGATCATAATCCGGTCGGCGGTCCTGCTTGTTTTGCTATTACTCGCAGTTCGGGCCCCACAGGCATTCGGACAACAACCGAGCGTGCCCGGGTCGGCCAGCGCCGCGCCCGCGGTGCAATCGGATCAAAGCAAACGTCAAGAGGCTTTCCAAATTGTTTGGCAAACTGTAAATGACCAGTTCTATGACCCGCGGTTTGGCGGTGTCGACTGGGCAGGCGTGCGCGCGCGCTACGAACCTCGGGTAGCAAACGTTCACAGCGACAGCGAGCTCCACGGTCTGTTACAGCAAATGCTGAACGAACTTCACCAATCTCATTTCATGGTGGTCCCCAAAGAGGCAATACCGAAGCTTCGCCTGACTCTCGGAAAAAAAGAGGGTGCTGACGCTGACAACAACACTGACGAAAAGGAAACCGAGGAACCCTTCGACGACCTTCGTTACAAACTGACGGACCGCCTCCTGACCGGGATCGGAATTGATCTCCGCGTGCTCAAAGGGTCGGCGGTCTTGACTCGGGTTGACCCGGGTTCTGCAGCGGCCCGGGCGGGCCTGCGTCCCGGTTTTATTATCAAGAAGGTTGGCGATCGCTCGATGGATCAGGTAATTGCCGAAATCGAGAAGCATCCACTCTGGGGAGCAATCATTCGTCCGGAACTTCCCATCTTCCTGATCGCCGGACTCATCAATGGCGAGGAGGCCTCATCGGTAAGCCTGGGTTACCTCGATGCCCGAAATCGCCTGCGCACAGTACACATCCAGCGCGAACGCCTTAAAGGCGAAATGTCGCCGGCGATCGGTAACCTGCCCTCGCTCTACACGGAGTTTGAAGCGAGACGTTTGCCTGGTGGCATCGGCTACATTCGCTTTAGCGCTTTTGTTCCCTCGCTGATGGAAGAATTGTGCGGTGCGCTTCGCACCATGAAAGATGCACCCGGTATCATTCTGGATCTGCGCGGTAATCAAGGCGGTCTCCTGGGAATGATCGGGGGCCTAACCGGCCTATTGGAAACAACTCCAACTTTAATGGGAACAATGCAAACGCGTACTGGCGCCATTCCGCTGTTTGTGTTTCCGCAGGATGCTCCTTATTCCGGCCCCTTGGTAATTCTCGTTGACGGCTCAACTCAATCAGCCGGAGAAATGTTTGCTAGTGGACTACAGGAGGCCGGCCGCGCGACGTTGGTTGGTGAACGAAGTGCCGGAAACACTTTACCTTCGGCGATCAAGAAGCTTCCCACGGGAGCCATCTTTCAATATGGCTTTGCGAATTTCGAAACTCAGACAGGTAAACGGCTCGAGGGCCAGGGTGTCGTTCCAGACATAAACGTTGGTCTCAGCCGCAGAGGCCTGCTTCACGGAGGCGATCCGCAGCTCACTGCTGCAATTGTCCGTCTGCGCCGGGAGATTCGTTCGCGTCCGCGACCGGGGGAGTTGCTAGCCGACATTTCTAAAGTTGAAGGGCTGCCGCGCGCTACCGCAAACGTAGTTGCGCCCGTACGCTTGGCCATAGGCACGCCGCCACCAGTTACGAAAATTATCATCGAGACTCCACCACCGTTGCCGGTAAAGGGAGCGTCGAACGCTTCGGAGTCAACCAAAGTTTCGGGGCTGCCTTCCGTGCAGGCAATTCTTGAGCGGTATGTAGAAGCCAGTGGCGGCAGAAGTGCTTTCGAAAAAATCACCAGTCGAGTCTCAACCGGAACCGTTGAGCTTACCTCACTCGACGTTCGCGGAACGGTCGAGGTTTTCGAGCAGTCGCCCAATAAGTTGAGCATGATTATGGACGCCCCGGGACTGGGTGTGATGCAACGCACCTTCGATGGCACACGCGGATGGTTGCAAGACCCGCTTCAGGGCCTTATAAGATTTACCGGACTCGGGCTGGAGATGGTAAAAGCCAGCGCCGTTTTCAATAAGCAGGCGAAACTGGCCGAACTGTATCCGAACCCGGTATTGCTTGGGAAAGAAAAACTAAACGGCAAGGACGTTTACGCGTTGCGTCTGGGTTTCGAGAAATGGTACTTCGATGTGGAAAGTGGGCTGCTGGCACGCAAGGGCGACACTTACTATGGCGATTATCGTGAAGTAAATGGCATCAAACTGCCGTTCATGGTTCGCGAGGAAGTTTTCGCTGGCGCTGGCGTAGTCTATAAGCTCACCGAAATTAAACACAACGTTGGGATTGACGAAGCAAAGTTTGCGCCATATCCAAGTTGTTTTTCGAAACGTAATTAGTTGTAACGAAACCTAAGTTCACAATCGATTGAGGAGAACTGCTGCAAGTTGGAAATTATCGAAAACATTGAAGAGTGGCGCCGCAGTTACTCCAGCTGGCGACAGGACACGACGGCCGGTAGCGGTCACGACGACGTCTCTGAATCTTACCCTTTTGTAAAAAATAAGCGCGCTCCCTTTGCGCCGGCTCGTCGTGCTTTGCCGATGCTTAACCTGGCGCTCATCTCCTCCGCTGGTGCTTACACCGACGGAACTGACGCGTTTGACACCAACGCGACGGGTGGAGACCTGAGCTTCCGCGAGATTCCCACGCAAATCGATGCCTCGGATCTCCGGTTTTCGGCACGCGGTTTTGACCCCGCAGCCGTCGAAAGCGACAGCAACTGTCTGCTGCCACTTGGCCGCCTCCTGGAATTTGAAGGCAATGGGATTATCGGCCAACTCAATCCGGTCTTCTGGAGTTGTTGCGGCTTCATTCCCAATGCTGCGGCCTTGGTGGACGAAATGATTCCCCGACTGGTTGAACGAGTTAATCGCTACGAGGTGCAGGCAGCGCTGCTGATTCCCGCCTCGCGGCTTTGCCACCAATCCATTTCACTGATCGCTCGAGCACTCGAGGAGATCAACATTCCGACGATGACTCTGGCAATCGACAAGGAAGTGATCGCGAGTGTGCGCCCCCCTCGCGCCGCGCTCTACGCCGGCAAACTGGGCGCAGTCGCCGGATTGCCAAACTGGCCCGAGCATCAGCGACGAGTGCTTGATGAAGCGCTGCGCTTGATCGAGCCAATGGATCAACCGCAAATCCGCCAGCTCAACGTACAGATGGAGAGCCAGGTAGAAGAAGCGCGCGGCGAACGCTAGAACTCATGTCAAAACCTAGACGGATGTTCCTCATTCTTGCTGCCTTCGGTGTGATCGTCGTTCTCTATCTTCTCTTCTGGCCGGTTCGGATCTCTCCGCTCGCGTGGACTCCTCAGCCCGCGCCGCCGCTGACGGCGCAGTATCAGCAAAACTCGCTTCTCTCAACTACCGAGCGGCTTTCGTTAGGCACTGGAACACCGAGTGCAGGCGCTGGCTTCGGCCCTGAGGACGTTGCCCTCGACGCGGAAGGCCGCATCTACACCGGACTCGATGATGGCCGCGTCATGCGTCTGCAAGCTGATGGCACGAAGCCAGAGGTTTTCTCAAACACACACGGCCGCCCGCTGGGATTTGCTTTTAACCCCGGCGGCAATTTGATCGTCGCGGACGCGATTAAGGGATTGTTGTCAATCTCTCGCGATGGTTCCGTAACTGTGCTGACTACCGCAGCGGATGGCGTGCCTTTCGGGTGCACCAACGACCTTGATGTAGCGGCAGATGGGACGATCTATTTCACAGACGCCTCAAGCAAGTATCCGCTTACAGATTTCACGGCCGACTTGCTGGAGCACGGGCCAAACGGACGATTGCTTGCCTATGACCCTAAGACGAAGACGACCAGGACGCTCCTAAGTCACCTCTATTTTGCGAACGGTGTGGCCGTAAGTCCCGATCAAAGCTTTGTTCTAGTAGTAGAAACTGGAAACTATTGCGTAGATCGTGTTTGGCTGAACAAAGGTCCGACTCAAGTAGCGTACATTGAGAGTCGAACGTGGATCGGCGGTCCGAAGTACGGAACATCAGAAATCTTCATCGACAACCTGCCGGGATTTCCTGACGGTATATCCTCAAACGGAAAAGGCGAATTCTGGCTCGCACTGGTTACGCCGCGCGATGGTGTTCTCGACACACTGCTGCCTCATCCCTTCCTCAGAAAAGCCGTGGCGCGTCTACCAAAGCTTCTGCAACCGGCGCCCAAACGCTACAGCTTTGTGCTGGGGTTGGATGTTAACGGCCACGTGATTGATAACCTCCAGGACGGATCTCCTCAGTGCTATGCCGAGATCGCCAACGCGGTTGAGCGCCAGGGAACACTTTACTTCGGAAGTATCGGTGAAAGTTCTGTCGGACGCTTCCGCTTACCATCACCGTCTGCCCCGCCACACTGAGTGAAGCTCTGAGGACTGAAACTAGATTCTGTTCTCGTCAAGATCTCCCGCGGTCGCGTTGTCGCGCGTCCCGCTGACGCGCTGACGCGCTCGCGCTGGTTACCAGCTACACAACTGTATACCTACGTAGCACCCTACCTTTTCTCAAATACCTCCTAAAAGCAGTTGAAAGAGTCTTTGCTAGACTTTCATGGATACGTGGTATCCAATCTTGTCGAAACCTTCTACAGGCTTACCTTCCATCTAAGTCTAAATATTTCTACACTTAACTCCTCTGATGCGCTCGTTATGTTGGTGGCACAGGCATTGATAGTAAGCAAGTTACGAAAGAGGAATTCAAAGGCCGAACCCGACGCGGCGAAACTTAGAACACTAGGGAAGCCGGGAGATTAACGATAATGATTAACTTGCTATCAGCAGCCACTTCTACCCCCAAGCACGCGTTTCAAACAACGGAGCTCACCAGTGCGCTCCTGCACAAGCTCTCCCCCGAGCTTATCAACACCCTGAACTCATTAGGCGTCGACCAGCGATACTCGGTGATGGACAACTATCCGGACTTCCTGGCCGGTCGCGAGATGAATGCGAGAAGCTCTACAACCGAGCTTGGCGTCGGCGCTACCAAGCGTTGCATCGAGGAATGGCAGGGCGATCCGTCGCGAATTGGTTTACTGATCGCCGCCACCAACACGCCTGACCAAATGCTTCCCTGCCTGGCTTCTGAAGTTATGGGACAGACGCACGGACTCCTGTCCCGCTCACTTCGCACCGTCAGCATGCAGGCTCAAGGTTGTTCGGTATTGCTCAAATCCATTGAGGTCGCGCAATGGTATCTCGCTGCTAATCCCGGAAAGTTGGCCATGGTTCTGATGGCGGAAGCCCACACTCCCTACGTCGCACCGCTCTTGCGCGACGAGTATCGCGGCTTTCGCGAACTGATACGTATGCGGAAGGAGCAGAAAATAAATGAAGCCCAGTTTGAACAAGCGCGGTTGGATACCACCTTCGTCATTCAATCGATGCTTTTTGGTGACGGCGCGGTAGCCCTGTTGATTGGTAATGAAGAAGGTAAACCAAGCTTCGGACCAATCTGTCATTTAACCAACGAAGAAACTGAAGACGTCAATCTTTTGACGATGAACAGCAATAGCTCTCACGAGTTTTTGCGGGGCAGACCGCAGTACTTCATGCGGCCCAGCGTACCCAATCGCGGCGCACACTATGCTGTCTCTACGGTCAAAGACGTCTTGCAGCACCCTGACTCACCGGTGTCGAATATGGCCCAGGTTGACGACTGTCTGATCCACACCGGCAGCAAGAAGATCCTTGATGGAGTTTGCTCGCAGTTGCACCTCGAAAAGGACTCTACCAAGGTTCAGGGTTCTTACGAGGTTTTGAAGAACTACGGTAACCTTTCCAGCGCTTCAACCGGCTTTATGCTTGCCGAGAAGGACGACTGGTCAGGTCCGACTATAGTGGTTGGTTTTGGAGTGGGGTTTACCGCAAGTGCGGGAATAATGAACCGCAACAACTAAATTTCAGTGCTCACAAGGCGCCGGCGTTTTCCAGCGCTGCTGAGTTCGCCAGAACATTCTGAATTGTTTGCCCTATCTGCGAAAAATCAAAAGGCTTGCCGATGATGCCATTAACCAACCCGTCCTCACCGGGCGGTGGTGCGGTGCCGGGCCCATAGCCAGTCACTAAAATTACATTCATATCCGGCCAACGTTTGCGAATCTCTCGAGTAGTCTCCCAGCCGTCCATTTCCGGCATCGCCAGATCAGTAAACACAAGGTCGCATTCATTTCGGGCCAGTGTTTGCAAAGCATTCTGCCCGCCGTCAGCGAGCAACACTCGATGGCCCATCATCTCCAGCATTTCGGCCAACGTCTCTCTTACGCTTGGCTCATCATCCACCACGAGGATTGCGAGTGAAGGCGCGGCAACTTCAACCGGGGCCTCTTCTGAGGAGACCTGCTCCTGCCTGGCCGCCGGCAGCTCGATGGTAAACACCGTGCCACGACCCTGCTCCGACTTCACACTGATTACACCCTCATGCCTCTCGACGATGCTGTAGCTTACGGAAAGTCCGAGGCCGGTACCCTGAGCGCCCTTCGTACTGAAGAAAGGATCGAAAATCTTTTGCCGGATATCTTCCGGCATGCCAGTGCCGTTATCAGCAAAGCGCAATTGCAAACAAGCTGCTTCGCGTTCGCAACTAATTACGAGCCGGCCCCCTTCGGGCATCGCATCCACAGCATTCACGATCAGGTTTACGAAAACCTCCCGTAGTTCAGAAGCGCTGCCGAAGGCAATCTGCCCGCCTTTGGCTTCCAGGACAACCTGATATTCCAGGCCACGCAGTCGAGCTTCATTCTGCCAGCGCGTGCGGGTAATCTCTACTGCGTCATTCAGCAGGCCCGAAACATCTACCAACTCAAATTCCTTAGCCGGCGACTTGCGAGCAAAAGTTTGAATACGGCGAACTGTGGCAGCAGCGTCTTCCGCCGCTGTTTGAATGATCTCAACGTTTCGCACCAGCGCCTCGTCTTGCGTTTGTCGGCGCAGAAGTTGCGCCCGGCCAAGGATTGCTGCAAGCGAATTATTGAAATCGTGAGCCACCCCCGACGCAAGCTCTCCCAGCGCGCGCAACTTATCGGCTCGCGCCGCCCGTTCTCGTTCCTCTTTTTGCTCTGTTATGTCTCGGGCAATTCCCAGCACACCGGTGATGCGGCCTTCTACGACCAAAGGCGAATTATCAACTCGCGCATAACGCAGTTTTTCGTCAGCGGCGAAATAGCGCATCTCGTAAGTTTGCGGCTGGCCGTTCAAGGCCTTTTCCAGTTTCTCGTTTACGAGTTTGCGATCGCCCTGATACACAAGGTCAGAAACTCGCCTGCCAATGAGCTCTTTCTGCTTGACTCCAAGTGCCAGCAGAGTCGCGTTGTTACTCCACTTGAAACACCCATCCATATCCACAGCGTAAATCGATTCGCGCGCACTCTCGAGAATGTTTGTCAGCAGAGATTGGTGCTCGCGTGCGACCGCCTGCACCTGACGCAACTCAGAGAGATCGCGAGCGGTACAAACCGCACTCATTACCGTCCCTTCCTTGTCCACGACCGGTTCAATGGAAACGAGAATAGGGCGGTCGAGATGGTCAGGTGTTACTTCGATCGTTACACTTACTCCTTCAGCCAGCGCTTTTTCCACTACGCAAGTGGACCTTTCAGAACTGGTGCGAAGAATATCGCAGCATCTGCGCCCCAATAGACTGCGCGGATGCGCATTTTCCATAGCGGCGCCGGCGCGATTGACGCGCTTCAGACGTCCGGCGCGGTCGAAGATGAAGATTCCGTCAGACATCGAGTCGAAGGTCGTCTCCCATTCTGATTTGGCTTTGGCCACCATTTCAAAGAGTTCGGCTTGCGCCATACCGATTGCCAACCGCTCAGCTACGGATTGCACCAGTGACAATTCGTCTTCGCTCCAATGACGCAGGCGATCATTTTGATGAATACATAGCACCCCGCGAAACAAGCCTTTTACAATCAGGGGGTAGGCGATTTGCGAGCAGACATTCACGAGTTGCGCATGTTCTCTGACTGCCGCACTCACTTCCGGCGGGCCATCCTGATAGTTGAAGGAGTCGTCAATGACTAGCGGCTTAGTCATTTGCAATAGTTGCCGACCAACGGGATCGTCATAGTTGGCTTGCAGCGAACTCATGCTGTTACAGCCGGGAGCGAGATACTCATGCTTGACCGGGGAAAGCGGGTTCGCTGGGTCATAAAGGTGCATATGAACTCGTGAAGCGGCGAGCGCCAGTCCGAGTTCGCGCGTTGCCGTGTTCAAAACCTCCGGCAGGCTGAGCGACGCGCGAATAGCCATCGTCACGTTATTGACCAGCACCTCTCGTTTCGAAGTTGCCTCAGCCCGCTGGTATAGTCCCGCCTGACGAATGGCGATGCCGGTTTGATCTGCTACAGCCTTGGCAAGCGCGATGTCCGCCTCACTCCAATTACGCAACTCCTTCGTGGTTGATAACGCAAAGGCCGCCGTCACCTCGGAGCCCACTCGAATCGCCACATACATGATCGAACGCACATTCGCCTTCGACAGGATGCGCTCATAAACATCCGCAAGGCCGGGATCGTTAGCCGCATCGCTGAAACAGAGCACGCCACTCGCCTCGAGCAAGTCGATCAAGACTTGCAGGTCTTCCAACTCAAACTTTGAAGCGGCTGGAACAATCCCCTCGGCATGATATTCGGCCGCGTTAAGCGCGCGACTTCCCGTCTCGTCCTTGATGAACAGAGAACAGCGATCGGCATTAAGGTAAGAACCGAGTTCGTTAACAGCCGTGCGGAAGATCTCTGAACTATCCAGTGAACAACGGATTGCCTGCGAGATGCGATGCGTCATGGCCTCACGCTCAGACTGCTGTACCAGCACTTCTTCAGAACGTTTACGCTCCGTCAAATCGCGTCCGATACCCTGCACGCCCACCGCTTTGCCGTCCTGGTAAATCAGCCGCGTGCTGACTTCCAAACGCACCCGGCGGGCATCCTTGGTTATGATCTCCAGTTCGTAGACAGTAGGTGTCCTTTGATTGGCCTTTTGTGCGAGCATCTGTCGAGCAATGGTTAGGTACTCGGGAGCAATCACATCAACAATGTTCATCTGGAGGGCTTCTGCGCCGGAATAGCCAGTGATCGCCTCGCCGCTCCTGTTTAGCGAGGTAAAATCTCCTGTCAGCGTGTGCGTGTAGATAATGTCGGTGGCATTCTCAAATAGTTCTCGATAGCGCTGCTCGTTTTCCCATAATGCCTGCTGAGCTTTCCTATGGTCAGTAATATCAGTGGCTACGCCAATGATTGCCGCAACATTCCCGGCGCTATCCAAGCGCGGCGTGTACTTCGTTTCAAAGACTAGATCGCCAACGGCAACAACTTCGGAGAAGGTCTCACCAGCAAGAGCGCGGCGAATACAGTTCAGAACGGCAGGATCCTCGCGATAAAGATCAAAAACCGATTGTCCAACTACTTCGCCGGCTTTCAGGCCAAGAGCCTTCAGACCCTCGCCTTCCGACAACGTAAAGACGCCATCCTTGTCGAGGGCAAAGATAATGAGCGACGCGCTGCTGACCACCATACGCAGTTGTGCTTCAGTCTGTTTGAGGGCTGCATCAGCAAGTCGCCGCTCAGTGATGTCGCGGATTACGCCACGAACTCCGGTCGGACATCCCTGGCGGTCGCGCTCGATTGTGATCACACCTTCAAGGTATCTACCGTTTTCTTTTGCGTCCTTCAGGTGATAGGTCGATCGCAATGGCGAATCTATTGCGGCCCGGCGCGTTTCCGCTATGTTTCGGGCCGCCGCCTCGTCGCCGATCAACCCGCTAAGATGACCCCCAATGATCTCCTCCGGGAGTTTGCCGAAGAACCTCGCTCCGGCTGCGTTGATGCTGGTGATGTAACCGGCCATATCGCGCGTGTAGATGATATCGGCTGCAGCTTCAACAATTTCTTTATAGATTTTCTCCACCTGACGTCTCTCGGCCAGCCTGGCAACCTTAACCAGGAGCTCTTCATTGCGAAACGGAAGCTGGAGGTAGTCGTCAGCACCAGCCGACAACCCCTCAATGCTATATTCCGCGGCATTGGGGTGCCCACTCATGAGAACAATGGGAATGTCGGCTGTTTGGATGTCTTTCTTCAGCCGGTGACAAAGCTCGATGCCGCTGAGAACAGGCATTACCACATCGCTGATTACAAGGTCGGGTTCAAATGACTTCACGAGCTCAAGGGCAGCGCCCCCGTCCTGGCAGGAAATAACTTCGTAGCCTTCGTTGCTAATGAGTTCTGTGAGGAGAGCGCAGATTTTTGGATCGTCATCCGCAATCAGCACACGATAATTTTCTGAGGAAGCCTTAATCATCTTTGAGTTTGAGCCTGCAGTGTGTGCTGGAACTGGTTTAGACCGATGAGGCTGAGAGGTAAATCCGGCTATTCAAGAGAGGACTTGCTGCCTGAAAACTGGAGAGAACGAAGTTGAGGCGAGCCGGTTTCCCCAAACCGCTCGGGGAGTATAACAAAGTTGGCAGTGGTTTGTCATGGGCTAAGATCGCTGGAAACAGGCGATTGAGCCCATAAAAACAACGTTTCGCGCTATCGGCTAAGGGTATGTCGGCCTTCGGACGGGTAAATCTGAGTCGGCTCCTTTGGCAAAATAACCAGGGCGGAAGTTCAGCTTCAGCTTTTGCTTGCGGAGTTCCGGATCAACTACCTCGATTTGAATGCGACGATAGGAGCCATCGTGGGCTTTGTTTGAAGGCGAGTAGGCCAAGAGATACTGCTCGCGTAAATCGCGTTGAATCTGTCCAAACGCATTTCTCAACTCGCTCTCGTTGCGCGGGAAATAGGCTCGGCCGCCAGTCTGTTCGGTGATCTTTCGGAGCGATCCCTGGTCGACGCCCCCCTGGTAACTATCACCTATCCCAATCGCATAAACCAGAGCGTCCGCTTTTTGCGCTCGTTCAATCGCCTCATGGATCTTCATCCGACTGCTCGTGTCTTCGCCATCAGTCAGCAGGATGATTGTGCGGCGAGTGTTGTCTGCGGAGATTGACAGCAGATCGTTGGAGGATGCCCAGACCGCATCCCAGATCGCGGTAGAGCCCGCGAGCATTTGGTTAGTGTCTGATATCGGCGGCGTACCGCCGACAACCACACCGCCTCCGATGTAGCCGGATGGTGGGACAAATTCTACGCGATCAATAGCCCGCCGCAGGCGCTCGACATTTCCGGTGAACCCTTGTTCGAGCGTGACCTCGCCGGTAAACGAAACAATCGCCGCTTCGTCCTTATCAGGACGCATTACGGCTTCCACGAACCCGCGCGCAGCCGATTTTTCGTCAGGCAAGGTGCGCTCTTCAGATCGACTCGTATCGATCAGAATCGCAATCGAAAGTGGCAGCTCGAGATTTTTTTGAAACGTAAAGATCTCCTGCGCCTGACCATCTTCGAGTATGCGAATGTCTTCCTTTTTCAAAGTGTCAATAAACCGTTTGTTGCTGTCAGCGGCGGTGAAGAAGACACTGGTAAGGCTAGTGTCGACCCGCACAACGTCATCTGAGTCTTGCGGGACTTCGTCTTTTGGCACAACTGTCGGCGTCGGAGACGGCGCCGGCAATTGAGATTGGCCGGCTCTCCGAGTGCGAGACTTGTCCGTCTGTGCTTGCGCAAACCGGCTGCCCGGCACTGCCGACCCAGCCAGCAGCGAGACCGCCAGCACGATTACCAAAAGCAACTTTCTAATTCCTTGATCTGACATTTTATGGCCTGACACTATCCGCAATCGCTGTGTACCCATGCTTGGTTCTTATTTTTAGATCTTTTCGGCGCTCGGCGAGCTTGACGTCAATCTTCCGGAAACTCCCGTCGTAACGATCGTTGGCGGGCTTGTAAGTAACCAGGTATTGAGCCCGAAGCTCTTTGGATATCTTAGTGAACGCACGTTCCAGCGAGATCATGTCTCCGGTGAAAAACGCCACTCCCCCGGTCTCTTCAGCCAGGGTCTCCAGCGCATGATCTTTCTTATCCTTCACCTCACCAGCTTCGACACCTGGCACGGTTGAGATAAATCCCGCCTTCGTGGAGATCGCGAAAATGGTTGTTTCGGTGCGCTGAGCAATACTGATGGCATCGCGAATGTCGGCGCGGCTATAGGTATCTTCGCCATCCGTGATAACGACCAGCACACGTCGGCCGGAAGCAGTTCGGAGTTTCTCATCACAAAACTGCCAGATAGCGTCGTAAAGGGCAGTTTGCGTTCCCGTCTGCTTCACGTTGGAGACTGCGCGGTCCAGCAGATCGAGTTTGTTGGTGAAATCCTGGCGCAAATTTATTTCATGGTCGAAGGTGGCAAAAAGGACCTGGTCTTTCCGCGCCTGCGTGACCGTGTAAATAAAATTCATGGCCGACTCTTGTTCAAACTTGAGCTTGCCGGCAGTCGAAGGTGACGTGTCCATCAGCAAGGCCACATAAACCGGCAGCGATTGGCCAAGATCGTCAGAGAACGTCTCGATTTGCTGTGGGACTTTGTCTTCCAAAACTATGAAATCATTTTTAGTAAGTCCGGATACAAACTGCCCCTTCTTGTCCAAAACGGTTATTGGCAGCCGAACGCGGCGGATAAAAATTGTCTCTGATTGTTCAGTCTGGTCACCAGCGGTTGGCGGTGTTGGGCTTGGCTTTGCCTTAGTCTGTTGCGCCTGAATAGCGCCGGCTCCCGCCAAACAAGCGAACAGAGACAACCGCAACAGTAGCGAAAATGGATTAAACTTCATAAGTTGAATAGGTGATTTTACCGTGCTCTTCTCTGCCGGAGCCTGCGCTTTGATGCCCGGCTAACGCGACCCCGTTGCCCTCACTCCGACGCCTGCAGACGCCCTAAACGGCTGAAAGATTAATAAGACCATACATCATGAAACAAACCAAACCCGGGGTTCAATGGCAAGACCCTCCCGGTTTAGTGAGTTTCAAGTGCTTCAAGCAATGCGCCTAGGTCGGTCGGCAATGGCGCAAAAAACTTTGCCTGTTCGCCTGTCTGCGGATGCCGAAAGACCAACTGTTCCGCATGAAGAAACTGTCGTTTGAGTTTGCGAATCCGGGCCCGCAGCTGTACATCCTGGATGCCATTGTCACGGCCGCCATCATAAAGCTCGTCAGCGACAACGGGGTGCTTTAGCCACGCCAGATGGACCCTGATCTGATGCGTGCGGCCCGTCTTCAATTCAACCTCAAGCAAGGTGAACGCATCGTAACTACGTCGAACCCGGTAGAGTGATAATGCCCCGCGCCCGCCCGGCACAATAGCCATCCGTGTGCGATTGCGCGGGTCGCGGGCAATCGGCTGCTCGATGCGTCCGCTCTCCTGCTTGACCACACCATACACCAGCGCAACGTAACTCTTGAAAACTTCACGCGCACGAAATTGCTCGCTGAGGTTTTCATGGGCCGCTTCTGTCTTAGCTGCGACAAGTAGTCCGGAAGTGTCTTTATCCAGCCGGTGCACAATACCAGGACGAATTGAGCCGGCGTTTGCCAGCTGCTGAAAGTGATAAGACAAAGCATTCGCGAGGGTACCGGAATGAACCCCCGCAGCAGGATGCACTACCAACCCCGCCGGCTTGTTCACAACAATAATTTGCTCGTCTTCGTGGACAATTTCAAGCGGGATATTCTCCGGGGCAAAGTTGCTCTCTGGCGGCGGCGTCAATTCAACTTCTATCTCGTCATGCGCGGAAACCTTGTGGGACGCTTTTACAAGCTTGCTGTTTACCAGTACATCGCCGGCCTCGATCAAACGTTGCAAACGCGCGCGACTCCAACCGGCGACGTGCGTTGCCAGATATGCATCGAGCCGCGCACCGGCTTCGGCTTTATTGACTTCGAGCAGTAAAGATTCGTTCTCGGATGCCGCGGGCGAGCTTTTCTGATCAGTTAAATCCATTGCGAGACATTGTAAACGTAATGTGGGGAAAAGGACGCCAGGCGGCAGAGTATTAAGCGGAATCGAGGCGGGTGAGGGAGAAGCCGCGTAAAGTCAGCGGGCAACAATAGCAAACGAATTCGCCGAACAAACTAGCCGTTCTTAGTTTCAAACTCTTTCATAAACGAAACCAACGCCGCAACACCCGTCAACGGGAAAGCGTTATAGATTGAAGCGCGAATGCCGCCAACTGAACGATGGCCTTTCAATCCATCCAGGCCTTGGGCCGTCGCTTCCGCAGTAAACTTCTTTTCGAGTGCCTCCGAAGGAAGACGGAAGGTCACGTTCATAATGGACCGTGAATCGTGATCAGCATGTCCACGATAGAAGTCGGTTTTGTCAATCGCGTCGTAAATGAGTTGCGCCTTCTTTTCGTTTTCGCGATGCATTGCTTCAAGCCCACCCTTGTCGGTTAGCCACTTGCAGACCAGGCTGATGATGTAAATGCCCCAGGTGTTCGGCGTGTTGTAAAGAGACTTGTTTTCAACATGAGTGCGAAAGTCGAGCATCGTGTGCAGGCCGTCGGGGATTCGCTGCAACAGATCGTCGCGCATGATAACGAGCGTCACACCGCTCGGGCCCATATTCTTCTGCGCCCCGGCATAGATCAGACCAAATTTATCGACGGGGATTGGATGCGAAAGAATGTCAGACGAAGCGTCGGCAACGAGCGGCACGTCGCCAACCTCTGGTTCCTGTTTCCATTCAACACCTTCGATCGTTTCGTTCGTCGTAATGTGAACGTAAGCGGCCCGTGGATCCAGTTTCAGTTCGTCGTTTCCCGGAACGCGGGTGAAACCGCCGTCAGCCATATTGGCAGCGACGTTGGTAGCGCCGGCGCGCTTGGCCTCCTTCAAAGCCTTCTTTCCCCAACTACCGGTGATGACGTAGTCAGCGCTACCTTCCGCCGGCAGGAGATTCATGGGGATCATTGAGAACTGCAGACTCGCTCCCCCTTGCAGGAATAACACGTGATAGTTATCCGGGATGCCGAGTAGTTGTCGCAAGCCGGCTTCGGCGCGGCCAAAGATCTCGTCGAAAGTCTTGGAGCGATGGCTGATTTCCATCACGGACATACCAACGCCCGGAAGGCCCAGCATATCGCGCTGAGCTTCCTCCAAAACCGGTATTGGAAGCATAGCCGGACCAGCGCTGAAGTTGTGGATTCGTTCCGTCATTGTTAACCCCCGTAAATCGTGAGTTGTGAATGGTAAATAGTAGGGATGATGGAACACCTTTCCGGATATCCAACATCTGTCCCTACTATTTACGATTCACGATTTACCATTTACTGCTTTTCTTTCTCCTGCTGTGATCGCATCATGCGTCCCGCAAGGCGAACGATGAATGAGCGCGGCGCGAAACGTTCGCTCTGCGTCATCAGAAAATTTGTCCAACCCGAGATAATGTGACCCTTCCCCTGAGCGAGCCCGCGCAGCGCCACGTCTACTACTTCCTCTGGAGTTTGCGAAACGCGCGCCGGAGGCTTGTGACCACGAGCGGCTTCAAAGAAATTTGTATCGGTCACACCGGGACAGAGTGCCAGTATCTTGATCCCGTGGGCCCGGTTCTCTTCCCAAAGCGCTTCTGAAAACGAAAGTACAAAGGCCTTGGTGGCGGCATAAGTTGCCATGAACGGGACGGGCTGAAACGCCGCTGTCGAAGCAACGTTGATGATTGCACCCTGCTGGCGTTCAATCATCGGCTGCAAAAAGAGATGGGTCAATTCCACCAGCGATTTCACGTTGAGATCGATCATGTTCTGCTCGTAGGCGAGATCGAGCTTGCTAAACTCCCCCATCGAGCCGAACCCGGCATTGTTTATCAGCAGGTCAATGGTGAGGCCACGCTTCTCAGCTTCTGCAAACAAGCGGGCCGGTGATTCCGGCTTACTGAGATCAAGCGCCACGTATTGCGCGCGAATGCTATTGGAGCGGCCGAGCTCATTGCACAATGTGATCAGTTTGTCTTCGGAGCGGGCGACGAGCAAAACATTTCGCCCAAGCGCAGCCAGCTTACGAGCAAAGACTTCGCCGATGCCACTAGACGCGCCGGTGATGAGGGTAGTGTTCATTTATTAACCTTCATAGAGCTTGCCAGCGGAAGGTAACCGACTCTCAGGTACTTCGCCTCACTTCAACTCCAGCAAGTCGAGTTCAATGATATCGGCGTTCCCGGCACGCAATCGGTGCAGCACTTCGCTGGATGGCGCCTTGTCGAGATTGATCCGCGCAACCGCGGCCTCCGCGCCTTCGAAGACAATGTTTTCCATCTCCTGAACATTGATGTGTTCGCTCTTTAGCGCATCGAGCACCACCGCCAGGACGCCGGGGCGATCCCGATGACGGACAACCAAGCGATGAGTCGCGGGTGTTTGCCTGGCCAGATTTACAACGTTGGGAACTTGTCCCGTTTCTTTAAACTCACGAACGATTCTTACCGTTTCCGCAGCAATCGCTTCCTGCGCCTGATCTGTTGAGGCGCCGATGTGATGCGTGCCGTAGAGATTTGGTTCCTTGGCAATCGCGCCGGTGAACTCGGCAGTCGCAGACGTCGGCTCGCCGGCAAAGACATCGAGTCCGGCACGAATTCCCCGGGCCTTCATTGCTTTGATCAATGCCGACTGATCAACCACTTCGCCGCGCGCAGTGTTGACGAAGTAGGCGCCGTCGCGCATCGCTGCGAAGAACTCTGTTCCTAAAAACTCTTTCGTGTCGGGGTTAAGTGCGACATGAACGCTAACTATATCGGCGTCACGAGCGACATCCGCAGGCGAGGCTTTATATTCAACGCCGAGGTCCGCAGCGCGTTCTGGAGTCAGGCTCCGGCTCCACGCGACCACCGGCATTCCGAAAGCATTTGCCCGCGGGATCATTTCCGCGCCAATCTTTCCGACGCCCACCAATCCGAGAGTGCGACCAAAAAGTCCACGCGCTTTCGAAAACTCTTTTTTGTTCCACTGACCCTGGCGCAACGTGATCACGTTGTCGGCAATTCGCCGATCCAGCGCGAGCATGAGCGCGAAGGCCAGTTCAGCAACGGCGATGGAGTTTTTGCCGGGACAGTTTGAAACGTAAATGCCGCGTCGTGAAGCCGCCGCGACGTCAATCGTGTTGAAGCCGGCGCCGGCTCGCACCACGAGCTTGATTTGGCCTGCCGCGAGCATTGGTTCAGTAACCTTGGTGCCACGCACAACGAGCACATCTGGTTGTGTCTGACGTATCGCCTCGGTCAGCAAATCATCTTTGAGGTCTGGTTCAAACGAAACTTCGCACCCGAGGGCTTGCAAACCATCGCGACCGGATTGTTCAAATTTGTCTGCGATTAAGACGCGCATTTCATATTCCAAGGTCCAAGGTCCAACGTCCACGTAGCCAGTACTTTGGACACTGGACGTTGGACTTTGGACTGAGTCAAATCGTATGAATCAATAAACCATCACGCAGCTTCGGCTCAAACCAGGTCGACTTCGGCGGCATGATTTCCCCGGCATCGGAAACCTGCAAAAGATCTGTAATTGTAGTTGGATACAACGAGAAAGCCACCGCCGCTTTCCCGTCGTCAACCAATCGTTTCAATTCTTCCGACCCACGTACGCCGCCAATGAAGTCGATCCGCTTATCAGTGCGAACGTCCTTGATGCCCAGGATGGGATCGAGAACTCGGTCCTGGAGGACGCTGACGTCGAGTGACTCAACCAATCCTTGAGTAACGTCTACATCAGGCCGCACCTTCAAGGTATACCACCGACCAGCCAGGTACATGCACCACTCGCCGCGCTGTTCTGCCGTGTCAGCTCCATTTTCGTCCACGACAAAGGTTTGCCGGACAGCAGCAAGGAATTCATCGCTTGAAAGACCATTTAAATCCTTCACCGCCCGGTTGTAGGGAAGTATCTGCATTTGCTCGTCGGGGAATATTACCGCCAGGAAGAAGTTGTATTCTTCGTCGCCCGTATGTCCGAAGCTTTGTTCCTCGAACTCAGCGCGCGCTCGGGCGGCGCTCGCGGCGCGGTGATGACCGTCAGCAATATAAAGAAACGGGATCTCGCGAAACTCATGAACAAAGCGTACGGCGTCGGGCACGTGCCACACCGTATGTTGAACTCCGTCAGCCGCGACAAAGTCGAACAAAGCGTTCGTCACCGTCACTTCCATCACCATCGTATCGATATTGCGGCTGGCTCTGTAGGTGAGAAACACCGGACCCGTTTGGGCTCGCAGCACCGTCATGTGCCTGGTGCGATCATCTTCCTTATCGCGCCGGGTGCGTTCGTGTTTGCGAATGATGTTCTGGTCATACTCGTCTACAGAACAACAAGCAACCAGGCCAATTTGTTCGTGGTCTCCCATAATCAGGCGATACAGGTAAAGGCTTGGAGTCTCTTCTGTTACTAGCGGACAATCTTTGCTGAGTTTTTCGAAGTTCTGCAGGGCCCGACGATAAACTGGATCGCCATGAGGATCCGTGCCCTCCGGCATGTCTATCTCCGGCCGCGACACGTGTAGGAAACTCAAGGGATTATTTGCCGCCAGGGCACGAGCTTCTTCAGTGTTGACTACATCGTAAGGAACACTCGCTACGTCGCTGGCCCGGTTAGCCTCTGGACGCAAAGCTCTAAAAGGGCGAATGACTGCCACTAATTCCTCCCGGCGCAGACACCGACAACAATTGCTTATCGGTAGAATTCTGGCTGCGCATTTTTGCCAAACGTTTTTGATTTAAGGAGCTTGTTGAATAAGACTATCCGTTGGCGCGTGGTCTTAGCAAGCGGGGAAACCAACCCTTAAAATAATCCTGCAAACCCGAGCGCTCTCCCGGCCGCGCCTTCCTGCTGACGCACCCAGCGAGCAAACTGAGTGTAGAATGTTTCAGCATGCCCAATCCTGAACAGTCTTCGTTAGAGTCGGCGCGGACACAACTCGAGCAGAAACTTCACGCTGTAGATGAGCAACTGAGCCGTGAGCTGAGCGCCCGCGGTTTCGATCCAACACAAGGCGAGAATCTCGCCCTGACGGGTCCACTGGCTAAACTCTACCTGGAACGGGAGAACTTGCGGGATGAACTGGAGACGCTAGGCGGTTTGAGGAATTCGGATGAAGACAATTGCTAAGGACCTGCAACGATTAAGTCGAGGTAATCATTATGAGTGAACTGGCGGGACGTCAATGTGTCCCCTGTCGTGGTGGCGTGCCGCCATTAGACGCGGATGCGATCGCTGCGCTGCTAAATCAGCTTGAGGGCTGGGAAGTAGTTGGCGAACATCACCTGCGTAGGGAGTATAAGTTTGGCGACTTCAAAGCTACGCAGGAGTTTGTGAATAAAGTCGGTGAACTCGCTGAGGAGCAGTGGCACCATCCGGACGTTTGTTATGGTTGGGGTCACGCCGAAATTACTATCTGGACCCATAAGATTGATGGCTTGACTGAAAGCGATTTTATCCTCGCGGCCAAGATTGACCGGCTTAAGTCAATTCACGACTAAGCCTTACCCGACCCGGCTTCAGCCCGATATATCCCTTCAGTTTCGGCAATCATTCGCTCAACGCCAAAGTTTTTTGCGGCAAAGTGTTGGGCCGACTTGCCCAGACGAATCCGCTCGTCCTCATCTTCGAGCAGGAGTAAAATCGCTGCTGCTAACTGGTTGACGTCCGCGATGGGAACCAGCAGACCAGTCTCGTTAGCTTTTACTAACTCGCGCACACCTGCGGTTTCAGTTGCCACCACCGCCGTCGCGCTCGCCATCGCCTCAGCGATCGCGAGGCCGAAGGATTCGGTGTGGGAAGCAGAAACAAAGACGTCCAAAGCGCAATAGAGTTGCGCCAGCCCCTCGAGCCAGCCTACCAGCCTGACGTGCGCTGACAATTGCAGTTCGTCAATTAACTGCACGAGCCGCGCCTGATGTTTGCTACTTGGTGAATGATCAATACCGGCGATTATGAAAACCGCATTTGGGACCTGCCTCAGTATTTGCGAAGCGGCGCGGAGAAACTCTTCCTGTCCCTTAAGTGGCGTCAACTCACCGACGGTTCCTACAAGCAAAGTATCTGCCGGGAGTTTCCAATTCTCAATAAACGTTCGGCGATTCAGTTCCGTCCCTTCGTTCAGGAACTTCGCGGTATCAATCCCATTCAGCACGACGCTGATCTTTTCGACAGGGGCAATAGCGTCGGCCAGTAGTTGATCGGCAACTGCTTGCGAGACAGCGATGATTCGTGCGGCCTTTGCAAGCGTCACCCGATGCAAGCGGTTTAGCGGGAACAGCACATGACGCGTCACTATTAACTCTGATCCGGGATTCCGGCGCGCGGCATATGCCGCCAGCGGATAGTCGCGCGCCATGTGGGCATGTACGATCTCAATCTTCTCTTTGCGCACCAGCCTTGCGAGAGCCTGAGCGCTCGTCACGTCGAGGGAGTTGCGCAAAGGCAGGGTGCAAATATTTTCTCTTGAAACTCTGTGCAGCTCGCCGGCCAAGGGCGAGTTTGGCCGGAGCGCAACATGGACCTCATGCCCGCGACCTACAAGGCCATTAGCGAGATCGGCAAGATGGCGCTCGCCGCCACCAAGAGATTGAGCTGAACTGATCTGAAGAATTTTCAACGCGGGAACTTTGCTGCCGGCTCAAGCTAGATACTCTTTCAGGGCGAATCGAATGTACACAAGAATTGGTTTGTCATCCAGACTAAACCCGCACCAGACCCAATACTAAACCATGCTCTGGGATTCTCGCTCGCGCCACCTGATCCCGAAGCAAACCTGTTATCGCGTACTGAATCAAAGCGCGTAAACTGCAGACCCAGAGAGCCGCAACTTTCAGCGACAAACCGGACAGTCTCGCGGAAAGATTTCAAAGAACAAATATACCGACACTCGCGAAGGAAAGATGGTAGGCTGCGCCAATAGAACTCTGAGAGGAATCCAAATGAAAAAACAAAAACTTATCAAAGCTATTATTGTCATAGGTCTTGGGGCGCAAATCTTCGGACTTACGCCGAGCTTCCTGAATCAGTGCTATGCCCAGGACCTGGAGAAAGGTTCTAAGCCCGCTGCGGTGGCTCCGAAGACGCCAGCCTGGGTCCCCCTGGGTGGAGAGTTACAGCGAGGCTTGTCAGTTCTGGCCTACGACAACGGTGAAATTAACGTTTTTGGTGTGGGGACGGATGACGCTCTGTGGACGATTGACTCCAAGGACAAGGGGAAGACCTGGGGAAGCTTTACCAGGCACAAAAGCGATATCTCTTTAGGCTCGGCCCCAGCTTGCGCTAAAGAATCCGAATCAGTTGCAACATTCGTTTGTTACTTTAAGAAGGGCGGCCAGTTGTACCGGATCGTGACTGAAAAGGGCAGTGATCATGGATATGCCGGCAAATATGGATATGGAAAGTTTCTAACTTCCGACCCGGATGTGGTTTTCAATGGGAATGGGGCTAACTACAATGTATTTGCAGGCGCTGAGGACAATGCTCTTTGGTATGCGCCCACCGGGCCTGGGCAGGGAAGCGGCAACTATTGGAAATCAATGGGGGGAGCGTTAAAGGGGCGCCCTTCCTGCGTGGCGAGGATGGGCGCCTTTGGCAAACCTATCGCAGTGCCCTACTCTTTCATCACTTGTTATGTCGTGGGCACTGACGATGCGGTCTGGGTAGAAAAAGCCGGCGAGTGGACAAGAGTCGGTGGGCAGGCCATTGGCGGTGTAAACGCATTTGTTCAAAATCCCTTCGGTCAACCGATCTTAGCGGTGCGTGGAACAGACTCAACCCTCTGGTTAGGACATGAGGTAGGGAAAAAGGGCGAATGGGAGTGGAAAAACTACCCCGGAGAAATCTCTTCGGTTCCTGCTTGCAAGGCCAATTATTGTTTTGCGATTCTTCCAGACGGCCAGTTGGGATTTCTGGATTTAACTGGTCTTCTCTGATCGGATCAACGGTTCGAGGTTACATGGTTTCGGAGAGGCGCTAACCCGATCATAGCTGAGCTATTCTTCTGACGCCTCAGTCCGCTTCACCATGCGATCGGTTTTTTCGCAGATCGGCAAACGAACTTCAAAGCGCGTGCCCTCGCCGGGTTCGCTTACAACCAGGATTTCTCCGTTGTGCCGTGTAATGATGCCGTGAGAGGCGGAAAGGCCCAGGCCACTTCCGAGTTTGCCCTTGGTCGTGAAAAACGGTTCGAAGATTCTTGAAGCGGTCTCTGACGGCATGCCGCAGCCGGTGTCCGCGACCCAGAAGCAGCCGCTTTCAATCTCAGCGCGCACGCCGATTTCCATTACGCCACCTTCAGGCATTGCGTCGACCGCGTTGAAAATCAGATTCAGCACTACTTCACGCAGTTCGGCCTGTTCGCCCAGGACGTAGACGGGTGCGCCACCTTCAACCTTGACCTCAATCGTGCCTTTCCGCGATTTGCTCTGCCACTTCGGCCGGGCGATATCGATGCTCGACGTTATGACGTAAGTCAGCTCTACCGGAGCAAATTCATTTCTGGAATCGCGCCGTGCAAACTCGAGTATGCGGCGCAGCGTCTTGGTGCCATCTTCCACCGCATTGGTTATCACTTGCAGACTCGTGGATGACACCTCATCGGTGGCATTCCTGAGCAATAGTTGTGCGCGACCCTGGATCACAGTCAATGAGTTGTTCAGGTTGTGCGCGACGCCGGCAGCTAATTCGCCCACCGCACGAAGCTTATCTGACTGCGCCATCAACTCGTGCTCGCGCTTGCGGTCAGTAACATCGTGCAGAAAAATGAGCACGCCATCAATCTCGCCATTTTTCCAAAGAGGTGAGGTGTGAGCTTCGGCATGACGCATCGAGCCGTGGAGATCGCTCAGGCGAACTTCATAGTCTGTGTCGTCGCCCAGCAACGTGCGACGTAGGTTTTCTTCAGTGAGTTCCCGAGAATCCGCCGAGACAATATCGAGAAAACTGCCGCCGGTAATCGCTGTGAGCTTGGAGGCCTGCGCCCGCTCATTCATCCAGGTGATGCGATTGCCGGGGTCCAACGCATAGATCTCGTCGGGAGTACGGTCGGCGATGCTCGCGATAAACGACTTATGTGCCATTGCCTCGGCCTCGGCCCGACGCAGATCGGATATGTCCCGAGCAATTACAAGCGCCGCTGGTTGCGTCGTGTCGTCTTTGAGAGGCTCTACGGTTATTGAGATCGAACCCACGGATTCGGAGGCTACCTGGATTTCAACTTCCACTTTGCTGCGAGTCTGCATGGCACGATCGACAACACAGCCGTCGGCGCCCGCACCCTGCCAAAACATTTCGCAGCAGGTTGTTTCTGGCAACGGCATGCCACCCGGCAAGAGCGCCGCCGCCCGGTTCGCTTTAAGCAGACGTCCGTCACCGCCAAACAAGTATGCAGCGTCAGGCAAGGCCTCGAAAGCGGCCGTCAGCAATAGTGACAAAGGGCCTTCGAAGAAATCCTGAACGAGGGTATTCGAGTCTTGCGTTTGCATAGATATTGGAATGGAGGGCGGGAAGCTCGGAACGCCGCTTGAAGCGGGCTCGTAGATAGTAACAAATTGCGTGACTGGGCTGCCACCACAAATAATTGGGGCGTGTCCCCGACAGGAACACGCCCCAATTAGCTGGTTTAATTACCCTCTTGTTAGAACTGGACGCGAGCAGCTAACTGAACTTGCCGCTCACGGAAGAGGGTGCTGTCAGCGCCCGTGACGCTGTTAAAGCCACTGGCGCCGCTGCTGAAATTCAGGAACGGTCTCGGCGCGGCTGCTGAGCCGGTGGTATCTATCGAATAGATGCCCGCGCTCACGTTTGTGACCTGCGTGCGGTTAAACAGGTTGAAGCCCTCAGCCAGCAACTCCAACTTGACCCTCTCGCCAAGAGCAAACCGACGCGAGATACGCATGTCCAGGTACCAAATGTTCGGTTGCTTGTAAGCGTTGCGCTGCAGCAGCGCGAACCGAGTTGAGCCCAAGGAGCCATTGAGTCCGCCAGCTTGCGTTACCGTACCAGCCGCGAAGCCAAAATTATTGACTGGGCTGACGGTGCCGGAAACGGTCGGCGTGAAACGCGCTCCCGAGAAGGCATTAAGGATTGGCGCAAACGTCCAGCCATTTAGTAGTGACCGTGACGCGTGGCTGCCACCCTTGAAGTTTGTGTTGTAGATAAGACTGGTAACAAACTTCTGTCTCCGATCAAAGCTGGACAGAGCCTGCTCACCTGACTGATCGAAAGCGTTAAATGGCAGGTTGTTTGAGGTGAAAGTCACCGAGCTTTGTCCGTTGTCATACGCCCTCGACAGGGTATAGCTGCTTTGGAATTGCAACCCATCAGTTAACCTGCGGTTTGCCTGAAGTACCAGCGCGTGGTATTTCGAAAAGACATCGCTACGAATCTCGGTCATCTGAGCGAACGAAGAGACTGGCCGGGCGCCCAAAAATAGAGGTATGCGCCATTGCTGACCGTCGTAAGGTCCACCCACAGCAATGAAAGTGCCGGTGCCAGTTGGGGCACTTAGGTTAGTGTCCACGAAGTTAGGCAGCGAATTCCCAAAGCTGCCGAGATACGAAGCGGAAACAACGGTGTTCCTGGCAACCTCTCGTTCGAAGATGAAGTCCCACTGATGAATCTGTGGCAACTGGAACTTCGGCGAGAAGAACTGCACCGCAGGCGTAACGAGCGTGCCTGCCGCTAGTAGGTTCGGGTAAAGCGGGGCGGTTGCCGCGGTCGCAGCAAGCGTAACCTGACGCTGGGCCCGGTCTATACCTACACCGGTGTTGACCAGCGCATTGTAAACGGTCGAGTTAATCACGCGGCCATAGTAGATTCCCCAGCCACCGCGAATACTCGTCTTGCCGTCGCCATTCACGTCGTAGGCGAAGCCAATGCGCGGACCGATGTTATTACGATCATTCACGCTCACACCTGTCTGCGGCAACACTGGGTTGACGTTAATGGGTAGCGGGTTTCTCTGATACTCGTAACGCACACCAAGATTAACCGTCAGGCGCGGGCTAACTCGCCAGTCATCCTGTAGGAAGAAGTTAAGGTCCGTGGTCTTCATGGTTAAACCAAAGACGCCAAGTCCCTGATTGTAGTTACCACCGTAGCACTTACCTCGGGTCCGCGTACTGCTGTAGCACGGAGAAGCCGCCGGCAACGCAGACAAGAAGTTTGTGTAGTCGATGATGAAATCGTTCAAACCACCGTAATAACCAGCCGCGTTGACGCCACCGGTGTAATTGAACTCACCACCGGAAAAACGCAGGTTGCTGATGATGTCCTTGACCAGGTTAACGTCGCCGCCATACTTGAAGGTATGGCTACCTGAAGTGAGCGTCACTGTATCTGCAAACTGGTGGCGGCGTTCATCCGGAAATGCCGGGCGCTCCAGGAATTCAGGAATACCAAAAGAGAAGCCGTTGGTAATGAAAGTTTGCGGCGAGCGGCCATTCAACGAAGTGGTTGGCTCACCTGGGAGTGGTGGCTGACTGGTCTGAAATTCATTGTCGCGACCCCACTGGAAGCGAAACTCATTGATTAGCGAATTCGAAATTGTAGAAGCCAGGCGCAGATTCAGTGAGTCGATATTCACACCATCGTCGCCAAAGTTGTCTCGGGCACGAGTGTTGATTGCCTGAGTCTGAATGCCGGCGGGCGATACCCAGCGAAGGCGGTTGTAAGTTGCCGTGAAGGTATTCTTGCTGTTCAAGTTCCAATCAACTTTCGGCAGAAACAGCCGCTGATTTCCCCTTCGGGGTACCTGTCCGGAGATGCCATTGAGAAAGTTCAGAGCATTGGTGACCTGAGCCGCGGTCAAGCCTTTACCAGTCGCCAGGGAACCGGTCCGGGTCGCGCTCGCTGTTCCCGGGTAGGCCGGGCAGGTTGCCAAGGTGATCGCCGCGCCGGCGGCGGCCGTCAACGCACATGTGTCAGCACGATTTAGAAAGTCGAGAGCGGTATAGGTAGAAACGCCGGGGAAGTTGCGTCTCTGTTCATCGTAGCTAAAGAAGAAAAACGCTGTGTCCTTGACGATTGGTCCGCCGATGGTGCCGCCAAACTGGTGGCGGACGTCAACGGGTTTAAATGCAACTGGAGTGAAAACCCCGCCGATGTTTTGCGTGAGGAAGCTGCGGGGATTGCGAGCGCCCCACTTATTATTGCGTTGGAAGTAGAAAGCATCGCCGTGAAAGGCGTTGGTACCACTCTTGGTGACGGCGTTCACAACTCCGCCGGCAGAGCGGCCATACTCAGCCGAGTAGCTCGAGGTGTTGACCTGAAACTCGCGGATGGCAGACTGGCTGATGGAATAGCTGATGCGCGTGCGGCCACGTTCCTCAGAAAAGAACGCCTGATTGTTGTCGCCGCCGTCGATCGTGTTGTTATTTAACAAGCCGGAGATTCCACGGAAGCTGATCAAACCGAAAGTGCCGTCTGGAACGGCGCCCGGCGTGAGCAATGCGAAATTTGACCAGCGCCGGCCGTTGATGGGCAGCTCGCTGATTGAAGTCTGATTGATATTGCTGGAAAAGTCCTGCTGCGAAGTGTTAATGACCGGAGCCTCCGAGGTCACCTCCACTGTACCGCCGGAGACCGGCCCAATCGAGAGGGCCGCATTAATGCTAGTCTCGCGGCCAATTTCAACCGTGACATCCTGGGTGTAAGGACTGAATCCTGACCCATTGATCGTCAAAGAATAAGTGCCGGGCTGAAGTCCCGCGACTTTGAAGCGTCCCTGATCATCAGTGGTCGCAGTGTCTTCCTTGCTGGTCCCGCTGTTGCGAACGGTCACGGACGCATTGGGAACAACTTCCTTATTCGGGTTGGTTACGACGCCGCCAATGGCGCCAGTCACTGTTGACTGTCCAAAAGCGATCGCGCTCATCCCGAGAATAAACGAGAGCACAAAAGAGAGCTTCACAAATTTCGACATACTGGGGAACTCCTTAGAATTAGATAACGTTGAAAGAGTCTGCGCGACCGAATTGGGCGCAGGTTGCGACCTTCGAATTGAAAACTAGTGCAAATTGAATTTATGTCCAGAAGGGAAGCGACTGCCACCCTGATATAGAGGCAAACTTCTACCACGGCCGCCGGTATCTGCGCAAGCCTGATATGCGTTAAGTTGGTGTAAATACGACGTGATTGGTTTGCTTCCGAAAAGATGGAACGGACTGACGGCATCGCAATTCTATTCCGCAAGCTTCGTGCCGAATAAGCGCCAGTAATTGGCCAGCAGTTTAGTGCCCACTTTCCCACATTTAATCGCGTTTTTGGACTTCCTTCATCATCGGGTTTACCGAGAATTTGGATAAAATCGGAAATTCAGGAAATCCGGAAGGTCCGCGGCAAAGTGGATTGGTGCCGGCTTTCAGACCCGTTCGACGATCATCGCTATTCCCTGTCCACCGCCAATGCAGGCTGTCGCCAGTCCAAACCGCCCTGCTCTGCGATGCAACTCATGCAGAAGTGTGATAACCAATCGCGTCCCGGTCGCACCCAACGGGTGTCCCAGGGCAATCGCGCCACCGTTGACGTTCGTGCGAGAGCGATCCAGTCCCAGCTCCTTCTCGACCGCTAGATACTGCGCGGCGAAAGCTTCATTGACTTCAATGACGTCCATGTCGGAGAGTCTGAGACCTGCCTTAGCTAAAGCCTGTCGCGACGCCGGCACCGGTCCAATGCCCATCAACTCCGGCTCGACACCTGCATAAGCCCAACTCACTATGCGACCCAGCGGTTTCGCGTTTGCTCGTTTTACATACTCTTCGCCAGCAATGATCAGAGCCGCGGCGCCGTCGACAATTCCCGAGGCATTTCCGGCTGTGACAAAGCCGTCCTTCGCAAATGCCGGTCTCAGTTTTGCTAAAACTTCCATGGTTGTCTCTGGTCGCAGGTGATCATCTGCTGCAAAGAGGACGGAAGACTTTCGCGATTTAACTTCCACCGGAACGATCTCTTCGGCAAAGTAACCCGCATCCTGAGCTCGTTTCGCTTCTTGTTGCGATCGTAGCGCATATTCATCCTGCTCTTCGCGCGAGATCTCAAACTTGCGCGCCAGATTCTCCGCCGTGCCGGCCATGGGCGTGTTGCAATAGGTATCGAGCAGAGCAACCATCAGACTGTCTTCAAGTTTGCCACCACCGAGTGGGAACCCCGAGCGCGCACCCCTGATAACATGCGGAGCCTGGGACATGGATTCCATCCCGCCAACCAACGCAGTTTGCGCTTCCCCGAGCTGAATCATTTGCGCGCCTGAAATGATCGACTGAATGCCGCTGCCGCACAGACGGTTAACAGTGAGCGCCGGACGATCAAATGGAACTCCCGCTTTCAGGGCCACGTGACGTGCGCCATAGATTGCATCGCCGGAAGTTTGCAATGCATTTCCCATCACGGTGTGATCGATTTCTTCCGGCGCAACGCCGGTGGCGTCCAAGGCGCCGCGGGCGGCAATCGCTCCCAGATCAATTGCTGAAATATCTTTGAGAACGCCGACGTACTCTCCCATCGCCGTTCGCTTGCCACCCAGTATGAACAGATCCTTCGCCATGTTACTCACCACTCCCGGTTTGAATTTTGCTCAACTCAACAAACTAAAAAGCGTAACAGACGAAAATGACTCGGTCAATTTCGCTCGTTGCGATGAGCCAATGACGTTGACGGTGTTACTCGATAAACCGATGGCGAGCACGATAACGGTGCAGCAGTTCTTCCAGAAAGCCTTCGTAAGTAAAAGTTGGCCGGTCATAAGTTGGCCGCAGCTTATAGAGGAGTGGGATTGACACTCTCCAGGCCATCCACTGTCGCGCCATGTCAGCCAAATCCCAACGGCGGCGCAGGAAAGTTTCCACCACGGAGATTTCTGATTCAGTTAAAACGTCTATGTCAGCAACGAACTCCACCGGCTTGAAAGAGCGCCGCAAGGCAGGGTCACTAACCTGCGAAGCAAACACCTGGGCAAAAGCGGGTGCTTCTGCTTCGCGTTCGCGCACTACGACGGTCCCGGCCACCATGTCGCCTACACGCTGATCAGACAAACTAATAAAGACCGAGATCAGTCCAATCGAATAAAATGGCGCGGGCATCATGTCGAGAGTTCGCAACAGATTCCGCACTGCCGCTTCCCAGAATGTCACCGGCCGACCGTCTTCGCGAATCACGCGCAGCTTCAGCCAACGCTTGCCGGGAGTTTGACCATTCCAAATCCATTCGAAAAAAGCGAAGTAACCGGAAAAGATCAGAAATACCAGGACGATCAAAATCGCCTTAACCCACTTCGGCGCGTTTGAGAACTGATCCCCAAGACTCGAGTAATTCGCGAGCAGCGTAAACCCGATGAATATCAGGATGAGAGTGACGACCTGGATAGTATGATCGATCGCGCAGGCGAGAAATCGATTGCCAATCGAAGCCAACGCGAAGTGAAGTGGCACACGCTCGGGCGTTTCGATAATCAGAATGTCTTCAGTGGCCAGGGTTGCAGACATAAGAAACTACGAGTTGTAATTCATTCACACAACGGTAAGTCCATGCCTTTGAAATAGCGTGAAGTCCGAAACGTTTTCCGTAGCAATGCGTGCTTCGCAACGCAGCGCCACCGCCGCAATCTGGCAATCCGCTAGACTGCGTGAGCGACGGCCAGTCGCTTTGAATAGTTCTGCCGCCTTGTGCGCATCAGACGCGAGGAACGGTTCGGGCGCGGGGAAAAGCATCTCGGCCAACGTCTCATCATTTTGAGTCAGTGGCCCACAAAGAAACTCGCTCCAAGCAATAGAGCTAACGCCTAAGTCCTCCCCATCTTCTAGCCATGTTTGTAGTTTCGCTTCGGCCGCAGAGTTCGGCACGAGTGCCTGGATGAGAAAGTTAGTGTCGAGATGAATCATCCGCTGTTAGCGGCGCGCCTCTCTAACGGCGTCTTGCCACTCCGCAGCTTTTGCCGGCGTAAGACTTAAGTTGCGTTGCAATTTCTTGAAAGCTTCTAGCCGGAATTCTTTTTCTAGCGAACCAGTGAGGCCATTTGTTTGGACTGGAGTTTCTTTTCCTTCTGCCTCGAGGTCCGCTTCAATCTCTTCCCGATTTGCGTGATAGTAAGCTAGGGCGGCATAAATTTGGGCCAACGTAAGATCCGGATTTTGGTCCACAATATCCTCAGCGCTATCTCCTTGCTTACACAAGACAATTATCTGACTGACAGTGATGCGAGTTCCGTCGATGCGCAAACGTCCGCCGCAAACGTCAGGTGAGCGGATCAATAGTGTGCTTATTTCTGTACTCATAATGTGCGACTCTAAAAACGAATGAAGTATCGAACTCAGTAGCAGCCCGAGTCAAGGTGGAGCCGACTCCCCGCGGATACGTACGAACCTTCGCTTACCGACCTGTAGGAGAGCCTCGTCACCAGGATTGATTCTAGCCGCAACCTTAACTTCCACTTGAACTTCGTCGCCGACGTTAATCATGACCACGACACCGGCATCCGTGTGACGCACACCACCGATACGCACGCCGCCTTGTTCGATCAATCGTCTGGCTTCAGCGATCGATGGCGCAAGTGCTGTTCTAACGAGCAGACGTGGCAGCAGCCACACACCAGCTTCTACCTCGCAGAGGCTAACCTCCTCCGGCACTTCCTTGCTCCTGTGAACGCGATTGAATTCTGTTTCTGATTGCTGCGCCTCAGCACTGGAATGGAAGTCAGCAACGATCCGTTTCGCCAACTCGACCTTCAGATCGCGCGGGTTCACATCGCCCGCCTCCGATCGGTCGCGTCGGGCCTCGATCTGTTCGACTGAGAGATCAGTGAGCAGTTCATAATACCGCCACATCAAGTCATCCGAGATCGACATCACCTTGCCGAAGATTTCCGACGGCGGCTCGTTGATGCCGATGTAGTTGCCGAGACTCTTCGACATCTTCTGCACACCATCAGTGCCTTCGAGCAACGGCGTGATAACCGCGACTTGCGCCTCCTGATCATACTCGCGTTGGAGATTGCGTCCCATCAGCAAGTTAAATTTTTGGTCTGTCCCACCCAGCTCCACATCGGCTGCCAGCGCGACCGAATCGTAAGCCTGAGTTAACGGGTAAAGGAGCTCGTGGAGCGCGATTGGTTTTTCCTCAGCTAAGCGCTTGGCAAAATCATCGCGTTCAAGGACTTGTCTGACAGTGACGTGGGAGGCGAGCCGCACGAAACCTGCTGCATCAAGCTTGTCCATCCATTCGGAATTAAAACGTATCTCAGTCTTCTCCGGATCGAGCAGCTTGAATATCTGTCGCTTGTAGGTTTCAGCGTTTTGCTTGATCTCTTCGCGCGTGAGCTGCGGGCGCGTGGCCGACTTTCCCGAAGGATCGCCAATCAGTCCAGTAAAGTCTCCGATCAAAAAAATCGCTGTATGGCCCAGCTCCTGAAATGCACGCAGGGTGCGAATGACAACCGTGTGACCAAGATGGATGTCGGGTGCCGTGGGATCAGCGCCAAGTTTTACGCGCAGCGGCTTGCCCGTCTTCGCAGACTTTTCCAACTTCGCGCGCAGATCGTCTTCACGAATAATCTCCGTGGTTCCCTTTCGCAGAAAATCTAGCTGCTCGTCAATCGTCATAGGTTGCAAGGCGGACCCGCCTCATTCTTTTGGCAAGACACGCCGGCCAACTATCTCGTATTTTCCGCTAACAACGAGAGCCAGCGCTTCAGCGTACAGCTGGTGTTCCTGTTCGAGAATGCGGGCGGAAAGAGTTTCCTCCGTATCGTCCGCCAGAACCGCTACCGCTTTCTGCCCGATGATTGGGCCGCCATCAAGAGTTTCGTCGACAAAGTGAACGGTGCAGCCGCTCCACTTAACGCCCTGCTGCAGGACTCGGGCGTGCACGTCGAGTCCGGGAAACGCCGGCAGCAAACTCGGATGGATATTCAAAATGCGATTGCGGTAGCCGTCGCTGAAGTAACTGGAGAGCAAACGCATGTAGCCGGCCAGACAAACAAGGTCGATTTTGTGCTCCTCGAGCGCTGCAACTATCGCGCGGTCATGTTCTTCACGTGAACGACCCGCGCGTTCGATCGCCAGAGTTCTGAGCCCGCGCGCTTCGGCCGCCACCAGGCCAACAGCTTCAGCATGATCACTTACAACCAACGCAATTTCAGCGTCCGGGACGCGGCCAGCGTTCACAGCGTCAGCCAGCGCGAGCATGTTTGACCCGCGACCGGAGATTAGGATGCCAATGCGCTTAGTCACTATCGAATTATCGGATTGAAACTTCCCGGTTGCCTTTGCTGACGCGCCCGATTTGATAAACCGGCGCGTCTTGGGTTTGCAGATGAGATTTGATTGTCGCGAGGTCTTGCGGCGACGTGACGATCACCATGCCCGCGCCCATATTGAACGTACGATACATCTCGGCTTCGGAGACGTTCCCGATTTCCTGCATTACTTCGAAAAGAGGAAGCACCGGCCAGCTGCCCTTATCAATTTCCACCGCGGAACCTTCAGGCAGGATCCTTGGCAGGTTATCAGTGAGCCCGCCACCGGTGATGTGCGCGAGCCCTTTTATCATTCCCGAATCAAGCAGTCCCTCGAGGGGCTTGAGGTAACTGACGTGCTCCCGCAATAGTGCTTCACCGACTGTCGCGCCCAACTCATCGAGTCTAGTGGCGGCGTCGTGGCCGGCAACTTCGAAAAACAACTTGCGCGCGAGCGAGTAACCGTTGGTATGAAGTCCAACTGACGGAAGTGCTAACAACAAATCACCGGGAACAATTCCTTTGCCATCGATTATCTTCTCGCGGTCTGCCACACCGACGATGAAGCCGGCGACATCGTATTCACCCGGCGAATAGAAATCCGGCATCTCCGCAGTTTCCCCACCAAGCAAGACGCAACCGTTTTCGCGACAGCCGTTAGCCACGCCTTCAACCACGCTCGCAACAACTTCGGGCTGCAACTTTCCAGTGGCGATGTAGTCGAGGAAGAAAAGTGGACGCGCGCCCTGGACCAGAATATCGTTCACGCAGTGGTTGACGAGATCCCGTCCGACCGTATGGTGAACCCCGGTAATGAAGGCAATCTTCAGCTTTGTGCCAACTCCGTCGGCTGACGCAACCAGCACCGGATGCTTCAAATTCGGAAAAGCTCCGTCAAACATCCCCCCGAAGCTTCCGATCTCGGAAAGCGTTCGCTGGTTAAACGTGCGTCGGGCCAGCTTTTTGATCTTGTCAGTCGCCCGAGTGGCCGCATCGATGTCGACACCAGCATCGCTGTAGGTGATTGGCTTCATATAAAGGTGAATAGCAAATCGTAAATAGTAAGAACCAAGTCCTCACAACATCCGCTGTGTAAATGCAGAGGTCAGCAGCCGAACCAAGCTATTTACGATTGACGATTAACTATTTACCGCCTTTCTTCGGAGGCGGCCCAAAATCGCCATAGGCGATGAATCCAGATCGCGTCGAGTCGTCTTTTTGTGCAGGGCGTCCAACCCACAAATCGCTCTTAGCTTCCTTGGCGGTCTTGATCACGTAGTCGCCCTCCTTGCCTCGCGTGGTAATCGTTATCTCGCCCTGCAGGTCTGTGCGATAAGGTTTCACGTTTGCTGCGCGCAGTCGATCGAGAACGGCTTGCGCCGGATGACCATAACGGTTCCACTCGCCGCAGGAAAAGATCGCCACCTCCGGTTTCACTCGATCGACGAAGTCTTGAGTGGTCGCATACTTCGAGCCGTGATGCGCAACTTTCAGGATCTTCACTTTCAGATTCATGTCTTTGGTCAGCATGCGGTGTTCGGTCTGCTCTTCAGCGTCGCCCGGCAGCAGCATGGAAAAATCGCCGTAATCCAGTCGTAGCACAATCGAATTGGCGTTAGGCAGATTCCCGCCCGACTTCACCTGGTCTTTGGTGAAGAGTGGATCGGTCGGCGCCAGCACCGTCAATCGCGCGCCGCCGCCGAGATCGTAAGTCGTACCCGGTTGGGCCTTCTCGTGGTGCGCGCCGCTGCTGGTAACCGCAGCCTGATACTCAGTGTAAAACTTGGTAATAGCTGACGACTTATCAAGCTTTGGGTTAACTGGTTTCTGGTTGGGAGTTGGCGCCGGTTTGTTTTGGGGCCCTAACGCTGCCGGAACATCGGGTTGTTGCCCGTTATCAATTGCGAGCAAAACTTTCGTTGCCTTGAAAACTTCGTTGGCGCCGCCCAGGTGATCCGGATGCGGATGCGTCGCGAAAAAGTAGTCGAGCTGTTGCACGTTGTAGCGCTTCAACGCTTCGACAACAACTTTGCCTTTGCCCGCATCACCCGCATCAATCAGAACGGTTTTGCCCCCGGGCACAATAATCAGAATCGAATCGCCATCGCCTGGCCCAACGTCAAGCACATGTACTTGAAGTTCGCCACCTGAAGGCGGCGGCGGCCGCTGCTTCCAGCGTGGCAAGACATATTTCCAGCCCACGAATCCCAACGCACCAAACACAACTACCAGAACGGCAATTGCGCATCCGCAACCTTTTAACGAACGCCGCGCCAAGATTTATCCTCAAAGGTGAGCTGACTGTTAGCGGTAATTTGTTCTTTGACTGGTTTAGCCATCAGCACCCACCACTTCGTGTTCGCGTTCCCACATCGTCTCTGCTTCGTTGGTTATGCGCGTCGGATATTTCTCATTCCAGCAGGCTACGCAGGATGAGTCGGGGCTGATACCGATCGCTTCAATCATTCCGCCGAGCGAAAGATAACCAAGCGAGTCGGCTTCGATAAACTTGCAGATCTCATCGATCGACATTTGCGCGGCGATCAGGTCGGCCTTATTGGGAGTATCGATTCCGTAATAGCAGGGGCTGATAGTCGGCGGGCAACTGATCCGCAGGTGAATCTCTTTCGCGCCCGCCTCGCGCACCATTCTCACAATTTTTTTCGAAGTGGTGCCGCGCACGATCGAGTCGTCGATGAGGATGACCCGCTTGCCTTCGATCAAGTGACGCACGGGGTTGAGTTTTATGCGCACTCCGAACGAGCGAATAGATTGCCGCGGCTCAATAAAGGTGCGACCAATATAGTGGTTGCGCACTAAACCAAAACGAAAACTAATATTGCTTTGTGCTGCATAACCAATTGCCGCTACCGTCCCTGAATCAGGAACAGGCACGACCAGATCCGCATCAGCTGGATGTTCGATAGCGAGTCGCTTGCCCATCTTGTGACGCGACTCATTCACCGAATGACCATAGATCAGCGAATCGGGTCGCGCGAAATAGACATGTTCGAATAGGCACATCGAAGCCTTTTGTTCCTGCAGTGGATGAGACGAACGCAAACCATCCCGATCGATCACCAGCATCTCGCCTGGTTCCACGTCGCGAACATATTGGGCATCGATGAGATCAAAGGCACAGGTTTCTGAGGCCACTACCCACGCATCTCCAAGTCGCCCCAGCGCCAGCGGCCGAAAGCCGCGCGGGTCACGAATCGCGATTAGCTCCGTGGGCGTCAGGAAGAGCATTGAAAATGCGCCTTCCGTGTTTCGTAAAACTTCTGGTATGGCTTCGCGAACCGACGCGGCTTTGGACCGCGCCACCCCGTGCAGAATGACTTCGGTGTCGGAGGTCGCGGAAAAGATTGCTCCTTCTCGTTCCAGCCTGCGGCGTTCCTCGCGGGCGAAGGGTAAATTGCCGTTATGGCAAACGGCGATTTGACCATGCTGGCAGGTAACCAGAAAGGGTTGGGCTTCGCGCAGTGAAACATCGCCAGCCGTGGAATAGCGAACGTGTCCGATCGCGCTGCTGCCCGGCAAGCGATCGAGAGTGGATTGATCAAACGCGTCGGCCACATAACCCATGGCGCGTTCGAGACGCAAATCCGATCCATTTGACGAAGTGATGCCGCAGGATTCCTGACCGCGATGCTGCAACGCAAATAGGCCAAGGTACGTCAGCCGAGCGGCGTCAGCGTGTCCGTAGATGCCGAACACTCCGCATTCATCGCGAAATTTATCGGAGAGTATTTCCAAGGTGCCTCAAAAACTGTTTGTGAACTGCAACATGAGCTTACTTCGCATTCCGAAAGCTTTCAACCGGAAGTGAACCGCCGGTTGCGAATACACAAACAACAGTGCATCCGGTATCATTACTTCACCATGAGCAGACCGGGAAATCCCACGCCCGGAAGTCCGTAGCTTCGCACTCCCCGGCGAGGTCGGTCCAGTTTTGATTCTGTGAGGCAGATCGATGAAATACGTTTTCTTCATTGTATTTTTTGTAGCCGTCATTGGCAGTGTGTTTGTTTCCCGGGCGCGAGCCGGGGAGACTGTTGCTGCCACGCCCAGAAGTGCGGCTGAGTTGTACTCCAAAAACTGCGCTACCTGTCATGGGCGGGACGGGAGCGCCAAAACGTTTAAGGCCAGGTTCAACCACGCGCGGAATCTCAGCGATCCCGAGTGGCAAAGCAAAGTGAGCGACGAACGCATTTTTAATTCAATTATGAATGGCAAAGGCAAGATGCCACCCTACGCAAAAAAACTTTCTGAACGGGAAATCGACTCGCTCGTGCCTTACGTTAGAGGTTTGAAGAAATAGAGTAGTAGGACAGACATTCCTGCCTGTCCTCTGACTGCAACGGGGCTCAAGGCGATCAAGAGGGGACAGGCAGGAATGCCTGTCCTACTAGAGACGTGAAAACAACAAGCATCTCGTATCACCTGCTGACCTTGTTCCTCCGCGCTGCGCTGGTAGCCGCGCTGCTCGTCTCCGGCTGGTTAATCTACAGCAAGCTGCGGCAGCAGAATTCGTCGGCCAATCTGAAAACTGTTAGCGCCGAAACTACCTTGCTAATTGTGTTGCGCCCACCTAACGATGGTTCCGAGGCACTCGATATCCAGATTGAACTTTATCCTTTCGATATTGTCGCGGCGCGTCATGAGTTTTTTACTGAACGTCGCGCCGGCAAACGCTTCGACGACTTTTTGAGCGAGCGCATGAACGGCCGTTCGCCGGTTGAGGCCAGGTTGGATAAACAGGGCCAGACATCCGTGGTTGTCAGTCCGGGTAATTGGTGGTTACACGCGCAATTGTCGGGCGAAGAAAATCTCGAATGGCGCCTCCCTGTCAACATCGCCGGATCCAAACAGACCGTTGAGCTGACGACGCAGAACATTTACACGCGCACAAGGACGTTCTGAAGCAGAAATTCAGGAGTCAGTGGCTTTTCATTATCAAAAATCCGCCAATCAGAATATCGTCGTTGATAATTGATCTCCTTCTGAATTCTGAATTCTGACTACTGTTTCCATGCACGCTCTACGAATCGAGAAAAAGAAGCTGGCGTTGAAGGAAGTTGCCAAACCCGAGCGTGGCGATGAAGCGCTGGTGCGCGTCCATCTTTCCGGCATCTGCAATACAGACCTGGAAATCGCGCGCGGCTACGCCGGTTTCAAGGGAACGATTGGACACGAGTTTGTCGGCGTGGTTGAAGCGTCTCCCGGAGACAAGCTGCTGGGTCAAAGAGTTGTTGGCGAAATCAATGCCGGCTGCGGAACGTGCAAACTGTGTGCGTCAGGTGACCCGCGTCACTGCCCAAATCGCACGGTGCTCGGCATAGTCGGACGCGACGGCTCGCATGCTGAGTTTTTGCGGCTGCCACTCGCTAACTTACTGCCCGTTCCGGACATGATAGTTGATGAGCACGCAGTCTTTGCAGAACCGCTGGCCGCAGCCTGCGGCATCATGGAACGCGTTGTGATCAAACCAGATCATAGTGTGGCCGTAATCGGAGACGGCAAACTCGGCCTGCTGTGCGCGCAAGCGATCGCGTTGAGCGGAGCCAGCGTCTTGCTGATTGGCAAGCACGCTGAAAAGTTACGCATCGCGGAGCGGCGCGGTATTGAAACGACAAGTCCAAAAGCTGGCGCTAAACGAAAGCACGAGTTTGACGTAGTCGTGGAAGCATCCGGCTCCCCTTCCGGCTTCGCCGGAGCATTAGAATTATTGCGACCTCGCGGCACGCTGGTATTGAAGTCGACTTTTCAGGGGCCGGGCAACTTTGACGAGATCAACCAGGCGCGACTGGTCGTCGACGAGATCACCATAATCGGTTCACGTTGCGGACGGTTCCAGCCAGCCCTCGATCTCCTGAAGAAGGGCGCCATCGACATTGATAGTTTGATCAGCGAAGAATACCCGCTCGCCCGTGGCGTTTATGCGATGGAGCGCGCCGGCAAGAAGGGCGTTCTGAAGGTGTTCTTAAGACCGTAAGAACCAGGAGGCAGACGGCAGGCACCAAAACAGTTTTCGTCGTTAGTGCTTCCTGCTTGCCGCCTGCCGTCTGCTTCCTGGCTTCAACCCATTCTTTTGCTCCCCGCTGCCGCTTTAGTTATACTTCAGCCCTTCCCGTCGCGCTTCGGGAATCACATTCTCCGCGAGCGCTGAATTGCAGTTTTACTGAAGGTGGTGTTTATGTTCGACCATGCCAAAGACCCGACAACTATTGCCGAGCGGGCCATTTTGCGGAAACTTCGCGTCTGGATCATCGCTCTTGGCGCGGCATGCCTGCTGGCGGGAATCGGAGTAGGGGCGATGCTCTCCGGGCGACCAACCGTCGCCCAAAGCGAACTTCAGATAGCGCATGCGCCAGAGGCGCTCTCAGCTTCGTTTGCGGAGATTGCCCGGCGTGTCGAACCAGCCGTCGTAAACATTGAAACCCTGACGGCAGCAACCGATGTCGCCGAAAAAGATAACGAAGATAAAGACGATGAGTCGGCTAACAATCCGTTGCTCGACATGTTTCGCCGTCAGGCCCGCCGTCCTTCGCGCGGAGTTGGCAGCGGCTTCATTGTCAGCCCCAAGGGCTACATTCTGACTAACGAGCACGTGGTCGAAGGGTCGACTCGAATAATCGTGGGCTTGCAGTCTGGCGAGAAGTATCGCGGCAGGGTCATCGGCATTGATCAAGAAACAGACGTTGCCGTCATTAAGATCGAGGCGCCTCAGGATCTGCCGACCGTTACCCTCGGCGACTCTAATGCCGCTCAGGTTGGTGACTGGGTATTGGCGATTGGTTCGCCGTTTGGTCTTGACCAAACCGTCACGGCCGGAATTATTTCGAAGAAAGAACGCGAGACTCCCTTTTTCACAAACTTTCAGCGCTTTCTGCAAACTGACGCGGCCATCAATCGCGGCAATAGCGGTGGTCCACTCGTCAACATGCGCGGCGAAGTAATTGGCATCAACTCGCAGATCGCCACCTCCACTGGAGACTACAACGGCATCGGCTTTGCGCTGCCGGCGGTTGAAGCAAATTTTGTTTATCGCCAGATTCTTGGGCAAGGCAAGGTTCGGCGCGGCTACCTCGGCGTCTCGCTGGAATCAGTAAAAGACGAGTACGCGCGCGTCTATGGTCTGCCGGAGGCAAAGGGAGCGATCGTCATGGACGTGCGGCCGACTGACAATGGTCAACCCACGCCGGCAGCAAAGGCCGGCATGCAGTCAAACGACATCATCACCGAGTTCAATGGACAGCCGGTGAGCACCGCGCAGGATTTGATCCAGAAAGTTGCCGCCAGTCCAGTTGGCGAATCCGTCTCCTTTACCTTCCTTCGCGATCGCGACGGGAAACTGGAAAAAATGACTGCTAATGTCGTTTTGGGTGAACGTCCACCTCTGCCACAACTGAACGAGGTTGACACTGCTGTCCCAACCAAAGACAAAGAGAAAGAAGCCGATCCCAAAGGAAATGGATTACACCTCGGAGTGACGCTGGCAGAACTGACGCAGCAACTGATCAGCGACAAGCATCTCGCCGGTGTGCGTGGCCTGTACGTGAAAGAAGTGGATCCAAACGGATTGGCCGCTGAGGTTCGCAATACGACGGGACAACAAGCTCTCAATGAAGGCGATGTCATCACCCGCATTAACCGCGTGCCGGTTACCACCCTTGCCGATTTCCAACGCATGCTAAGCAGTCTGAAAGCCGGCGATCCGATCGTCTTGCAGGTCTCGCGTTATGTAGGCAATCGGATCACGACGCGCATTGTTCAGTTTACTTACCAATAACCAGTTCCGAGTTTCGAGGTCCGGGTTTCGAGTTAGTTGAAAACCTGAAACTCGAAACTCGAAACTCGAAACTTCAAAAATGGCTCAAGCAAAAAAGGTCCTCGCGAAAAGCAGCTCGAAGAAACAGTCCAGAGCATCCGCGCGCGCTTCCGTAAAAACCTATAACAACTATATCGGCGGCAAGTGGGTCCCCAGTGAATCCGGTGAAGTGTTTGAAAACATCAATCCGGCCAACACCGGGGACGTAATCGGTCGCTTCCAGTTATCAACCAGTGATGACGTAAACGCTGCCGTCAATGCAGCGCAGAGCGCCTTCGACGGTTGGCGCACCATGCCTGCTCCCAAACGCGCCGAAATCCTCTTTCGCCTGGGAGAGATATTGATTCGTAATAAGGATCGCTTCACCGCAGATATGACGCGAGAGATGGGCAAAGTCCTGAAAGAGGCAGGCGGTGATGTGCAGGAAGCTATCGACTGCACTTACTACACTGCCGGTGAGGGACGCCGGCTCCACGGTTTCACCACTCCGGCCGAAATGCCAGACAAGTTTGCGATGTGCATTCGGCAACCCGTCGGACTCTGTGGGCTGATTACTCCCTGGAACTTCCCGATGGCTATTCCTTCGTGGAAACTAATTCCGGCGCTCGTCTGCGGCAATACTGTCGTGATAAAACCCGCTGAAGACACCCCGTTGTCCACTTTCAATCTGGTGCAGGCTTGTGAAGAAGCTGGAATACCGCCGGGAGTGGTGAATCTGGTCACCGGTTTTGGCGAAGACGCCGGCGCTCCTATAACCAATCATCCGGCGTTGCGTTTGATCTCGTTCACCGGTTCAACGGAAACGGGGCGCACGGTCGCTTCGGCATGCGCTGAGCGCAACGCGATCTGCTCGCTAGAGATGGGTGGCAAGAATGTAATCATTGTCATGGATGATGCCGACATCGATCTCGCGATCGAAGGGGCGCTCTGGGGAGCGTTCGGAACTTCCGGACAACGCTGCACCGCGTCTTCGCGCCTGGTCGTTCACAAAAAAGTCTACAAACAATTTTCGCAGAAGCTCGTCGAACGTACCAAAGCGCTCAGAATTGGTAACGGCGCGGATCCGAAAACGGATGTTGGCCCGGTCATCAATGCCGATGCCGTGAAGAAGATAATGGGTTATATCGACCTTGGTCAGGATGAAGACGGCGCCACGCTCGCGTGCGGCGGCAAACGCCTGACGCGCGGAGACTATGCGAACGGTTACTTTATCGAGCCAACCGTCTTCACCGATGTCGCGCCGGACATGCGTATTGCACAGGAAGAAATCTTTGGTCCGGTAACGGCAGTGATTCCGACCAGATCACTTGACGAAGCTGTCGAAATCGCCAACGGAGTTCGTTACGGTTTGTCCGCGGCGATATATACCAGCAACGTCAATCGTGCGTTCCGCGCCATGAACAACATGTATACCGGAATCTTTTATGTCAACGCTTCGACGATTGGCGCTGAAGTACACCTGCCGTTTGGCGGCACGAAGGCCACCGGCAATGGACATCGCGAAGCCGGCACCCAGGTGTTGGACATTTTTTCAGAATGGAAATCGATCTACGTCGACTACAGCGGCAAGTTGCAACGTGCCCAAATCGATCTGATGGACGTATAGGATACACAGCGGTCAGAGTTCAGAAGTCAGCGGTCAGAAAAGTTGCGATTATCTGACTCTTGATCTCTGCCTTCTGACCTCTGTTCTCTGATTTCTGATACCTGGAGGAAACCAAGTGATTGTCGGCCTGCCCAAAGAGATAAAGGATAACGAATACAGAGTTGGGTTAACCCCCGCGGGTGTCCGAGCCCTTACCGATGCCGGTCATCAGGTCACAGTTCAGAAGAGCGCGGGCGAAGGCTCCGGCTTTGATGATGCCCTTTACCAAAAAGCTGGCGCGCAGATCATAGATTCCGCCGACGCCGTGTGGGCCGAAGCCGAGATGATCGTGAAGGTCAAGGAACCGATTGAACCCGAATATCCGCGCATGCGAGCCGATCAGTTGCTGTTCACTTACCTCCACCTCGCGCCCGATCGCGAACTCACAGACCAGCTTCTCAAACGCAAAGTTACGGGCATTGCTTACGAGACGATCACGGATCGTCGGGGCGGGTTGCCGCTGCTGACGCCGATGTCGGAAGTCGCAGGCCGCATGGCCATACAAGTCGGCGCTCACTATCTCGAGAAGATGGCTGGGGGTCGCGGCATTCTTTTAGGCGGGGTTCCCGGCGTGCCTGCCGCCAGAGTTGTAATCATCGGCGGCGGGGTAGTGGGAACAAACGCAGCGAAGATCGCGGTTGGCATGGGAGCTCACGTGACGATCATTGACAACAATCTGGACCGGCTCCGCGAGCTCGATGACATCTTTCTTTCAAAGATTTCTACACTCGCTTCCAACGCTTACATGATTCATGACGCGATTTCGAGTGCCGACTTGATTGTGGGTGCGGTGTTGGTCCCGGGAGCCGCAGCCCCAAGGCTGGTTACAAAAAACATGCTCAAAGACGTGCCGAACGGCTCGGTCATCGTTGATGTCGCCGTCGATCAAGGGGGCTGCATCGAAACGACGCATCCAACTACCCACTCCAACCCGACCTACTACGTCGAAGGTGTTTTGCATTACTGCGTGGCCAACATGCCTGGGGCAGTACCGCGAACCTCAACCTTCGCGTTGACTAATGCCACGCTGCCTTACACACTAAGACTTGCGAATCAGGGATTCCTCGAAGGAATCAAGAGCGATCCGGGATTGAAAGCCGGGGTAAATACTTTCGCCGGACACTGCACCTACCAGGCTGTCGCTGAAGCACAAGGTCTGTCGTACACTTCAATCGACGCTTTGATAGAGGTCACCAGCTCCTCAGCCAGTCAATAAACGTTTTCTCAGTTAAGAAAAAGAGGCGGCCTTCGTCGGAAGGTCGCCTTTGCTCTTTGCCCTCTGGTAACGACTAGCCACTTTTTTTCAGCAATCCCTCGATACACTTAATCAGACTCTCACCCGATACCGGCTTAGCGAGGAAAGCATTTGCGTGGCTGGAGTTTTGATATGTCTCGTTGCGATCCAGCGCGCTCAGCAAAATTACCGGGAGGTGCGCGAGCGTGGGACTGTTTCTTAGGAACCGGCAAAACTCATGGCCGTTCAGATTCGGCATCACCGCATCGGTGACGACGACATCGACCTTCGTAGTTACTGCTATTTTCATCGCTTCGAGTCCATCGGCAGCGGTGATCACTTTGTAACCGGCGCGTTCGAGCAGCACTTCAAGGAAACGCCGCAACGCCCGGTCATCTTCCGCCAGCAACACACAGATTTGCGAGTTACTCATGCTATTCAAACTCAACGGGCTCGCTATCATTTGTCGATGAACTGTCGCTGCCAGAGCTCAAGATTGAGTAACTGAAAAACCTGCAGGTTAAAGTCTTCACGTCCGGAGAGGTTCAGGTCAATGATTCGTCTGACCTCCGTGGGACGAAACAACCCTCGTCTCCTGATTGTCTCTTCCCCAAGCAGATCGTCAACCAACGGCCGCAGTGCCCCGCGCAGCCAAGAGCGAATGGGCGCGCCGAAGCCAGCCTTCTTACGCCACACCACTTCCTTCGGCAAAACCTTTTCGAGCGCGCGTTTGAGAATATATTTTCGTTTGAAGCCGCGCAGTTTGAGATCTGCGGGCATGCGCGCGGTGAATTCGATCATCTGACGGTTCAAAAAAGGTACGCGCACCTCAAGATTTGCCGCCATTGAAGTCTTGTCGGTAGTTATCAGATTCAAACAAGGCAAAAAGGTTTTTAGATCGACGTAGAGCAAACGGTTTAATGGCGCGACGTTTTTGACCCGGGCAAAGTAAGCACGATGTGTCGCGTAAGCATCCATGCCACTGGTGGCTGAAAGCATGTCGTCGGAATAGAGTCGCTGTTTGGCGTCGTCAGTGAAGTATGTGCCGTAGCCCAGATATCTTTCCTCAAAGTCGAGCGCCGCACTGCGCGCAAACTTTTTGGCGTTTCGCAATGGCCCAGTCAAACGCCCCGGCAATCCTCCCGGCAGCGTGCGCTCGATCGTCTTCATCAGCGGGCGCCGCAACATTCCCGGTACCGGATCAAGCGCACCGGCAATCTTCATCGCAAGTTGTCGAGGATAACCGGCAAAAACTTCATCGCCGCCCATGCCAGATAACATTACCCGCAGCGTTTCGCGGGCGGCCTGCGACACTAGATAACTCGGGATGGCCATGTCAATCGCCGGTTCGTCCATGTGGTAGACGAGCTTAGGCAACAACTCGGCGACAGCCGGTTGCAGCATGATCTCGTGGTAGTCAGTATCCAGGTGTTGGTTCACGCGTCGGGACCAGGTGACGTCGTCAGGAATGATGTCGTAACGCAAGTCCTCAGCTTCAATGCCAACGGTGTAAGTAGAAACTCGCCGCCCTCCGCTATGTCGCTTCATCATGGCGACGATTCCAGAGGAGTCGATCCCGCCGGACAAAAACGATCCCAATGGAACGTCAGCAACCATTTCAAGATTGACGACGCGATCGAGCGTTTCAAGGACCTGCTCCTGCCACCACGCCTCGCTGCGTCCTTCCTCGACGTCGTCGAAAGACACATCCCACCACTGGTCCATCTTCGCTTCGTTATCTTTAAACGTAAGCACGTGGGCGGGCGGCAGTGTCTTGATTCCCTGAAACAACGTATTCGGATCGGGTGCCCAAAGGAAGGTTAGAAACTGGTTTAGTGCTTCCGGATCGAGCGCGGGATCGACGAGGCCAGTCGCGAGTATCGCTTTCACTTCCGACGCGAAAATCAACGAACCCGGTTTAGCTGCGGCGGCGGGTTCGGCAAAATAATATAGCGGCTTGATGCCGACGTGATCCCTCGCGAGCGTCAGGGTGCGTTCGCGGTTGTCCCAAACGGCGAAATGAAACATGCCGTTGAGGCGCGGCAAACATTCCTTGCCCCACTCCGAGAACGCCGTTAGCAGGACTTCCGTATCGGTATTGGTTTGAAAGGCGTGGCCTTTGCTCTGCAACTCCGCGCGCAGTTCACGATAATTGTAGATCTCACCGCCAAACGTGAGGACGTACCGACCATCAGCGGACAACATCGGCTGGTGACCCGCTTTGCTGGTGTCGATAATTGCCAGGCGACGGTGACCGAGAGATACGCGCCGTCCCGGCTCGTCGATCGAGGTGGAAGTCCAAACGCCCTGATCGTCGCGACCGCGATGCTCGATTGATTGCAACATCGCGCCGATGTATCGCTCCGCATCAAGGCTGATTAATCCGGCAATTCCACACATGGTCTAAAAGGTGATGAGTACAGTTGAAGTCTTTGGCAGCGCCGTACTCATTACTCATCACTCATAACTTTGATCGTTCTTCCCGTACGTAGCGAATCTCGAACGCGAAAAGTTGCGCGAGTTGTGGCTTCGAGTTCCTGAAGCGTAATCGGAGCGGGCTTGCCCTCTGTCACAATGGCGCAGGCTACTCGCGTTTCCTCGGCTTGTCCTTTGTCCTGTTGCCGCAGGGTTTCTTTTTTCTCGCGGCCAGCAGCGTAGAGTCTGGCGCTGCGAAAATCCTCAATGACGAAAGTCTTTCCTTCAGCGAAGATTTCAACCTGCTCTTTTGGCAGACTGTGGTCGCCTTCGGCCAGGTAAGCAATCACTCCGTTTGATCCGTCGCCAAACTGCAAAGTGATGAACACCGAATCTTCACTAACTGCATCGCTGCCCCCCACGACTGCCGCGGCATAGACGCTCACCGGCGCAGCACCAGTGAGATACTGCATCAAGTCGATGAAGTGACAGACTTCGCCGATGATCCTGCCGCCACCTTCCTGCGGGTCCTGCGTCCAATGTTCGCGCGGAATGCGGCCGGCGTTAACGCGATACAGGATCGAAAGCGGCGAACGGCGATTCTGAAAAACTTCCTTTGCCCTAACAGCCAAAGGTGAAAAGCGTCGATTGAAGCCAACCAGCAATTGCCCTTCTGAGCTTGCCGCGGCAGCGAGCACGCTATCCAGTTCTGTATCAGTCAGCGCGAGTGGCTTTTCAACGAAGACATGCTTTCCTTTTGCGAGCGCCAGCTTTGTCAGTTCCGCATGCGACCCGTGCCGCGTGGCGATAACAATGAGATTTGCTTCGTCATCGTCGATTACGCTTTGTGCGTCTGACAGGAACCTCGCAAAACCGAATTTCGTGCCGGCGTCGCGCGCCGAAACACCGGAGGCGGAAGCGATGGAGCAAAACTCAGCGCCAGCACCTTTGAAATTTGGTAACAAAACTTTTTGCGCGTAACCACCGGCGCCAATCAGCCCAATGCCAACGCGCCCGGCTGACTTCATCGCTGCGGTTTTGTTCTCGATGTTACGACGAACTTCAGTTTGCGTGTCGTAGGTCAATAACACCGCGAGATATTTTTCAGCCGGGCTTCCGGAGATGAGCTGATACGCGCGCGGCGCGTCCTGAATTGGGAAGCGATGGGTGACGAGTGGCTCAACGTCAATCCGCCCAGCCGCCAGCAGATCAAGGAAGGCTTCGATGTTGCGTCCTTCCGTCCAGCGCACATAAGCAGCCGGATAATCGTGTCCGTGTTCTTCGTATGCAGGATCGTGACGGCCTGGTCCGTACGACAGTGAGACTTTTAGCGTCAACTCGCGCTGGTAATAAATATTGCGCGGCACATTCATGCCCACCAGGCCCACGGCTACCACGCGGCCTTTCAAGCGTGAAAGCTCGCCCGCCAATTCGATTGGTTCGTCCGACGCTGTCGCCGCGGCGATGATGCAGGCATCGGCGCCGCGACCTCGGGACCAGGCCGACACGAGCGTTCCGGCTGCTTCAGGAACGCAGGCAGCCTCGGCTCCGCAAGCCAGCGCTTGTTTAATACGCGCCTCGTCGATATCAACGCCAAACACCCGACAGCCATTCGCTATTAGAAGTTGCACAGTGAGTTGGCCCACCAGACCAAGCCCGATAACTACAACTGAATCCCCGAGCGTTGGTTCAGCGAGACGCACGCCTTGCAAAGCGATCGCGCCGACCGTGCCAAACGCGCCCGCTTCGAAATCTAATTGCTCCGGCAAACGCACGCACAAATTTCGCGGCACGGAAATTACTTCTGCGTGCGAAGCGTAATCAGTTCCGGCACAAGCGACGCGATCGCCGGGACGGAAGTCAGTGACGTCTTTCCCGCACTCGATAACCACTCCGGCCGCGCTATAGCCAACTGCGTGTGACTGATCAAGCTTGTCGCGAACATCTTCAAGCGCCTGTGCTATGCCCGCAGTCTTTACCTTCTCCCAAACTTTTCCGATTAGCTCGGGCCGCTCTCGTGCTTTGCCTAACAAACTTTTCTGGCCCAACTCAGTCAGCGCCCGCTCAGTGCCGGCGCTGATCAAAGAAGCGGCAGTGCGCACCAGGACGCGACCAGCTTGCACCGTTGGGACCGGAACTTCCGCCACGACGGCTTCGCCTGTTCTCAAATTTTGCAATAACTGCTTCATTGAATTCAGCGAAAGAGCGGGGGCCAGCCCGCCTTCCCAACCCTGAGCTTGATAAATCTGAGTGGCTGATCTGAGGTCGAAAGCCTCTCAAGCTAAGAACACAAGATCAACTGAGAGAATCTCACAGGTCAGGAAGGCGGGCTTGCCCCCGCTGTCTTTGCCTTAAGAGTATCCTCAATCAATCCGGAAACCCATTCAGCGCGGGCGTCCCATGTACCGCCAGCGACCGCCGCCTGTCGCGCGCGCACTGCCGCCGGATCTTTCTCCGCGAGTGCCTCTTGAACCAAGCGAAACCAATCGTCGTGGCTGCGCGCAATGCGCAAAACCTGACCCATCGATTCGTATTCCGGTAACGGCGAAATCACCACCGGCTTTCCGGTTGCCAAATATTCCCTCACCTTGATTGCCGAACCGTAACTCGTAAACGAATGCGCAGTGTCCCACGGCAGCACGCAGACATCAAAACCGGCGGCGTAGTGAGGGAGATCCTGATACGGCACTGGGGGCAGAAAGTGGGTGTTCGGCAAAGCCTCGATATCGACACCGCGCGATTTGTTGCCGATGAAGATCCATTGCCAGTCGGGATGCTCGCGGGCAGCACGCTTGATCAGTTCCTGATCGACCAACCACGGCTCGATTGCTCCAAAATATCCCAGCCGAGGTCGGGGAATACGCGCTACCGCCTCCGCAATTTCGAGCTTACCGGAGCCAACTCTCGACCAGTGATCAAAATCGACCGCTTGCTCCAACAGAAAAGACCGATCGCGACCACGTTCTGCTTCGGCCAGCAGTTTCTGTCCGGAATACAACACGAGGTCGGCATTGTCGATTGCCCGTTCGTGAAGTTTTCTGATCGTCGCCAGGTCGGTCGCGTGGTCCATCAGGTTCGCATCATACTTGTCTGACACCTGATAGATCACCAAACGTTCATCAAACTCACCAATCATGTCGGCTGCCGTGGGAATCGCGATCCAGAGAATTGGTCGCGTGAGACCACCGCGTCGCGCCAGTCGTCCGATTTGCACGGCGAGTAGTTTTCGATTCACGGCGCGCGCAGCGCGAGTGCCAAAGAAAGGAATAACCGCGGGTGAAACTACCGTAACTCCTTCCGGCGTGGGCCGGGCCAAGCGCGCATAAGAGCGCAGCTTTCGGGCAATGCGCGGGAGCAAATCTTTGTTGGTGAGACTCGGCAAACCCATCGAAATTGAGTTTACAAAGATCACCCGGTTGCCGGCCTGCGCGAAGCGGCGCATCAAATGGAACTTCGAGTGCGGATGGTGATACCACCAATCCTCTCCGGCGAAACAGATGATTGAATGTCCTTGAATCACGTTGGCTTTCTGTATAATCCGCTGGCAAATGAAACTCACTGAGCAAAGCACCGGCGAAAAGCTGGCTCATCCTGGTCTCACGCACCAGCCCGCTGGCAATTCTCTCACGCGGCGGCGGCGACTCCTTATCGTTGCGCTGATCTTTTTGTGCGCGCTCGGAGTTAGACTGCTAAATTGGCACGGCCACCACAATGAAGCTTTGGCCGTGCAAACCAGTGTCGCTCTTAACTATAAACACCAGGCCCGGCTGATACAGGCGAACGGTGTCGCCTCGCTTTACGAAGCGTCATCTGCAACTAACAATCCGGACCTGCTAGGACACCCGCCCGGTTACCCGATTTGGCTTTCATTCCTCTATCGCGTCGGCGGCGAGCACGACGCTGTCACGCAACTCCTGCAAATTATCCTTGATTCGTTCTCGGTGGTGATCATTGTTCTGATCGCTTTCAACCTTTTCCCAGTCGCGGTTGGGGTTATCACCGGACTGCTGTGCGCCTTCGCTCCCCAGTTTAGTTGGAACGCATTCACCCTCTTGCCGGATTCGCTGGCAGCACTTCCCATTCTGCTGACTATGTTACTAATCACGGGAATACTCAGGCAGCGTGATCGTTCCCGCAGAGTTCGCCTGACAGCCATCCTGGCAGCGGGAGGACTGGTCGGCCTTTCATGCTGGCTACGAGCCAATGCCCTCTTGCTGGCGCCATTCCTGTGCTGGTTGTTTCTGGTTATCTGCCCGCGCGGCGCGCGATTTCGCCCCGCTCTCATCTTGCTCTGCGGGGCCTTGCTGATAATTGGCTTGCTAACAATTCGCAATGCCAGAGTCTTCGGCCAGTTTATTCCCGTCTCGCTGGGAGCCGGGCAAACGCTCATCGAAGGCATTGCAGATTACAACACCGATGGGTCGCTTGGCTTGCCGCAAACTGATATGGAACTGATTCGCGGTGAAGCGGAGACTTATCACCGTCCTGAATATGCTGATTCACTCTTTACGCCAGATGGATTCGTGCGCGACCGTGCTCGTCTGGCTCGGGGCTTTGCCGTTATCCGCGCGCATCCATTCTGGTTCGCCGGGGTCATGGTTCGCCGGGCTCTCGGGATGCTGCGGCTCGAGCGCACACCGCTGCGGCTGACAGCTGCGGATTCCGGCGGCTGGGCGCTGCTTCAGTGGCCACTACGAACCGTGCAAAGGCTTTTTATCACCGCTTTGTCTCTACCGTTGACCTTGATCGGCGCGGGCCTTTTGATCTACCGGCGTCAGTTTCACACTATTGCGATCTTGCTGGCGGTGCCCGTTTACTATTTCTGCACCCAGTCAGCTTTGCACACTGAATATCGTTACGTGCTGGTCATTCACTATTTTCTTTTTGTCCTTGCTGCCGTCGGCATTTACACAATCGGTCGTCGACTGAAAGGGAGAGCGACCAGTTAACGGCAACCAGTTTCCGCTTTACCTACCTCTGTTCGACACCAAGCACCTTAGCGACGGACCGCAAGTTTTCTTCGGCCTCGTGCCGATATCGATCTGCCCACGGGTTCGCGTCCTCCAACACCGGGTACAACAAGACAGCCTGCAATTGATTGACCAATTGTTCCACGTCGCCGAAATCGTAGAGCAACATGCCACGCGTTTCGCCCGCCCGCGTGGCAATCACTGGCACGCCACACCAAATCGCTTCGATACGCGAGATGCCGTAACTCTCGTCGGCAAACGCGCGCACAAACGCATCGCTGCGTTTCAGGATTTCATAAATCTCCGGGTTAGGCACTTTCTCCAACACGGTAATCCAGTCACGGTCCCACAGCACTTCTTCCCGATAGGTTTCATCCAGCACAAACCCGCCATCGAGGAGCAGCAGGCCGATGTCTTTGCCGGTTCGCTCGCGCAGTTCTTCAACCGCTCGAGCTACATCCTGAAAACCGTAACTGGGGTAAAAAACTCCGAGCGAGCAAACTCGCTGGGGTTGCGCAAGGTAAAATTCGAGCTGCTCCTGAGTCTCAGCTGATAACGAGGTGGTAACGGCAGTCGACCGAGGAGGCACCAGACAGGGTATGACTGTTACAGGCTGGCGCACCTTGATTTCTTCCTTGAGCCAGCGTCGCAGGTCTTCGCTGACAACCACAAACTCGTCGACCGCGTTTACCGCATGATGAAATAGCCAGCGTCTGAGCGCCCCAAAGTTTGGGTAACGCTTCGGCAGCGAACCATCGAGAATATTTTTGTACCATTCAAAGCGCAGGAACCACTTGAGCATCAGCCATCCGGGGAGTAACAGTATATTGGGATACTCAAGATGAAAATGTGATGCGTCTAGGATCCGTGCGTTGCGTCCCTGGGCAAGCAGCGCCCAAAACGTTCCTAGTCTCCGATGGGCGATAAAACGGACCTTTGCATCATGCGTCTTCGGACCGGCATAAGCCCAGACCCGAACATTCGAGTCACGAAAATGCCTGACCAGCGCCTGCATGTAAATTGCGACGCCACCATAAGGCGGCGGTAGTGGTCCAAAGAGTATAATTCTCTTGCTCATGCGGATTGACGGCAAAGACTGTAAAGTAACCAAAAAATGATAGCAACTGAGTCGCAGGAAGAGACTGCGCAAACAATTCGTGGTGGCACGCCGGCCGTCTCCGTAGTAGTGCCTTCTTACAACCACGCGCGATTCATCGAAGCCACGTTGCGGTCGATAATGCAGCAGTCGCTGCGTCCGGCTGAGTTGCTTGTTATCGACGATGGTTCAAGCGACGAATCGCCGCGTCTCATCGAACGCGCACTGGCTGACTGTCCGTTTCCCTGCGAACTGCTAGCGCGAAACAACCGTGGGCTTTGCGCCACCTTGAATGAAGGATTTGAGCGGACTCGCGGGGACTACTTCGCTTATCTCGGATCCGACGATTTGTGGCTTCCCGATTTCCTGAAGGCGCGGCTGGGTTTACTGGAAGCTCGTCCTGCCGCGGTGCTCGCCTACGGTCACGCCTATTTTGTCGATGACGAGAACCGCATTATCGACTCCACGGCCGACTGGGCACTCTATGCGGACGGCGACGCGCGCGAGATGTTGCTACAAACCACGGCGCCGATGAGTCCAACCGTTGTGTATCGGCGCAGTGCGCTTACAAAACAACGATGGAATGAAAAGTCGAAACTGGAAGACTACGATCTTTATCTGCGCCTTAGTGCCGCCGGCGAATTCGCATTTGATCCCCGCATTTTATCAGCCTGGCGGCGGCACGACCTGAATGTCAGCTGGGACCAAACGCTGATGCTCGAAGAACAGTTGCGGTCCCAGCGCGAAGCGGCCTTGAGATTTGGCCTTACTGACAAGCAGATCGAAGAGCTGCAACGTACGACCAGATTCAATCGGGCCGAAGACTTTCTTCGCGTGGGTCAGAAATCGCATGCATTGAGTCTGATCCTGCACAACTTGCGAGGTGCTGACTCATCGCGCGCCACAGCGAGAATGTTCTTACGACTGCTGATTCCGAATTCGTTTATGCGCGGACGGGCGCGCGTCCGGCAACGCAAAGCTCACGAGCGATACGGAACAATCGACGCGTGACCATTGCCAGTAAATGAAACATCTCAACGCTTTTACTGGGACCGCGGGCGTCTCGCCCGCAACGAGCGCGTAGCGCGAGCAATGGATTGATAGCGAGAAAGATCCGAGCGTGCTGACGCACGCGCGGCGGGCGGGACGCCCGCGGTCCCAGTGAAGAAGATGCTCTAACTAACATAGGCAGGGGCTATGAACAGTCACTCCCTCACGAACCCAAAAACGTCCTGGTGATTATCCCAACCTCGCTCCCGAAAATAGACTTCGCGTAAGCCACCAATTTCGCGAACCCGCGCGCGAATCCACTCTGGTGAGGTTAGCGAAACGCCGTAGTCTTTCTCGCCCGGATAGTCAGTAAAACCGTAACCAGTTTTCGGGTAATCCCTGCCAATCCCATCAATCTGTTCCTGAGTAAGTCCGTAATCAAAATCTCGGGTCGGGAGTCTGCGCGCCACAAAGTCGCCGTGAGTTGTAAAGATCATCAGGCCGCCTGTCTCCAGGTGTCGCTGAAATAGCCTGAGCAGCGCGGCGATTCCGGCTGCGTTTAGATGAGTCACGAGCGAGCCACACCAGATCAGATCAAACTTCCTATCGAACGATACTTCATCAAGATTAAGCGATGAATAGGCTGGCCGCGCTCCAAACGTGCGCACGCAGAATTCCACGGGCCCGCGTTCGAGTTCGCAAGCCGTAATCTCAGCTTCCGGAAATCGCTGCGCCAGGAATCTCAGCACCCGGCCGCTGCCGCAGGGCAAGTCAAGTATCTTGCGCACATCCTTCAGGCCGGCGCTCTTGAGAGCTTCGTTGATACAACTGATTGCCGACAGTCCCACCTTGAGGTAGTGCACACCATCACCGTGATACATGCCGTCGTTGTAGTAGATGCGGGTGCTCACCTGCGCGAGTAACGCCCGGTCGGCTTCGCTCAAGGATCGGTCAGCAAGTAGTTGCTGCCTGGCTTGACGCGGCTCTTGCGAAACCGTGCGCAGCCAACGTCGTGCCGCACCCAGGTAGGGCCAGAGCAGACGAGGAACTACACGTTTGAGTCTTTGTACAACCATCCGAGGTGTCTAGATAAATTGCGCAGCGCTGGGTTCGCGTACATCCATAGGCAGAAACCTTATCTCGGATCTCATGATCGCTGACTCGTCACAAACTAACGCCCTGAAAGCCTAACTGCTGCTTATCCTAAAGCCTTCCTTGACGGCACTGTTTCAGGGTCTTTAGACTGGCCAACTTGAACCGGAGCAACATAAGCATCTTGGGTTTCGATTGCAAGCTAACCTAATGCGCGCTCATTGCGTATCACGCGAGCAAAAAGATCTTGAATGAGTCTTGAAACCAACGAACGCACAAAGAGTCAGATCTCGCGGCCCGCTGCCGCAGAGACTATTCGGCTGCCGGGCTCCGATGAGACCGAAGTCGCTGAATTGCCTAACAGCGACCGTCATACATTAATCAAGTCAGAAGAAAGCGGAGTGCAACTCGACCTCGGTGAGCTGTGGTATTTCCGCGAGCTGCTCTATTTTCTCACGCTTCGCGATATCAAGGTTCGTTACAAGCAAACGTTGATGGGAGTGGCGTGGGTCATCATCCAGCCGCTGACTACGGTGCTACTCTTCACCCTCGTCTTCAATCGTTTCGTGCACCTTGACGCGGGGTCACTGCCGTATCCGCTTTTCGCACTTTCGGGTTTACTGCTCTGGCTGTTTTTTGCAAACGCCGTAACCAACAGCACTCACAGTCTCGTCAGCAACGCCAACTTGATCACGAAGGTATATTTTCCGCGCATGTTCATCCCGGCAGCCTCGGTCGGCGCCGGACTTGTGGATCTGGCTGTGGCATTCCTGCTCTTGATTGTCCTCAGCGTTTATTACGGAGTGACGCCGACCCTGAATATTTTGCTGCTTCCCCTTTTCGTTTTGCTGATGGCCTTGCTGGCATTGGCGGTGGGCCTCCTGGCGGCAGCAGTCACCGTAAAATATCGCGACCTGCGTCATGCGCTTCCATTCATCATTCAACTCTGGATGTTTGCGTCACCGGTTATTTACCCGACCAGCATTGTTCCGGCACGCTGGAAATGGCTGGTGACGATCAACCCGGTCGCCGGAATCATCGAAGCCTTTCGTGCTTCACTTACCGGTCTGCCTTTTGCCTGGCTGCACCTGCTTATTTCGACAGCCATTACCCTGACGCTGCTGTTGAGCGCGGTATACACCTTCCGTCGCTTTGAGCATACATTCGCCGACGTGGTTTGAGTGGCAAACGATGAAGCCCGCAATCAAAATTGAACACCTCAGCAAACGCTACCGCATCGGGGGACTGCATCCCGGGTACATGACCTTCCGCGAAGTGCTCGGAGGGCTCGTGACTGCCCCGTTCAAAAAACGTAATCGCGGCAACGGTCACCAGACGTTGTGGGCGCTGAGCGATATTAATCTGGCTATCGAGACGGGCGAGTTGGTAGGAATCATCGGTCACAACGGCGCGGGCAAGTCGACGTTGCTGAAGGTCCTTTCGCGCGTTACCAGACCGACAACGGGTACGGTGGAAATCTTTGGCCGCATTGGTAGCCTTTTGGAAGTCGGTACTGGCTTTCACCCCGACCTCACCGGGCGCGAAAATATTTATCTCAGTGGCGCGATTCTGGGAATGCACCGCGTCGAAATCGATCGCAAGTTTGACCAGATCGTCGCCTTTTCGGAGTTGGAAAAATTTATTGAGACTTCGGTTAAGTGGTACTCCTCAGGCATGTATGTGCGGCTCGCATTCTCGGTGGCAGCACACCTGGAACCAGAAATCCTGATGATGGATGAAGTGCTGGCAGTAGGCGACGCCGCCTTTCAACAAAAGTGCCTGGACAAGATGCACGAAATTCGCCAGCAAGGCCGCACCATTCTGTTTGTCTCTCACGACATGGCTGCTATCACGAGACTGTGTAAACGCGTCGTCCTGCTCGAGAGCGGCAAGATTGTTTTCGACGGCGAGCCGCGCGAGGTTGTAAAGCGGTACCTGAGTTCGAATTGGAAAACTGGCGCGCTCCAGGAATGGCGGGATCCGGCCGACGCTCCGGGTGATCAGGTCGTCCGCCTGAGACGCGTGCGCGTGTGTGCCGAAGACGGCGCAACGGTTGCGGCAGTTGAAATACATAAGCCATTTGGCATAGAGCTAACCTACGATGTGCTGGAAGCTGATCATGCGCTCGTGCCGGTAATCGAATTTCATAACGAGGAAGGCACGGAGCTTTTCAGCACCCATGATACCAGCGCTAACTGGCGGCGGCGTGTGCGCCCGCGCGCGACCTACAAAAGCACGGTTTGGATTCCCGGTAACTTACTCGCCGAGGGAAGTTTGGTTGGTCACGTCTCAATCATGTCTCACTTTCCCGCCACGGTGCTCCATGCTCATGAACGCAACGCCATCGCCTTCCAGGTGATAGATAACCCATCCGGCGATTCGGCGCGCGGCGACTACATTGGCCCAATGCCCGGAGTGATCCGTCCCTTGCTCAATTGGACCACCACAATCGAGCACGTTAAAACTGAAACGCTGTAACAGGTTTGAAGTCTTGTCTATAAGAACTTTTCTTCAGAAAAACCTCCCGCTTTCGCTGAAGCTGTCGCTCAAAGGACGGCTGGCAATGCGTCGGTCTGGTTCGTCTGCCCTGACACGTGGCGAACCATTGCTGGGCAACGAACACCCTGCGATCCTGGTTTGCGACGAGCGCATTCCGAGTCCCGACCGCGATGCGGGCAGCGCACGAATGTTTTTGATTCTCGAGGCGCTGGCGAAATCAAACCGGATCGTTTTTCTTGCGTTCAATCGCCCACACGGAATCGAGTATGAGCAAGCGCTTTGGAAAATGGGAATTGAAACGGGCGAGGCGGCGGACTACCGGCGACTGATAAAGCAAAGGAGTTTTGCGGCTGCAATCCTTAGTCGTCCAGCTATCGCCGGCGCAATGCTGAGGGCTGTACGACGAGCCGACCCGAAGCTAAAGATCATCTACGACATGTTGGACGTACACCACTTAAGATCAGCGCGCGAGGCCGCTTTGACCGGCGACCTGCGCACCGCGCGGGAGTCTGAAAAACTCCGCCGCCTGGAGACTCGGCTAGCGCGTAGCGCAGACGTTGTCTGGTGCGGATCGTCTCCTGATCAGAAGATAATGTCGCGCATAGCACCCGGCGTTCCTTCGGTTGTCGTCCCCACCGTCCATAGATTGCACCAGCGTGGGCCAGCGTTCGCTGAGCGCGAGCACCTTCTCTTCGTTGGCAACTTTAGCCATCGCCCCAACGAGGACGCCGTGCACTTCCTGGCCCGCGAAATCCTGCCGCTCATCCGAAACTCTCTCCCCGGAGTCGAACTG
>JANLYH010000115.1:0-4826 GCA_031365545.1 Pyrinomonadaceae bacterium | reverse complement strand
CGTTTCACTCACCGTTGGCGACGGCTCCGGCGGTCGTCCGGCTAGAAATCGATCGACTATCGCGGCGATATCTTCGCGATTAATCTTGCCCGGTTCGGAACCCACCGCGGCTTGAGCCTTTGCCGGCACCGCGCTCTGGGTAGCTGCGGCAAATGCAGGCGGCGTCGTGGCAACAGTTGCTGCACCGAGAGCCGGCCGCTTGCTCTTAACCGGTCTCACTTCGAAAGCTACGCGTTTGATGTCCAGCAGATGGAGCGGCGAGACGTTATCTGAAGTCACGTTGCCGCCCCATGAACCGCAGCCCAGCGTCATTGATGGCGGCAACGCCGTAGAAAAACCGATTGCGCCATGCGTAGTTGGCGTATTGACGGTGATCCGCGAGGCGGGCATCTCGCTGCCGAAACGCACCGCCGCTTCGCGCGAACGCGTGTGTACTCCGGCAGTGTGGCCCATGCCGCCGTAGCGCAGAATTTCATAACAACGCTCGGCACCACGCGACAAACCGTCGGCCACGTAGAACGCCAGAATGGGCGAAAGTTTCTCCATCGACAGCGGAAACTCGCGTCCGACGCCGCCAACGTTGGCCATCAGGCAACGCGTACCTGGGGGAACATTCAGCCCAGCCAGCTTTGCTATAACTTCGACTGACTTTCCAACGATCGCAGAGTTTAGTGAACGCTGTGGCGTGGCCACTACTTTTCCCAGTTGCTCGGCCTCAGCGGCCGAAAGAAAATGACCGCCCTGTGCTTTGAACTGTTCCCGCACCGCATTTTCTATCGGAGCATCGCAAACTACAGCCTGCTCGGATGCGCAGATAGTGCCATTGTCAAAAGTTTTTCCGGTCAAAATGTCCTGGACTGCTTTTGGAACATCCGCTGTTCTTTCTATAAACACCGGAACGTTTCCGGGGCCAACTCCAAATGCCGGTTTCCCCGATGAATAAGCCGCACGAACCAGACCAATGCCGCCGGTCGCCAGGATCACAGCGGTCTGCTTGTGCTTCATCAACGCTTCAGTGCCCTCGATGGTGGCGGTCGACATGCAAGCAATGGCATCCGCCGGCAAACCTTCTTTGATGGCTGCCTCGCGCATCACTCGCACGGTTTCGTTAATGCAGCGGGCGGCAGAAGGATGCGGCGAAAGCACAATGGCGTTTCTGGATTTGATCGCGATCAAAACCTTGAAGATCGCAGTGGAAGTGGGATTGGTGGACGGAATGATGGCGGCAACGACGCCGCGTGGACTCGCAACTTCTACAACATCCTTTGACTCCGATACAATGCCGACTGTCCGCAAGCCACGAAAGTAGTTCCACACATCCTCGGCAGCAAAACGGTTTTTCTCCCGCTTATCGTCCGCAACCCCGAAGCCGGTTTCCTCGACCGCCATCGCTCCCAGGCGTGCGGCTTCGCGAAGCGCGGCCCGCGACATCGTCTCGCAGATTCTGTCGATCTTAGCCTGGTCAAACTTGACGAGTTCAGCCTGCGCTTTGTAGGCGCCTTCCACCTGGTCGCGCGCCTGCTGCACTGATATCAGGTCCTTATCTGCGGACATGACTTACCTCCGTGCCAGTGGTCGGGGGTCAGTGGTCAGTTGGACGTAAACAACAACGACCTTCTGATCACTGGCCACTGACCACTGACCACTGACTCTATCGCGCCTTTTCCTTGCTTCCCTCGCGCGAGCCCTGCAGCGAACGTCCCTGATCGCCTTCTCCTAACTGACCACGTGCACCGCCTCCCAGGGCCCGTTCATCCGGACTCAATCCGGTGCGGCCGTCGACCGGCAATACGCGCTCGACTTCTGCGTGGGGCCGCGGAATCACGTGGACACTAATGAGCTCGCCAACTCTGCGGGCGGCCGCCGCTCCCGCATCCGTCGCCGCTTTAACTGCACCAACGTCTCCCCGAACAAAGATCGTCACGTAGCCGGCACCGATATACTCTTTGCCGATGAGTTGAACATTCGCAGCCTTAACCATCGCGTCAGCAGCTTCCACGGCTCCGACAAAGCCTTTGGTCTCCACCATTCCGAGTGCTTCTAAGGGCATCTCATGTAACCTCTCTTTTTAGTTGTTGTAGAAATTAAAGTCGACGTTTCGATTGCAGCAAACCTATCACCGCAGCCGCGAAGAATCAAGACATCAGAGGGCAGAAGTCAGAGATCAGAGCTCCGTCAAACAGCGACTCTGTTACCTTAAGCTCAGAGCATTAGTCTGTCGGGACCGATACTTGCCACCTCTGGTCTCTGACCTCTGGTCTCTGACCTCTGTCTTTCGAAAGTTTGACAGCGTTTAGCGTCGCAAGATATATTCGGCGAAACAATTAGGTGACTTAACCAAAGCGGCAAAAACTGCCTCCGATTCCAGCAATTTAATTGCAGTCAACTTTTACTGGCATCCAGTGAGGCCAACCTCCACCGAAGCATTAGGCGAGAAGGCTGAAGCAAATTGGTGATGGAAGCGACGATCGGTGAACAGTTGCGACTCGCGCGCGAGGGACGTGGCATTCCGCTGCGTGAGATCTCCGATCAGACGCGAATCTCAATGCACTATCTCGAAGCGATAGAATCTAACGATTATAAGCGCTTGCCGGGGGGAATTTTCAATCGCAGCTTCGTCAAAGCCTACGCCAAATACGTCGGCTACGACGAGAAACAGGCGGTCGAGGGCTACACGCGTTACATGCGCGATTCGGGAGATACGGGCGAAGAGGTGGCAACCACGCCTTACCACTCGAAGGTTTATACCGATAATTCTTCCGCAACCCGATCGCCGCTTTTAACAGTGGTGCTGGCAATTGTGATCCTGGCAATACTAACCGCAATAGCGCTAAGCGTAGTCCACTGGGTGCAGCGAAGATCTGCAGTGCCCGCTATTACCAGGACCGCGGGCGTCTCGCTCGCTCCAAGCCACGAATTCCCCCAGGTAGCAGTTAAGGCCGTCAACACTGACAAAGTGGCATTCAACGAAAGCGGGCGGGAAGCCCGCGGTACCAGTGCTCTACAAATTCGGAAAGCTGATTACGAACAGTTTTTACAGTAACGCTTGGTTGGCTCAGGTTTGTGCCTGCGGGCTCAATACCCAAGCGTGCGCGCGCCGCTCCCAGGAGTTTCAAACCAATCTCGTCATTATTCATGTTTACTTCAAAACTGCCCGCTGCAATTGGCGGGCAGTCTTGTTTCAACCCAAATCTTTCTTCCAATCTTCAAGGAGTTAATCACTACGTATGATTTCAGCAGATATTTCCGAGGGCCTAACTTTCGATGACGTGCTTTTAATCCCGGCCCGCTCCGACGTGTTGCCCAATGAAACTGACACCTCAACACAGTTCACGCGCAATATCAGGCTTCATATTCCGCTCTGCTCCTCTGCCATGGACACCGTGACGGAAGCGGCGCTGGCAATAGCGCTCGCACAGCAAGGCGGTATCGGCGTTATCCACAAAAACATGAGTGTCGAGCGGCAGGCGGAAGAGGTCGATAAGGTAAAGCGTTCGGAGTCAGGCATGATTGTCGACCCAATCACCATCCTGCCGACTAAACCGGTGCGCGAAGCGCTGCAGATAATGGAGCGGTTTCACATCAGCGGTGTGCCGGTTGTGGACGAAGCCGGCCATCTCGTCGGAATTATTACCAATCGCGATCTGCGGTTTGAAACTCGCTTCGACATTCCCGTCTCGGAAGTGATGACCAAGCAACCGCTGGTTACTGTTCCGGTTGGCACTACACTCGAGCAGGCCAAGGCCGTGCTGCAAAAGCATCGCATCGAGAAGCTGCTGGTCGTCGATGAGGACAAGCGCATCAAGGGCCTGATCACTGTCAAAGATATTCAAAAAGCGATCAAATATCCGACCGCGGCTAAGGACAATCTAGGGCGTTTGCGGGTCGCGGCAGCAATCGGTGCGACCGGCGACTATCGAGAACGCGCCGATGAACTGGTGAAGGCGCGCGTGGATTGTTTAGTGATCGACACCGCGCATGGCCACTCGGTACGAGTGATCGAAGCCGTACGCGAGATCAAGCAGCGCCATCCGGAAACGGATCTAATCGCCGGCAACGTTGGTACGACTGAAGGCACTCAGGAGTTAGTCGAGGCTGGGGTTGATGCAATCAAGGTTGGTATCGGGCCCGGCTCGATTTGTACCACGCGCGTTGTAACCGGCGCCGGCGTGCCGCAGATCACCGCGATTCAATCTTGTGTTAAGGCCGCCCGAGCGGGCGGCATCCCACTCATCGCTGACGGCGGCGTGAAGTTTTCCGGCGATGTCGCTAAGGCAATTGCGGCTGGCGCCGACGTAGTGATGATTGGATCGCTTTTCGCCGGCACTGAAGAGGCGCCGGGTGAAGTGATTTTGTTTCAGGGCCGTTCGTTCAAAACTTATCGCGGTATGGGTTCGCTAGGCGCGATGCGCGAAGGCTCGCGCGACCGTTATGCGCAAGAGATGGCGGAGAGCGATTCGAAGCTTGTGCCGGAAGGAATCGAAGGCCGCGTCGCGTACAAAGGCACGATCGCCGAGATGACTACGCAACTCGTCGGCGGCCTGCGCTCAGGCATGGGCTACACCGGTTGCCGCTCAATCAAAGAGTTTCAGGAGAAAAGCAAATTCATCCGCATCACTTCGGCGGGGCTGCGCGAATCCCACGTTCACGATGTGATCATCACGAAAGAAGCGCCCAACTATAGGTTGGAGTAGCTTCAATAAACAGCAATCAGCAAACAGTAAACAGCCAGAATGGTGGCGTTAGGCTTCCTTTGTTTGGCTGTTCGCTGTCTGCTGATTGCTGTTTGCTGGTTTCACTTCTTTTCCCACTGACACACTACTGCC
>JANLYH010000112.1:0-1825 GCA_031365545.1 Pyrinomonadaceae bacterium | reverse complement strand
CCATTCTTGAAGGGCTTGCATTCAATCAGTTCCAGATCAATCTGGTGATTCATCTCGTAAAAGAGCGGGATGCCCGAACCGAGCAATACCGGGTGGATGTTGAAACCGATTTCGTCAATCAAGTCTGCTTCGAAGAGCGACTTCGCTAACAGGCCACCGCCCATAACGCAGATGTCTTTGCCTGCCTGAGTTTTCAAGCGTCGCACAAAGTCCGCGGCATCTTCAGAGACGATCTCAACACCGCTTTCGGGATTTGCCTTCAACGTCTTCGAGAAAACATAGGTCTTCCAGCTGCGATAGGGATTGGGGCCGCCGGCACTCATGCGCAAGCCAACCTCATAAGTCTTGCGCCCCATCACCACCGTATCGATCGTCTTCCAGAAATCCTTCATGACCGCTGCTGCTTCGTTGCTCCACATCAGCCAGTCAACTGCATCGTCTTTGCGCGCAAAATAGTTATCAAGACTATTCGCGCCACCGAATGTCACTTTGCGCATAGTTGTCTCTTTCGGTCCGAGGTAGTTACGTGCAGATGCAACTCGACCCTACAAATATGACAGTTGCAAAGGAAATCTTCCTTAGATTACTACGGTGCGGCATCAAAACGGATTGACGATCTCGACGCCGGCTGCTCTTGACGATGAGGCGTCAAAATCTTCTGTATAAAGGCGCTTGATGCCGGCTTCTTTGCATGCCGCAACAATCATCGCATCCCAAAACGAAAGCTTGAGCGTTTTCGTCAGACCTTCGGCCAGCACAAAAACGTTTGCGGATGGCAAGATGAGCGTCCAGAGCCCTCGCAATTCTTCCAACTCACGCCACGCTTGCGCTTGCGTGTAGCCAACGGACGTAAGTTTGCGCGAAGCAGCAATAAACTCACAAGCAACTTGCCAAAGCAGCCCGCCGTCGGGCATGTCAGCCGTCAACTGTCGCGCCCTTTGGTGCTTCACGGGGTCGCGTGGATCACGTGCGTAAATCAAGACGTTCGTGTCAACGGCGTTCATGCATTTCATCGCGTGTCAGACGGGGAGCGTCGGCCCGAAGCGGATGAGCGTCCCAGCTTGCGAACAGCTCGCGCACGGCGCGCGCCCGTTCTTCATCATTCTTAGCCGTCGCCGGCACAATGTAAGGGTCGTGCACGGTCAATTCGACTTCCGCATTTTCTCGCACGTCCAACGTCTCACCGTTTGGCACGGGCACAAAAGCGCCACCTTTGTATATCGCTCTTAATCTTACGGACATTGCTTCTCTCACCTTCCCGGGCTAAGGCCTAAACCATTGCACTACTGATGGTCTGCCCTGACTAGTATTGATCAAGCCATCCGAAATGATAAGCCGAAAAGGTTCAACGAAGGGAACTACGCTACGCTCGCGGCTTCGCAGGAGTCGAGTTCCGGAGCTTCTTCAATCGGGGCGCCGGCTTCGCCGAAGTAGGGACGGTCGTTCTCAATTGCTTCGAAGTATTCCTCGATGCGGTTGAGAATTTCGTCCACCGAGTGAGAATGAAAGATCGACGTGCGAAACAGTGCGCCGCCCTGGAGTCCGCGGGTAAACTGCCCAGCGAGTTGCTTCATCCGGTTTATCGCCGGGGTCTCAGGCATGTCGTCGCGCAGCAAGTCGAAATACTCGTGCAGGATCGCGCGCTTGTCAGCGAGCGTTGGTTCGAAGACCTCGCGACCGCGCATCGTGTCTTCAATCTGTCGGAAGATCCAGGGATTTGCCATCGCGCCGCGACCTATCAAGACGCCGTCGCAACCAGTCTCACTAAAACGCGCAAACGCCTGTTCAATCGTGGTCACATCACCACTGCCGGAGACCGGCACGC
>JANLYH010000110.1:0-7218 GCA_031365545.1 Pyrinomonadaceae bacterium | reverse complement strand
TTCAGCGGCAGCCAACCAGAGTTGCGGATCGTCTGTGCCGAAGACCTCTCCCTCGCCGCGTACTTGACTTGAGCATCCCGAATTGGTATTTTATGCATCTATGCACGGGTTATGCATTTTTACCGCATAGCAGAGAGGAAGATGCAAAAGAACTTACGACAGAGAAGACTGCTGAGCTTAATCAAGGCCAAGCCTTTTGCCACTCAGGCCGAGTTGCGCGAATCGTTGGAGCGAGCGGGCGTTCCGGCAACGCAGTCCAGCCTTTCAAGAGATTTGGAAGAGCTCGGAGTCGTAAAACATCGCGGCCACTACACGATGCCCAGCGCAAACGGCGCGGCCAGACGCGGTCTGCTGAGTCTCGATTTGTCTGGCGACAATCTCGTCATCGCTCGCACTGAACCCGGACATGCTTCCGCGGTTGCGGTAGAGATCGACGGCGCTGCCCTCGACGAAATCGTCGGTACCCTCGCTGGAGAAGATACAATCTTTGTCGCCGTTCGCGATCAAAAAGCCCAGCGCGTGGCCATGAAAAGAATTTGGGAGTTATTTGGATAGCTATTCAGTTGTCAACACCTGTCTCAGCGGAAGGATAGAATCACAGACAGCTGAGGAAGAACCCAGGGAGAGTAAATGTCAGAGAACAAGATCAAGAAGATAGTTTTAGCTTACTCCGGTGGTCTCGACACCTCTGTGATGCTGCGCTGGTTGAAGGACCAATACGCTTGCGACGTAATTTGCTACTGCGCTGATGTAGGCCAGGGAGATGAGCTGACCGGCCTCGAAGAAAAAGCGCTCGCCACTGGCGCTGCAAAACTTTACGTCGAAGATCTGCGCGACGAGTTTGTCCGAGACTACGTTTGGACTGCCGTCAAGGCTAACGCAATTTACGAAGGCGTCTATTTGCTCGGGACTTCTCTCGCCCGCCCGGTGATTGCCAAACGGCAGATTGAGATTGCCCGTCGCGAAGGCGCCGATGCGGTCGCTCATGGCTCTACCGGCAAGGGAAATGACCAGGTGCGTTTTGAACTGACCTACTACGCACTGCAGCCCGACATTAAAGTGATTGCACCGTGGCGCGAATGGGAGTTTAGTGGCCGCACCGACCTGATCGCCTACGCCCAGAGTCACAACATTCCCATCACAGCGACAGCCGAGAAACCATATTCCACAGATCGCAACCTGATGCATGTTTCTTATGAGGGCGGGATTCTGGAAGATCCGTGGGCCGAACCACCCGAGGATATTTTCCAACTGACGCGCTCTCCCGAGAACGCCAAGGCGAGCGCTGAGTATCTGGAAATATCTTTCACAAATGGCGAGCCGGTAGCAATCAATGGTCAACCACTGGGCCCAACGGAGTTGCTTGAGAGTCTAAACAAGTTAGGCGGCGAGCACGGCATCGGCCGCGTTGACCTGGTGGAGAATCGCTTCGTCGGCATGAAATCACGCGGCGTTTACGAAACACCCGGCGTCACTATCTTGATGGCGGCGCATCGCGCGCTGGAGTCGATCACGATGGATCGCGAGGTAATGCACCTGCGCGATTCTTTAAGTGTGAAGTTTGCCGAAAGTATCTACTACGGATTTTGGTTCGCACCGGAGTCGGAGTTGCTGCGCAAGCTGGTGAATGAAACGCAGGTTAACGTCACCGGCGATGTGCGCCTGAAACTTTTTCGCGGCAACACAATCGTGGTGGGGCGACGCTCGCCGCATTCCCTCTACGACGAAAAGATCGCGACATTTGAGGCAGATACTGTCTACAACCAACGCGATGCTGAAGGTTTCATCAAGCTCAACGCGCTGCGGTTGAGATTGCGCGGCGGACAGTAAACCAGGCGGAAGCGAGGTAGAATAAATGAAAGCACCAACCCGGATCATCCAGGCCGACAAGATCGGCTCAGCTACGTCGCCGCTGAGTCTCGGCCGCACCAACTCGATTATTCCTGCTTCGCAAACGCCACGCGCCGGCGACGTGGTTATAGTGCGCGCGCTTACCGATAGCGCCACCTACAACATGCTCGAACTGCCCACCGGCCGGCTCGCAAAAATCAATCCCGGTGACGTGCTCATCGGCGTGCTCGGCCGACGACGCGCGTTGAAAGGTTTTGTAGGTGATGTTCCGGCTACCGTTGACGCGGGCGACGAGTTACATCTTCTCAACATGGGTGGCGTTATTGGAAAGTGCACCGGACATCATTCTAGTTTGAGCGACGCGATTAAGGTTGAGGTAATTGGTCTCGCCAGTGATGACGAGGAAACGGCGTTGAATATCGCGGACGCCGCCCTGCCGCCACGCTCGACCCTTGGCGACACCGCGCCCCTGGTGATTATCGCGGGCACCTGCATGAACAGCGGCAAGACATACGCTGCTACTGAATTGATCAAACAAGCCACTCGTGCCGGCTTGCGAGTGGCGGCCGCGAAGCTCTCCGGCATCGCCTGCCTGCGCGACACGCTCAACATGGCCGACCACGGCGCCATCGCTATCGCCAGTTTTCTGGATTGCGGTTTGCCGTCAACTGTCGGGGCCACAAATCTCGCCGGGGTGGCGAAAACAATCATTGCTCGTTTGAACGAGAGCGCGCCGGATCTGATTGTTATTGAGTTGGGCGACGGCTTGCTGGGCGGTTATTCCGTCGAGTCGGTGTTTGAGGATACGGAATTGCGCGCGGCAACCGCCGGTCTTGTCTTCTGTGCGTCAGACTACGTGGGCGCATGGGGCGGAATAGAACTATTGCGCCGGCGTGGAATCGAAATAGATGTGATTGCCGGTTCAGTTACCGACTCGCAAATGGGCGAAGACTTTATCGAAAAGGAATTTGGCGTGCCGGCAGCGAATGCGCGGCGAAACGGGGACAGATTGTTTGAGCTCCTCGCTCCTAGACTTTCGAGTTTCGAGTTGCGAGTTTCAAGTTCGAACTCAGCGGGTTCGACCGCAGATAAACTTGAAAATAGTGAAGCGCAGTCAGAAGGACTTTTGGCCTAGTGAACTCGAAACTCGAAACTCGAAACTCGAAACTCCGCGTTGGAATTTTTGGCGGCTCCGGTTACGGCGGATCAGAATTGCTGCGCATTCTGCTCTTCCATCCCGACGTTGAGATCGTTTTTGTTACCGCAAATGAGCAGGCAGGCAAGGCGGTCAGCGAAGTCCACAAGAATCTGCTTGGCTTAACTGACTTGAAGTTTCGGCTCGCTCCTGAAGATCCCGCAGAGCTGGCTGATTTGAATTGCTTGTTTCTGGCACTGCCGCACGGCCAGGCGATGGAGGTCGTGCCGCGTTTGCCGGAGCACGTTAAAGCTATCGATTTGTCAGGCGACTTTCGCCTGCGGGACCGGCAGATTTTTGAACAGCATTACGGCCGCCCGCACACGGCAATGCAGGCACAAGGCGAATTCATCTACGGCCTGACCGAAACAAATCGCGAGGCTATCAAGCAGGCAAGATTAATTGCTAATCCCGGTTGCTTCGCTACCGCCACATTGCTCGGGCTCGCGCCGCTGGTTGCAAACGGACTGGTCAAGGGCCGCGTGATTGTTGACGCCAAGACCGGTTCCTCCGGATCAGGAGCTAAACCCGCCGCGAACACCCATCATCCCCAGCGCATGAATTCGTTTTACGCTTACAAGCCGTTCACCCATCAACACGTGCCGGAGATCGAACAGGAACTTGCAAGCGTCGGTGCTTGGAAGAATGAACTAGTTTTTATGACGCATTCCCTCCCGGTTTCGCGAGGTATTTTTTCTTCAATCTACGTTGAGGCAAAAGAACCTGTCACCGATGAACAACTCCATTCGCTTTTCGCGGACTTCTATCGCGATTCGTTTTTTGTGCGGCTGGTGAAAGGCTCACCCGATATCAACTGGGTAAAGACGACGAACTTTTGCGATCTCGGCTTTGCCAGTCGCGGTCAGCAGGTGGTGATTTTTTCGGCGCTCGACAATTTGGTAAAAGGCGCGGCCGGACAGGCGGTGCAAAACATGAACCTGATGTTTGGTCTGGGTGAGAAGACGGGGTTGATGTTAGTGGGAACGAATCCATGAACGGCGCCAAGTTCAAAGCGTTACCGATCAAGCCGACGATTACGATTGCCGAGTTAGGAAAGATAGATATTCGCGTCGGCACAATCACGGCAGTCGAAGACGTCAAAGGCTCGGAAAAACTGGTTAGACTGGTTGTTGATTTTGGCGATCAAGTGCGCAACATTCTGGCCGGCATGAAGCAGCAGCGGGAAGACCTGCAGGCAATTGTCGGGACGCAGTCATTATTCGTCGTCAACCTTGAGCCAAGGAAAAATGATGGGTGAAATGTCGGAGGGAATGCTGTTCGACATTGGTTATGCCGATGGCGTCAAGCCGGTGTTGGCGGTCCCGGAAACAATCGTCCCCAATGGCACGAGGGCAGGATGAAAGCAGAGGCAGAAATCAAATTGGAAAAGACCATCGCACTCGAGGAACGCTATCAACTGGCGACCTACAAGAAAATGCCACTTGTCGCCGACCGTGGCGAAGGAGTCTGGATATTCACCAGCGATGGTGAAAAGTATCTCGACCTCTATGGCGGTCACGCCGTCGCCGGCACCGGGCATTCGCATCCCCACGTGGTGACCGCGATTCAACTCCAAGCCGAGCGGTTAATGTTTTATTCCAATCTGGTTTATTCGGCAGCGCGCGCGCGCGCAGCAGAGAAACTGGTTTCAATCTCGCCGGCGCAACTGACAAAAGCTTTCTTCTGTAACTCGGGAACCGAAGCTAATGAAAACGCGATGCGCATGGCCCGCATGTCTACGGGGCGCGAAAACATTATCACCTTCTCCGGTGGGTTTCACGGGCGCACTGCCGACTCGATCAGCGCTACCTTTCTGGGAAAGTATCGCGAAATTGGGAAGCCAAATGTTCCGGGACATCTTGAAGCCGAGTTTGGCAATATTGAATCAGTCCGCGCGCAGGCAGACGAAAGCATAGCGGCGATCATGCTCGAACCGATCCAGTCGATGGCGGGTGTGCGCACCGCGCCGCCGGAATTCTTCCGCGAACTTCGCGAGCTCTGCGATGAGCGTGGGATCGTTTTGATCTTTGATGAAGTGCAGACCGGCGTTGGCCGCACCGGCGATTGGTTCTTCGCAGGGAGTGACGCCGCAGCGCAAGTAGTCCCGGACGTTGTCACACTGGCGAAGGCGCTTGGCAGTGGAATTCCCGTAGGTGCCTGTCTGGTTACTGGAGCGATCAGCGCCGGCATTAAGGAAAACGATCTGGGCACGACGTTTGGCGGTGGCATGATTGCGATGGCTGCGGTGACCGCAACTCTCGAGGCAATTGAGCAGGATGGAATGCTACTGAACGTCAAGACGACGGAAGCCTATTTGCGCGAGCGTTTGTTGGAAGTGCCTGCGGTTGTTGCCGTACACGGGCGCGGCTTCCTGTTGGGTTTGGAGTTTCGCGATAAAGCGGCGCCAATTCACCAGGCGCTGCTCGCACGCAAAATTATTACTGGCACCTCGAGCGATTCCAAAGTGCTACGGCTGTTGCCACCACTCTGTCTCCAGACAACCGAGATAGATTTGTTTGTGGCAAAACTTAAAGAGGCTTTCAGCGCATAGGTCATGGCTGAGTCACCACCAGACGCTTCAGCTCCGTGAGCAGCCGCATGTTTATTTCATCGAAGGAGAGACGCCTTGGATTACAGTTGGTTTGACCTGGTGGGAAATATTGGGGTGCTGCTGATGGTAATCGCTTACCTGCTTTTGCAGCTCGAGAAGATGTCCAGTTCGGCCGTTACCTACTTGTTGTTGAATGCGATTGGTGCCACGCTGGTACTCATATCGTTAAAGTTTCGTTTCAATCTCTCGGCAGTTTTGATGGAAGCGTTTTGGCTGCTGATCAGCTTGTATGGACTGACGCGATCTCTATTTTCGAAACGGGTGGCTTAGAGACGGTTGGTCTCTGAACTTCTTGAATTGGCATTCCCGGTTATGAGAAATTTCTTAACTACGATTGATTACTCACGTGATGAGTTGAACCGTCTCATCGAATCGGCGCTGCAATTTAAGCGCGAGCGCGAACCATCGCGCCAGCTTGCCGGTAAGTCCATCGCTCTCGTGTTCTTCAATCCGAGTTTGCGCACCCGCGCTTCGATGCAGGTTGGCATTTATGAACTCGGCGGGAACACGGTTGTGCTCGAACCGGGCGGCACGAGTTGGACGCTCGAACATCGTGACGGCGTTGTAATGGACGGCGACAAGACTGAACACGTCGCCGAGTTTGTGCGCGTACTGTGTCGTTATTGCAGCGCGATTGGCGTGCGCACGTTTGCCGCGCTGAAAGACTGGGACGAAGAGCGAACCGATCCCGTGTTGGGCGCCTTCGCGAAGTATGCCACCGTCCCGGTGATTAATCTCGAATCGGCGATGCATCATCCCTGCCAGGCGCTGGCAGATATGATGACGATACGCGAAAACCGTGGCGCTGAACCTAAGCGCGTTGTACTTAGCTGGGCCTGGCATCCGAAGTCGTTGCCGATGGCCGTGCCGAATAGTTTCGCGTTGGCTGCTGCGCAAATGGGACACAATCTGGTGATCGCGCGTCCGAGCGAATATGAACTCGATGATGAATTAATGAAGACTATCCACGAGCAGGCTAGCGGTGCTGGCGGGACGGTGGAAGTCACTGAGAACATCGAGGCCGCGTTTGCGGGCGCCGATGTTATCTATGCGAAAAGTTGGGGGGCGAAGGATTTCTACGGAAAACCGGAGTGGGAAATTGAGCAGCGCGCTCAATATCGCGGACGGTGGATTGTCGATGAGGAAAAAATGGCTGAGACGAATGATGCGATCTTCATGCACTGCCTGCCGGTGCGACGCAACGTCATCGTCACTGACACTGTGATCGACTCGCCGGCCTCAGTCGTGATCGATGAAGCAGAAAACAGGCTGCACGCGCAGAAAGCGATCATGGCTAGCCTGATAGGGAAGAAAGATTAGCCGCGGCCAAATAATGCTATGACCAACACTAATCAAGTCGGCGATCAGTTACGCCTGGATCTCCTGCGCGAGGCTCTGCCCTACATCCAGCGCTTTCAGGGTCAGACTTTTGTCGTCAAGCTCTCCGGAAAGGCGACCGAAGATCACGGGAATTTGAGTTCGCTCGCGGAAGAACTGGCGCTGCTGCACCAGGTCGGCATAAGAATCTGCGTAATCCACGGCGGTGGCAAACAGTTGAGCG
>JANLYH010000082.1:0-38453 GCA_031365545.1 Pyrinomonadaceae bacterium | reverse complement strand
CCTGCCTGAAGTATCCAAGACGGAGACACAGTCTCCGGGCCGAACACATACGTTTCAGCTGACCTATGTTGCCAGCCCGAGCGTAGTAGTAGTCGGTCGTTATAACTATGGTTTCGGGGCTATTGTCAGCAAAGATATCGGGACCATAGCCCTGGCCAACTCGCCAATCACGCCGCCCCTGGCCTATGCCAGGACACGCGACTTCGTGCCCACAGTTGCTGGCAATGGCTTTAGTACTTTGACTACCTTCGGTGACTACAACAACTTCTCGAACAAGAATAACTTCTCCGGCGATTTGAGCTGGACTCGTGGCCGGCACTCATTCAAGTTTGGCGGCGTTTATTCGCGCTACCGGAAAAATGAAAACGCACTCGCCGGTAACAACGCAGGTGGCTTCAGTGGATTTTTGAATACCACGCCCAATAGCGGTGTGCAGACGAGCACGCTGGCGCCAAACGCGACGACGCAGGAACCATTAGCCGCTCGACGCACCAGCTTTCAGAATTTCGCTAACTTCCTCGTAGGCAACAACGTCGCTTTTACCCAGGCACGCTTTGATTACGTCGCCGATCTACGACAGATTACTGTGGAGAATTACATACAGGACGAGTGGCGCTTTCGGTCCAATATGACCGTCTACTACGGCGTACGCTATTCTTATTTCGGCGCGCCCTATGACGTTAACGGTCGTCTCTCAAACTTTGATCCGCGGCTGTTTAATGCCGCCAACGCTCCGCAGGTTACCGGCGCCGGTAATCGCGTCGTCGGCACGGGGAATTTCTGCAACGGCATGATCGTGAACGCGCAAAACGTTCAGACAGCGGCCAACGGTTGTGTCCCGGCGGCTTCGCCCTATGGCAAGGCCGTTGTCCAGGCTCCGAAGGGCGATTTTGCTCCGCGCATTGGTTTAGCCTGGGATCCGTTCAAGAAGGGAAAGACCTCTATCCGGGTCGGCTACGGCATGTATTACGACCAAGTGCTCAATGGTACCTATGAGCAAAATATCGGCACGAACCCGCCCTATCAGGAAACATTTTCCGTCAGTGCAGTTTCCGGCGGATCAGTGGCCACCACTCCTCGTCTCGACCAACCAGTACCTAGTGGGATCACTGTGGCAGCCGGAGCTTCGCTAACGGCGTTGAGTATTCGCGCCATTCAGCCAAACTGGAAAGATCCTTACATGCAACATTGGTCGCTTGAATGGCAGCAGCAATTCGGACCTAAGACCTTGCTGAGCGTTGGCTACTTTGGCTCAAAGGGGACTCACCTGATTGGTGCTTTCGAGCTAAATGAGCTGCCACCCGGATATGCGATCTCACGCGGTGCAACCGGATGCGCGACCGGCGCTTCAACTACGCCGACCGTGCCTTGCCAGGTTGCGGGAACGTATTTTGGCGGCACTGGCGGGCAAGCATCCACTATTCTCGATCAACTCAGGCCTTACCGAGGGTATCGATCAATTAACATGATCACGCCGCAGTTCAACTCCAACTACAACAGCCTCCAGACCTCTGCCCAGCGGCGCTTTTCAGGAGCATCGCAGATTAATGTAGCGTATACCTGGTCGAAAAATCTGACGGATAATCAGAACGACCGCAGCAATGCGCCTTCGAATTCCTATAACATCCGTTTGGATCGAGGCCGGGCTACATTGGATCGGCGGCAGGTATTTACCGCCAATGCTATTTACGAGTTGCCTTTCTTCAAAGGCCAACGCGATTTCGCGGGACACTTTCTGGGCGGCTGGCAGCTTTCCAGTATCGTCACGCTGCAATCTGGTTTGCCCTTCACGCCCACGACAAATTTCGATGCTTCTGGATTGGGTAACGTCCCGGCGATCATAGCGGGCAATCGACCTAACGTTCTCTGCGATCCCAACGCAAACGCACCGCACACTTTCGAGCAGTGGTTCAACACGACCTGTTTCCAGCAAAACCCGACTACCGGCACTGGGGTTTTGAACGTCGTTGGTAATGGCGGACGCGGTATCATTCAGGGACCCCCGACCAAGCGCGTCGACTTCTCAGTGTTCAAAAACATTGAGTTTAACGAGAAGGTTAAGTTGCAACTTCGCGGCGAGGCTTTCAATATTTTCAACCATACGAACTTCAGGGGAATTACCAGTACCGCCATCCAGAATTTTGGCGGCACCTTCGGCGTGATCAGTACCGTGCGAGACCCGCGCACGATTTCACTCGGGGCCAAGCTTTCCTTCTAGCCCCGCCGGAAAAGGGTTTGGAAGTTCAACCCGATGCCCGCGGCGCTTGAATGCGTCGCGGGCATCGCCGTGTTGTGGTGGCCGCAATCACCAGCTTGCTCGCGTATACTTGATTCAACCTGTTTATGAACGAAGCATCCGCAAAGAGTCTCTTCCTGCACGGCGCCCGGCTGGTCCTTCCTGACGGCGAAATTGAGAAGGGTGCCGTATCGCTCCAGCACGGTCGTATTCTTGAAGTCTTCTCAACTGCAGCAGCAGGCAAGTCTCGTGGCGACGAACAACTCGATCTCTCAGGCCTCACGCTTCTTCCCGGATTCATTGACGTTCATATACACGGCGCCGTTGGTGTTGACACGATGACGGCTACCGCCGCGGATCTTGATCGAGTTTCACAGTTTCTGGCCACCCAGGGTGTAACCGGTTGGTTGCCGACGTTGGTGCCGGCGCCGGCTGAGCATTATGCGCGCGCAATCGCAGCGATCGAGGAGGTAACGAAGGAGCAGGCAGGATGCCTGCGCTCCCAGCTTGGCGCGCGCATACTCGGCGTTCATTACGAGGGGCCGTTCGTTAACTCCCATCAATGTGGTGCTCTGCGTCCGCAGTTCTTTAGATCCTTTTCCGGGCCGGGCGATTTAGACGACTTGCCAAAGCTTGCCGACGAGAACGCCAAGCACCTGATCACGCTCGCGCCGGAGATTGCTGGTGGGATTGAACTTTTACGTGAGTTGCGCGGTCGCGGTTGGATTGTTTCACTTGGCCACACGCGCGCTGACTTTGACCTGTTGGAAAAAGCGTTCGCGGCGGGCGCGCGTCACATGACGCACTTCATGAATGCTATGGCTCCGCTGCATCAGCGCGCGCCCGGACCAATCGGCTGGGGCCTCTGGCATGACGACGTCACCTGCGACATCATCGCCGATGGCATTCACCTTGATCGTGAAATGCTGCGGTTATTGTTGAAGCTCAAGAGCGCGAATCGACTACTGCTGATCAGTGACGCGATAGCCGCCGCCGGCCGGGGGGACGGTGAATATGAAATCTGGGATCAAACGATAACCGTCAAAGACGGACGTACCAGCAACGCTGGAGGTAGCATTGCGGGCTCCGTTATCAGCATGCTCGAGGCAGTAAGGGTAATGAAGTCAGTCGGTGCCTCTGATGTTGAGGTGGCGAGGATGGCTGCGACCAATCCTGCCCGCCTCCTGGGAATCGATGATGACTGTGGCTCGATCGAGGTAGGGAAGCGAGCTGATCTTGTAGGGCTCGACTCGGGCGGAAATGTCGCTTTGACTTTGATTGGTGGCGAGAAAGTGATGAGTAATGAGTGATGAGTCCAGGATCGGCGGAGAAGCGTCAACGGGGAAGAGTAAAACCTCCAGAAACTCTTTACTCATCACTGATTACTGATCACTTTCTTTCGTACATTCCCGCCCTGGCATAGGCTTCATCAAGCAGTTCCACGGGATGACAAACCACCAGGTCCATGCCCGCCAATAGCGCGCCGGCGCCGATTTGCATCTGACAACCCGGATTGCCACTTGCCAAGACTTTCGCGCCAGTCTTCCCAATCTCCAAAAGCTTTTCGTTTAAGACCTGCCCGGACAAGTCTGGTTCCAGGAGATTGTAGATTCCGGCGCCGCCACAACACCGCTCCGACCCTTCAAGCTTCACAAAAGCCGGATTGGCAACGGCACCCATCATCTTTAGCGAAGCTTCAGCAGCGTGCTGTCCGTAAAGTAGATGACACGACGCGTCGTAGGTGGCCGGCAGGTTGCTCGTATCGGTCGCAGTCTTCAGTTCGACAGTTTCCAATTGTTGACCTACATCGTGCACGCGCTTGCTAAAGCTGCGCGCTCTATCTGCGAAAGCCGGGTCTTCAGCCAGCAGGTGCGCGTAGGAAAGGAGCATCGCGCCGCAGCCGCCGGCGTTGGTGATAACCGGCGCAGCCGCATCCTCCTCAAACGCGATTATGTTGCGGCGCGCGAGTGTGCGCGCGCCTTCGAGATCTCCCGCGTGAGCGTGCAAGGCCCCGCAGCAAACCTGTTGTGGCGGAGTCTCCACCGGGAACCCGTTCACCTCCAGCACGCGCGCAGTTGCCTCGTTCACGCGTGCGAAGAGTCCCTGGCCAACGCAGCCGGTGAAGAGCAGCAAGCCGTTAGCGTGGTTGGCGGATGAGGCAGCGGTATGTTTTTTAGAGTCGTCTTGCCCCGTTGGCAATTTAGGAGCGGAACTCTCCAACAACGCCAAAGCAAACTCCAGCCGCTTTGAAAACAACTTTGCGATTCCGGATTTCCTGAGCGCTCGCGCCATGCCGCTATCGCGAAACAGGCGCGTGGCAGCAAAGGCAAATTTTAAGCGCGCTGGATGTAGCCAAACGTGCTTCAACACCAGACGCAACACGCCATAACTAAACCCACGCCTGGGGCCCGATTCAAATAGTTGGCCGCGCGCGGCCTCCAGCAGCTGGCCATACTCGACTCCGGCAGGACAGACCTGTTCGCAAGCACGACATCCGAGACAACGATCGATGTGGCGTTCGAATGCGGCCGCGTCGCTTGCCAGGCGACCCTCGCCAACCGCGCGCATCAGGTAGAGTCGGCCGCGCGGTCCGTCGTTTTCATCGCCGGTGATAACGTAGGTTGGACAAGCCTCGAGACAGAGCCCGCAGTGAATGCACGCAAGCAGTTTTTCTTCTTCTCGCGCGAGCGTGGCGGTTAGGGTTCCGTGGCTTTGCATGTTTTGCAAGATCAATCCCGCTTGTTGTCGTTTCTGGATGGATGATACGACAGGAACTACTTGCCGGAACTCTTTCCTGCGGTCTCGATCAGAACGATTTGTCCCGCTCTCCGCTGTACGCGCATCCCGACCTTAGCTGATTCGTACATACTTGGGCCCACTTTTACAGTGAAATGCTTGCCATCGTCAGCTTCTACCGACAGGCGAAAGCGCGCCTCCGAGCCGTACTCCGACTCAGTGTAATCCGCCCATCGATCAATGATTCGCCCGTCGAAATCACTTGTATCTACCCGTTGACTTCCTTTTTGCCAAACCAGCAAGACCAGGGTTCCGACCATTGCCGCTACAATAATAGCAACGAACATAGTCAGCAACTTTTCTCTAAAGAGTCGCTTCTCGGTAGTCCTTTGGTGAAGTTCAGCCTTGTTCATAACTGCTGAAACCAAATCGTCCAGGCTTTAGCCGGGAGGCTTCGATAACTTCTTAACCAGCCGCGCCACTTTGCTACGAGGAACGAAGCCTACCGCAAACGCCGCGAATTTGTTCATCCCTCCGGGAATCACAAGTCCGCCGCCACGTTCCAATGCGCGCAACGCTTCAGCCACCACATCTTCATGGCTTTGTTCGCCACCGGGAAACTTCTTTCGTTCGCTGCCAACTTCGATATCTTCCTCGGCAACTCGAAGGCGGCCCGGACATACCGTCACCACCTTAACTCCAAACCGCGACAACTCAGCTTCAAGAGCCAGCGAGAACGTAGTCAGGAACGCTTTAGTGGCGGAGTAAACCGAAGCAAAGGGAATTGGTTGAAACCCGGCCATTGACGAGATAACGATTAGACCACCCTGCTCGCGCTTAATCATTGCCGGCACGAGGGCGTGGGCAAGTTCGACTACCGTTTGGTTTTGCAAGGTGATTGATTCCAACTGGCGGGCCAACGGCAGTTCAAGAAACATTCCCTGATCACCAAAGCCGGCGTTACTCACGAGAAGATCGATCTCCAATTCGCGCTTAGTTAACTCGTCTGCCAACGTTTGACCCGCGCCCGCAATTGCCAGGTCAAGCGGAATACTCTCCACCTGGATGCCGTGAGCAGTTTGCAACTCACGAGCCAGCGCCTGCAGCTTATCCGCGGAGCGGGCTACCAGCAGAAGGTTATGCCCACGCGCAGCTAGCGTGCGAGCAAAGCACCGGCCCAGGCCGCGTGAAGCGCCGGTTACCAGGGCGTAGCGAGGCCGCGTCATGCTGCTCCCTTAAGTTTGTTTGATTGGCCGTTCGTTTTGATTGGCGACGTAGGACTTCCTGCCGCCGTAAAGTCGCTGGCGCACGTTCACTGGAAAGCGAGTTTGGAAAATGAAGTCCAGTATGCCGCTGCTCGTACCGAAGCCTCTGGTCATACCTTGCGAGGTGTGATGATAGAGGTGATGTTTCTTCATGTAACGAAAATACGGGTCGCGAAAATTGCAGAAGTGCGTTGCGTGATGGATCCACTCTTCAGCGATGTAGGATTGAAAGGCGAACGCCACCACGATTGAAGCTGTGTAGGGCGGGAAAAGCAGGATACTCAGCGGTACGCCGACAAAGAAAAGCGGGAGTAGATCGCGGACGCGTCCGCTCATGTGTTCTCCGTCAAACGGCTTTTCGTGGTGGCCGAAGTGCGTGGGGTCGAGGTACTTGTTGGCTATCTTCGTCCAGAACCTCTTGTACTTCCGTTTTGATACTTTCCAGTGACGGTGCAGGACAAAGCGATGCGAGAAATATTCCGTGAGCATCCAGAACACTATGCCGCCGGGAACAAAAGCCAGCGCCCGCAGGAAATGATGCGAGCGAACAGCGAAGGCCAGCAAGATTATGGTGTACGAAGTATAGAAAGCCGTCGTGCGATATATCTTATGGCGGGAGATGACCTCCTGTTCGCGTTTGTAGACGCGATAAGGACGTTCTTTCCGAATCGGGTTGAGAGCACTCTGTTCAGCGGCCATGGGGGCGATTGACCTCGACCGAGGGAATGATTAAGGCTACAGTCCCGGATCTTGTATGAAGACGGTCCAGCTAGTCAATAGCGTAGGTCCGTTCCAATTCACGTCCCACCCGAATAGCCAATAATTTGCCAGTGGGTTGTTGCCATGAGCAGATCGGCTCGTTCGTTTCCCGGGGAGTCCAGTATACACCGAGTTCTTTCTTTGTCTTGCAAGATAAAGAGGTTTTGTTATGATTTGCACATGGACTACAGCAAGATCATAACCATCGAAGCGGGCAAGCGCAGCGGCAAGCCAACTATTCGCGGAATGCGAATGACTGTGACAGATGTTTTAGAGTATCTCGCGAGCGGTATGAGCGAAGCTGAGATTCTGGCAGATTTTCCGGACCTCACTGCCGAGGACATTAAGGCCTGCTTGGCATTTGCTGCCGACCGCGAACGCAAACTAGCTACGTTGCCAGAACATGAAACTGCTCTTTGATCAGAATCTCTCGCCGCGCCTCCCTCGCTTGCTGGCTGACATTTACGCGGAAAGTATTCATGTAAGGGAAGTCGGTTTGCGAGATGCCGACGACTTCGCCATTTGGCAATACGCCAAAGTCGAGGGCTACGCGATCGTTTCGAAGGATTCAGACTTCCAGCAGCGGAGTCTACTTCATGGCGCACCGCCAAAGTTTATTTGGTTGCGCGTCGGAAACTGTACTGTAAAAAGGATCGAGACTCTATTGCGAAGATATTCCGCCGCAATACATACTTTCGATTTGGATGGCTCAAAATCTCATTTGATGCTTCCTTGATGTGCTCGCACCTTCCTAGTAACCAACGGCTGACCCATCGCTGCGACGCGGATCAGTAGCGCCCAGACGCATGCCTGTCTTTTCTTCAATCATAATCCCCTCGGCATCGCCCAGATAGCGCGGCGTCGCCAATTTATGGCCCATTGACAGCAGCGCCTTCTGCGTGTCGCCTGAGAGTCCATAAGGCTCAAAGATCAACTCATCGGGAAGCCACTGATGGTGTATCCGCGGGAAGTCCAGCGCCTGCTGGATGTTCATGCCGTAGTCGACGACGTTGGTAATTACGCAGAGCGCAGTGTTGATTATTGTCGGGCCGCCGGGACTGCCAACTGTGAACCAAAGACTGCCATCCTTGTGCAGGACGAAGGTGGGCGTCATTGCCGACAAGGGTCGCTTGTGTGGTGCGACTGCATTGCGCTCACCCTGAATCAAACCGTACATGTTTGGTGTGCCGGGTTTGGCGGCGAAGTCGTCCATCTCGTCGTTCAAAATTATTCCGGTGCCTCTTGCCACTGCCGCGGAGCCGTAGGAATTATTGAGTGTGTAGGTATTCGCAACCGCATTTCCCGCTCCATCCACCACCGTGAAGTGTGTCGTCTCCTCTGATTCGTGACCCGCGGGTTGGCCGGCGCTAATCTCGACGCTCGTCGAAGCTCTTTGGGGATTAATGTTGCTACGAAGCTTCGCTGCGTAGTTTTTGTCGATCAAACCGGCCACCGGCACCTTGACGAAATCGGCGTCGCCCATAAACTCGGCCCGATCTGCAAACGCGCGGCGCATCGCTTCCGTCATCAGGTGATAACGCTCCGAAGAACCAGCGTCCAGTTTACCCAGCTCGTAGCCTTCGAGAATATTCAGCATCTCGATTAGGACCGCGCCACCTGAGGACGGCGGCGGCATCGAGACGACTTCATAACCGCGATAGCTTCCGTGCACAGGCTCGCGTTCCTTGGCGAGATAGCCGTGCATGTCAGCCATCGTCAGCAGGCCCTGATGGCGCTTGACGTCGTCAACGATCAGGCGCGCGGTCTGACCCTCATAGAATTCATTTGGGCCGGAAGCTTGCAGCCGGGCAAACGTCGCAGCCAGATCCGGTTGGCGGAATATTTCGCCTTCGTCGTAAAACTCTCCACCTTTTAAGTAGATCCGTTTTGTTTCCGGATACTGGGCCAGGTAATCGTTGTTTCCGCGCAGTGATCTTGCGAGTGTATAGGTAACGGTAAAGCCATTGGCGAGTCGACGCGCCGGCTCGATCAATTCAGCCCAACTCAGTTTGCCGGAACCGTATTTTTTGAGCGCCAACTCCATTCCGCGCACCGTTCCCGGTACTCCCGCAGCGCGATAACCGACCAGCGATCCGCCTTCGCCTTCAATCAGGTTTCCATTCTTATCGAGATAGATGTTGTGACTGGCTGCGGCGGGAGCCATCTCCCGGTAGTCAATCGCCGTCGTCTTACCGTTCTTGAGACGGATCATCATGAAGCCGCCGCCGCCGAGATTGCCCGCAGCCGGATGGGTCACCGCGAGGGCAAACGCCACAGCGATTGCGGCGTCGATTGCGTTGCCGCCGCGCTTCATGATGTCAACGCCGACTTGCGATGCCACTACGTTTGTTGACGCGACAATGCCGTGTAGCGCGCGCACCGGTTCGCGCGAGGCGGCGCTGGACGGGGACAGTTCGCGGAGTATTTGCGAACCAGGAAATGCGATCAGCCCCGCGACGAGAGCGCAGGTCAAAAATAAACGCAGCACGCTTTGTAGTGATTTGTTTCTCATGATCGTTTCAATAGGTGTGGATCGTCGGGAAAATACCATCCGGGTCGAGCTGTTGTTTGATTCGCTGCATTATACCAACAGCGGCGCCGGCAGTTGTGCTAATGCTGAGACCACTCATTACTTTGTCAGCCGCGTGCTCGATGATTACTCTGCCGCCGAGGCCCTGAGCGGCTGAACTGAGACTATTCACGCGGTCGGTACTGTTTGCGAGGTCGCCGCGCTCCATAATGCGGACGCGCCCATCGCCCAACCCTGCGTGCCACATTGGTCCGTCGCCGTGCGCAGCCGCCGCTTCAGAATAGATCACCAGAAACGCGCCTACGTCCGCGGGCCGCAAACCCACGCGCCAAACGAGTTCTTTTTCAAACTGCAACGGCAAAGTTGCTAAAGTATTCCATACGCTGGCATCGTCGGCCAATACCCGGCTGGAGTTCACCCCACGCTTTCCTTTGAGCCAATTCGAAGTTGTACCTGTTTGCTCGGCGACGCCGCTAAGAGATCCGGCAAAGCGTATTAGCAATAAATGATCCTGCCCTTCCGACCATCCGGCCTCTTGAGCCAGGTACGGCGAAAGCAGTTCTACCGCAACAGGAAAGAGCCGGGCGTCTATGACGTGTCGGCCGACCGCGAACAAGTCCTCCCACGATCCAGAGGCCATTGTTGTGGCTGTCTTGAGTGGCAATGGCCTGAGCTTGAAGTTAACTTCGGCGATTATTCCCAGCGTGCCATAACTGCCGGTGAAGAGTTTGCAGAGATCATACCCGGCCACATTTTTTACTACGCGTCCGCCTACTTTGATCAGGCTACCATCAGCACGCACAACCTTCATGCCGATGACGTGGCGTCTGGGAGCGCCGTAGCCAAACTGCTGGGCCCCACCCATTCCGGTCGCCACCACGCCGCCGATTGTGGCGCGTCCATCATCCGGCGGATCGAGCGGCAGCCACTGACCTTTTAGTGCGAGCGCTTGATTGAAGTCTTTTAGCGTTACACCGGCTTCTGTTATCGCGATCAGGTCGGCAGGTTCGTGCTCGATGATTCGATCCAACCTCTGTGTGCTGATCGCAAGCTGCGCTTGCTTTGGTGGTTGACCGGCGTTGAGCCAGGTCATTGCGCCCGCGGGCTCAACGGTCCAGTGTTCACTGGCTGCGAGTTTCATAACCTCGCAAACTTCGGCAATTGAGCCCGGGAACACTGTCAAACCTGACGCGGAGACGGCGAGACGCGGAGACGCGGAGATGTTTTTGGCGCCCACGATTGAGTCTAGTTGCACTTTTACGGCGTCCGGATCAAAACGTCGCGAACCGCTCCTTACCGTGGACCCTACGTTGGACTCCGGGCCGGCCGTTATTGAGACGGGTTGGTGTCCTGGTAGGACTTTGGACGTTGGACTTTGGACATTGGACGTCGCCGCAGCGCGCGCTTCACCGCAGCCGCGCAGCATAGGAATTATTTTTCCCGGATTACACAAACCAGTCGGGTCGAAAGCCGCGCGTACGCTGAGCATTGTCTCCATGTCCCTTTCAGAAAAGATCAGCGACAACAGCTCGCGCTTGTCGAAGCCAACGCCGTGCTCGCCGGTGATGCTGCCACCGGCACGAACGCAAGTTTCCATTAACTCCCGACTAGCTTCTTTGACCCGACGAACCTCCTCCGCGGAACGAGAGTCGAAACAAATTAGCGGATGCAAATTACCGTCGCCCGCGTGAAAGACATTGGCAATACGCAACTGATACGTCGAAGCGATGCGAAAGACGTCGGCGAGCACTTCCGGCAGCCGCGACCGCGGCACCACTGCATCCTGAATCATCGAATCCGGGGCGATGCGGCCGATAGCGCCAAACGCGCCTTTGCGCGCTGCCCAGAGTTTCTTCCGTTCGTTTTCATCCCGAGCCAGGCGACAACTTCGCGCGCCATATTGCAGGAAAACACTTTTTACGTGTTCGGCTTCTTCATCGATGCCGGCTTCAATGCCGTCAAGTTCAATAAGCAGCGCGGCACCAACGTCTAACGGCAACCCGGCAGCAAACACACTTGCTTCTACGGCGCGAATAATCTCGCTGTCCATCATCTCCAACGCCGCCGGCATTACACCCGCGGCAATTATTGCCGAGACGGCGTGGCTAGCGTCGTTGACTTCCACAAACTCCGCCAGCATCGTGCGGACGGCCGGCGGTATTGGCGTCAGGCGCAGCGTCGCTTCGGTGACAATACCAAATGTACCCTCCGAGCCGACGAAGCAGCCGAGTAGATCGTAGCCGAGTGATTCCGTTCCACCACCGCCAAGATCAACTACGTCGCCGCCGGCGAGCACCACGCGCACGCCCAGCACGTGATCGGTAGTCGTGCCATATTTCAAACAATGAATTCCCCCAGCGTTCTCCGCGATATTGCCGCCGATCGTGCAGGTCGGCTGGCTTGATGGATCGGGAACGTAATGAAGACCGAGGTGTGAGACAGCACGCGAGACGTGAGAATTTACAACTCCGGGTTCGACAACGGCGATCCGATTTGCTTCGTCGATCTGCAGAATCTTGCGCAGGCGCGCCAATTCGATCACGACGCCCTGATTTAACGACAGCGCGCCGCCGGAAAGGCCGGTGCCGGCACCGCGTGCAGTGAAGGGCACGCCGGCGCCCGCTAACGCGCGCATCACCGCCGATGTTTCCTCGGTCGATGATGGAAAGACTACGGCGCGCGGACGATACTTATGTTGCGGCAGTCCGTCGCATTCGTAAACCAGCAGTTCGTCTGGATCACTAAGGACGGACGCTCTACCTACTACGTCGCGCAAGTCTTCGACGATGGCATCCGCGTGTTTTGCTTTGGTTCCCATTTGCTGCGGGGCAATGATACATCACGCCTGCAAGACAACCCCGGTTACCCTGCCGCGTCGCTAGAGCCTTCCAGAAAGATGTGAACGACGAAATCCAACCCAGCCTTTACGCTATCGCCTGCTCCGCAGGCTGGGATTCTATGTCGACTTGTTGAAATTGTTCTCGTAGCATCCAATTACGACTTTTTGTGCAAAGCCCGTCGCGAGTAAATGAGATAGGCAAGATAGACCAACAATCCAAATGCTGCCGCGACAGTGGCGGCACGAGCTTCATTCCAGGTGCTATTTGCCAGCAGCCAAACCGTCAACAGCAATGCGAGGATCGCGATGACTGTGCCCCCAGGGAGCCGGAAGACGGCCAGTGGCGCATCTCTTCGCCGGCGAAAGATCGGAAGGGAAACGCACGTCGCCCCGTAAGTTACGAGCCGCGCAATTGCGCTTATCGTCAAAGCGGCGACGAAGGAACTCTTTAGCGTAAACACCAGCATGACTGCTGAAGTGATTAAGATGGCGACGTAAGGCGTCGCAAATCGGCGATGGACCGAAGCAATAATTGATGGCAGTTGTTGTTGCTCCGCCATCGCGAAAGGTACTCGTGAACCCGAAAGTATCAGGACGTTGAGGTTCCCGGCGATCGAGATAAACGCCCCGGCCGAGATGAGCAAGCCGCCCGCGGAGCCCATGAAGCGCGTGCCGGCATCCGCGAGCGGCCTCTGAGATTGCGCCAGTTCGGGGAGCGTTCCTACGCAGACAACTTGAATCAGAATGTAGAGAACAGCGATCACCGCGATTGCGGTGATGAGCGCACGGGGCAGATTCCGTTTGGGATCACGAACTTCACCTGCCGGAATCGCTGCCATTTCAAAACCTGTGAAAGCGTAAATTAGCAGTAACACCGATTGCGAGAACACCCCAGTTGAAGGACGAGGACCGGGGGTGTACGCGGGCCCATGCAGAAAGAATAAACCCACTGCGATGAAAATTATTAGCGGCACTAGTTTCCCGACCGTGAAAATATTACTGACGATCGCCGCCTGCTTGATGCCTATCAAGTTGATAGTGGCCAGAACAACGACGACAATTACGATGGTTACTGCACGCCAGAATGGATTTGTGACGGCGGGCAGGAAATAAGCCAGGTAGGCCAGCATCAGATTGCAGTTAGCCGCAAAGGCTGTCAGACGCGCGAGCCACATTAACCAACCAATCTCAAACCCCACCGCCGGCCCAAAGGCCTCGCGCGCGTAGAGATAGGGCCCGCCAGTTTCATCAAAACGGCTGCCGACTTCGGCGAAACAAAGGATGAACAAAGCTACGACGACCGCGCAAACTACAAACGCAATCAAACTGTACGGCCCGATGAGAGAAAAGACTTTCGACGGCAGACCAAAGATTCCCGCGCCAATGATCCCGTTGATCGTTATCGCGACCAGGTCCCAACGGCCAATGCCGCGAACCAGTGCCACGGCCGCTCTATCGGTCAATACTTTTGTCACTGAGTTGCTTATAATCGATATCGTTCGCTGACACAATCAAATCATTTTGGCACACACCCATAACTATGAAACGAAAAACCAACTGCGTTTTGCTCATCACCTGTTTCCTCCTTTCGGCCGCCATCTCGCCGGCCTTCGCGCAAGCTGCAGCGAGCGCGCCGTCGAGGACTTTGCAGTCTCTGGTAGATGAAGCCGCCACAAAAACAATCCAGCAGTTTGCAGCGAAGAAACTCGACGCGACTCAGCTCTTCATAACACTCATCGATCTGCGCGATCCGGCGCATCCGCAGCAGGCCAGCTTTCGCGGCAACGAACGAGTCTATCCAGCGAGTGTGGTGAAACTTTTTTATCTAGCTGCTGCCCATCGCTGGTTGGAGGACAAAAAGATTGCAGACACGCCGGAGTTGCGTCGGGCTTTGAAAGACATGATCGTCGATTCATCGAATGAGGCTACGCAATACGTAGTTGATGTAATCACGCACACCACTGCCGGCTATGAACTGCCAGCAAAAGAGATGGCGGAGTGGCAGAAGAAACGAAATGCGGTCAATCGCTACTACTCATCGCTTGGCTACACAAACATCAACGTGAATCAGAAAACATTTTGCGAAGATGCGTATGGACGGGAACAGATGTCGCGCGGTCCAAAAGGCGAAAACAGAAACAAGCTGACTACCGATGCGACGGCCCGGTTGTTGGCGGAGATAGCCACCGGCAAAGCGGTCACCCCTGAGCGCAGCGAGCAAATGTTGGCTTTATTAAAACGCGATTATTCCGGGACGAGCACTGATAATGACGATCAGGGTCATGGTTTCACCGGGATCGCCTTGCAGCAAATCGCCGGGGCGCGTTTGTGGTCGAAGGCCGGCTGGACCAGCACCACTCGCCATGACGCAGCTTATGTTGAGCTCGCGGATGGGACGAAGTTTGTGCTGGTAACCTTCACCACCGATCACGCGACCGAGCGCGAGATTATTCCGACTGTGGCGAAGATAGTGATTAATGGAATTAGGGACGTGAAGTGAGACGAGAAAGATTGCCAAAGGAAACAAGGTTGAGGGGCTAGTTCTTTCCGCTTCTGTTCGATCCGCTGACCTAGTCCTCACGCGGTCTCTTTTCCCCAAGGAACATATCGTCCTAAGCAGGGTCTAATTGAGTGCTGAGTGCTGGAGCCTCTCTCACGAAATTGGAGGAAGCGAATTATGTCCGCAAACACTGCCGCCAGGAACAAACCTTTCATCAACGTGACGCCACTGATCGACGTGCTACTTGTGATGTTGATTATCTTTATGGTAGCAGCGCCGCTCAAGCCTCATAGTCTCGCCGCCAAACTTCCGTCTGAGCCTGACAAAACCGCAAGGTTAGATCCAAGTGATCTTACGCTGGTGGTGACAATTCAGCCCGATCACACACTGAGACTAAATAAACTGCCGGATGACATGGGCACGGTTGAGGACACTACAAAACTGAGTAGCTATCTGATGTCGCTTTTCAAACAGCGTACAGCTAACCACACTTATCGGGCCGAAATGCTTGCGCGGATAGATCTCCCGGAAAAAGTGCGCATCGAGAAGACTGTGTTTATCAAAGCGCCGCGTTCGATTCCTTACGGTGCGGTCGCCCGGGTGCTTGACGGAGTAAAAGGTGCCGGCGCGGAACCTGTCGGACTTCAGTTAGACGATTTGAATTAAAAGTAGGACAGGTAATCCTGCCTATCCTGCATTGTGGGTCTTAGTTAGTTCTTGGTTAAACGACCAAGAATGAAGTGAAAAACCGCAAATCCCTGCCTTTTGCCAGACCACAATCCTGCCCTACAGGGTCAGACAAGAATGTCTGAGCTTCTCCTTCAGCCAACCAAAGTGCGCGGTATTCCATCTTGGACTATCATTGGGCACAGTGGAGTAGCCCTTGAAGGAGTCTCTAAGTGACAAGCAGGCATTCTCGTCTAACAGTTGTTCTCGTGGTCATTGTTCTACCTTTGCTATACGCCTTTGGGATGACGGCGCTGGTTCAAGGACAAGCCGGAGGTGGCAGTCTACCTCCCGACGCGATGAGCGGCGCGGCGTTGATATTTCACAAGCCTGACAATCCGGCACTCCATACGGGGAGCGGCTCATCGTCCGGGTTGGCAGGCGGCGGCAGAATTTCTGGCCGATCAAGAGGCCGGGCTCCTGCCACTGCGGCTGCAGCAAAAGCAGAAGCTCACGAGCGAATAATTGCGAAGGGCAATGCGGCCAGAAGCGCGCCCACACCGCGCTACTCTGAGGCGGAACAGCAGTACAAACTTGCGGTCACGGAGGAGCCAAATGATGCGCGGGCTCATGCCGGTCTGGGCAACATCTTTCTGGATCAGGGACGCTTCAGCGATGCGGTAGTCGCCTACCGCGAGGCCTTAAAGGTTACTCCAGATTACGCTCCTGCTTATCAACCGCTCGCTTACGCGCTGGTGCATCTGGGCCGGGATGCGGAAGCGGCTGAAACATTGAAGCAGGCTCTCGTATACGATCCCAACAACGCGGAGATCTATAACAACCTGGGCTTTGCATACGTTCACGCCGGACAATTTGCGGAAGCGATACCAGCTTGCCTACAGGCCATTGCGCTTCTGGGCAAGACCGGCGAAGCGTTTAGACAAGAGCTACAGAATCGCAATGAAGTGTTGTCTAACGCTTACAAGAATTTGGGCAATGCTTACAACGAGCTGAAGCAATACAACGAAGCTGCCGACGCTCTAAGACACGCGATTGAGATCGAACCGAAGAATGCCGCGGCTCATTTCAACCTTGGTCTCGCGTTATACAACGGGGGTCGTTATTCTGAGGCGATCGAAGCGTACCAGTCCGTGATCAAGTTAAAACCTGAACTCGCCGGCGCCCACTTCAACCTCGGGCTCGCCTACCTCGCGATTAACGACAAGGAGGGAGCGCGGCGCGAGTATGCCGTCCTCAAGCCACTTAATGGCGGCATGGCCGCGCAACTTCAGAGCTTGATCAGATAATGACAAGCGACATCGCAGTAAGATCTATTTAGTGTTCTCAGAACTACCGAAAAAGTCAGGCTGGATGGTGACTGTCTACAGCTAGCTTCAGTTCCTTAAACACCCGGGCCAGGTCCTTCGCCTGGTAGTGTGCGTTTAGGCCGCTGGGGTTCGGCAGAACCCAGATCACGGTTTCGCCAATCGTCTGTTCCTGCCGGCCGATGACAGCTTTCGCTTGCTCCCACGCGGCTCGATACGCGCCGAGTCCAAGCACCGCCAAAAAGGTTGGTTTATAGCGCTTCACTTTTGCCGTTAGTTGTCGACCTCCTGAACGAAGTTCTTCGCGCGTCAGTTGATCGGCGGTAGCTGTCGCCCGCTGCACCACATTTGTTACGCCATAACCAAGTTTCAGCAGTTCGCGTTCAGCAAAGGGCGAAACAATGCGATCGGTAAAGCCAGCGGCAAAAAGTGCGGGCCAGAAGCGATTACCGGGGCGGGCAAAGTGATGGCCGACGGCAGCTGTGTAGAGTCCGGGATTGATCCCGCAGAAGAGCACGCGCAAACGAGGCGCGATCACGTCCGGCACAGTTTTGCCGGTGGCTGCGAAGAGTTGTTGCTTGGTTGGTTTCCAGGGTGTAGCGATGATGGTTTGCAGACTGAGACTACTCTATTTCAAAACGATTTTGCTGTGACGCACTCTTCTTGCCAATTCGATCTACCACGGTGACATGTAAAAGATAGCGCCCCGCCGGTAATCCTTTCAAGGAAACTTCCGCAGCGTAGGGAATTCGAGTCAAATCGGGAATGCCCTCAATTGAAATCCTTCTCAGTGGAGTGGTCGTAACCGGCTGGGCATCTCTGACGATTTGGATCTGAATCGCGAGGTCAGGTTTGGCATCGCTGGTGGCGAGTGCGGCATTGTAAACAATCACCAGAAATCGCAAAAAACCATTCGGGGAAAAGTTGTGGTCAATGCTCAGCGCTACCGGGTTGGGGATGCTGTCAGCGTTGGTTGCAGGGTCGGTAGTACCGGCCCCTGGCGTGCGCACTCCCATCAGGACACTGCTCAACGCTAACTGACCTGACGCAAGATCAGGAATCTGGATCCAACCGTGTGCGGATCCGGAGCGGCCGGTTGTCTCATCGCGAACTCCGACCCGCACTTGATATAGGCCGGGCTTGATGACCACCGGATAGCCATACGTTAGGTCACGTCCGTCTTTGGTGGCTTCGATTGTGGGTGCCTCGATCGTTATCCGGTTGCTGAATACCGCACCCAAATTGCCCTTCTCGTCAAGAACAGTCCCAGCCACCCTCACCACGGCGGTGTGTTTCCCGTTTGTGGGAACAAATGAAAGAAACTCGTTTGGTACTTGCAGGGCAGTTGATAGCATCAGCCCTTTTGCTGGGGTGTTGAGATAACCCAGGTTTAACGATACGGGAATGTCGCGTTCGGGATAGGGAGCGAGTATCACCTTCCTCAGCGCTGCTTCCGGAGTCTTCAGCGCTTCAGGTTCCTTCTTCCCTTTGGTGTTATTCGCAGTCTTGGCCGTATTCACGACGTCAGGTTCCCGATCGAAGAAGCCGCGCCGCACTTGAACAGTGAGGCCAGGCCGTCCCACTAACTTCACGTCAATGCGACGAAACTTGCTCTGCTGTGATTCATGATCAGGTTTCCATGCCAGCAGGTAATAGGTTGCAGTCTCTTTCAAGGCGCGACCCAAACCCGGTTCAAGCGTGTTGGTATTGAAAACCGTTTTCCCGCCGGTGTCTGCGGCCAGCGCGCTCAGGCTGTCTTGCGACGCAATGAGTTCGCCGCTGTTGGCTCGTTGGAGCCGTCCGGAAATATCGAACCCCGCCTGGGAGCTAATGTCGCCGAGGCTGGCCACCAGACCGCGGGCGTCCATCGAATAGATAACGACGCCGCTGCGCGCCGCCGCGCTGGTGATTCGTTGCAGTCTGCTACGCGAGTCGGAATTGCGATCGTCGAGAAAGAAACCACCCGAGATAAAAAAAATAAGTTTGCGCCCGGGAAGCTTGTTCGCCCCACGAATGAGGCCCTCGAGGCCCGTGAGCGTATTAATGGTTACCAGCCCGCCCTGTGCTACCAATGCTCGGGCGCGTGCGTTGACCAACGACTCGGCAATTTCACGCGTCATTCCGGGATTGAGACGGATGGTCGCGTCGATAAAATAGTCAGTGAGATCGTGGTCGTAATTGGTAATCAACAAACCCTGATACTCGGTCATTGACGGACGGTCAGTGTCGCGCACTGCGTAGGGGCGTAACTTCAGCCGTTCCAGCGCCGCGTGCAATACGGATTTGTTATCGGTGAGTTGTTGAAGAAAACCAATCTGGCCGCTGGCAGAGGCGATAGCAGCCTCGTCATTCTGGCCCATCTGGCCATCAATGAAGTTTGTGATCAGCTTGCGCGTCGTCTGCAGAGCGGCCGAGTCGAGATGCAAGTCGTCAACGTAGAAAAAGATCGGCCGTCCGCGATCGAGCGGCGCTGCGCCCAGGGCGTTGATTGAGTTGGCACGCGCTGAGGAACCACGGGCTGCCGCAATTTGTGATTCTTCGTTTTGACTGCCGGCGGTAATCTTTTCAAAAAACTCGACGTGCTTTGGTGCACCATCTATCCGAAGTTCAAAGTCGCTACTCTTCAGATCGTCAACAAAGCGTCCATCTTTCTTGAAGACCATTACATCGGTTTGTACGAGTTCGGTGTAGACTCGCAAGACGTCTGATTGATCCTGGTCTGTCTGGCGTTTCGGCGGAGGGTCTTGAGGATTTTGTCCGTGCCCAATCGGCGGACCTGCCAGCAGGCAAACCAACAGGCACAGGAGCAGGCAGGCCAGCGGGATAAACTTCGCCGTCTTGATCGTAAAGAGTGCTGGAAACATATTTCCGCAACGTAAGCGAGCAAATTCTTAGGGGAGACGTTGCTTAGGTTAGCCGGGAAAACAGGTCCGGCCGGGAACCAGGAGTCGCGCGAGTGGCTGTCGCCGTTAATATGTATCAAACTGCTATCCTCGCGCAACCTGAAAACTTTAGGCGCGGATTGTTCGTATCAACTGGTTCCATCGACAGGATTAACCAGCCGTAGGATCCGAAACCGGAAATCTAAACTACTCGCGAAAGAGCACTCGATAAATGACAAACGGTCTCCCCACTGTCTCAATTGAAAACATCAGCAAGAGTTATGGTGAGTTTACTGCGGTAAACGAACTGAGCCTCGCCGTGTATCCCGGCAGAATTTATGGACTGCTTGGTCCGAATGGCGCTGGCAAGACAACTACGATCAGGATGATCGTCAACATCACGGCCCCCGATTCCGGCCAGATTAAGGTGTTTGGACAACAGATCAATCCCGACCTACAGGATCAGATTGGCTACCTGCCTGAAGAACGCGGCCTCTACAAGAAGATGAAGGTCGGAGACCAGGTCAAATATTTTGCGGCGCTCAAGAACGTGGGCTCTAAAGAAGCCGGCCAGCGGGTGGACCGTTGGCTGACACGACTGAAGTTGACGGAATGGAAAAACAAAAAGTCGAGCGAACTTTCGAAGGGAATGCAACAGAAAGTCCAGTTCATAAATGCAGTGATCCACGAGCCGCAACTGCTAATACTCGACGAGCCGTTTTCTGGTTTGGACCCGGTTAATGTCGAAGTTTTGAAAGAAGTTATCCTCGAATTGAAGTCAGCGGGAAAAACAATCATTTTCTCCACGCATCAAATGGAAGTAGCAGAAAAGATTTGCGACGACATTTGCTTGATCAATCGTTCGCGCAAGATTTTGGAAGGCAGCATTCGGGAAGTGAAGCGCAGTTTCAGTCGCAATGCAGTGGCCCTGCGTCTGGTCGGCGGTGAGTCTGTGCTCGAAGACCGCGCCCTTGTCAACGAGGTGAAGCGCGACAGCGATGGCATCGAGGTGTTGCTTGCCGAGGGGGCCACGTCTCAATCGCTCTTGAAACATCTAATTGCGGCGGATGCGATCATCGAGCGCTTCGAAATGATCGAGCCGAGCCTGCACGACATTTTCATCGAGAAGGTCACGGAGAACGCATGAACAAACTGGTTGCCATTATTAGACGCGAGTATCTCCAGAGAGTGCGCACGAAATTCTTTGTCATCATGACGGTACTGGGACCGGTAATGATGGTGGCGATCACAGTTGTGCCCGGGCTGCTCTTTAGTATGAAAGCCGGAGGCGATACGCGCATCGTTGTTATTGACCAGACTGCCGGCAACAAACTTTACGAACCAATCCGTAGCGCGCTGCTTAGACAGCAATCCGACGAACAGGCAAATGAGAATCAGCAACCTGTGACCAATGCCGTGAACGAAAGCCGGCAGGAACGGATGAAGAAAGCGGGACGGGCTTTGGCGGGGAGTTTCCAGGTTGAGCAGGCCAAACTGGACGGCCGCGCCCTGGACGAAGTCCGGCACGAATTGAACGGGCGTATCGGACGTGGCGAACTTGATGGTTACCTGGTTATTCCCGTCGACATTCTCAGCAACAGCGAAACCAAAATCTCCTACTACGGACGCAACGTTGGCGATGTTCTTACTCGCGAGCAAATTGAGCGAAGACTCAATAACGCCGTTCGCCGGCAGCGGTTAATCGAGGAGGGTGTCAAAGACCAGGATGTGGACGCGCTCTCGAAGCCAGTTGATCTGAAGACCTATCCGGTAAATGAAAAGGGGCAGGAAGGCGCCGAGGATTCCGGCGCCGGGTTTGCCATGGTCTTCATCATCGTTTTTCTGATTTACATCACAGTGCTGTTATACGGACAGGTTGTTCTTGGCGCGATCGTTGAAGAGAAGGAGACGCGCATCGCTGAGATTCTGTTTTCGTCGGTGCGCCCTTTCCATCTGATGTTAGGCAAGTTAATAGGCGTTTCGCTGATGGCGCTTACCCAACTTGGGATTTGGGTGGCAGCCTTCGCGGGCCTTGGGGTTTTGCTTTTGCCTACTCTTGCGGATTCTGGAGCGAACATCAACATTCCCCACTTGCCGCCGATGTTTTTTGTCTACTTCTTCGCCTTCTTCCTGCTGGGGTATTTCATTTACGCGACTATCTATGTGCTCGTAGGATCAATGGTTACTACGACACAAGAAGGCGGGCAGATGGCTATGCCTGTCGTGTTTCTGCTAATGGCGGGTTACATTTTGTCGTTTCCTATCTTGCGCGCGCCAAACTCCTCCTTAGCTTTCTGGGTTTCAATGGTGCCTTTCTTTTCACCGATCACGATGATGGTGCGCATCGTTACGCAGACACCCCCCTTCTGGCAGATAGCTTTGTCGTTCACGATTGGCTGCGTGACCGTGGTGCTGTTGCTCTGGCTGGCTGCACGGATCTACCGCGTCGGCATGTTGATGTATGGCAAGAAGGCTACTATTCCGGAAGTGATGCGCTGGGTAAGGCAAAGCTGACGACCAGACAGCAGCGGCGGGATCATGTCTATTGAAATCGAGAAAAAGTATCGTCTTACGCCGAAACAGCGCGAAGAGGTGTTGCTTCGTTTACCTAAGATCGGAGCCGAACGGAAAGGCGCAGAGGTTGAAGTGAACACTCTTTACGCCGGCGACGATCTCGACGTTGGGCGTTCAGTATTGCGACTACGTCGCATTGGCAAACGCGGCATCCTCACATATAAGGAACGCTTTCCCACAAGGTCTGACATAAAACATCAACGAGAAGACGAGACCACTCTTGGCGATCCTGACGCGATGGAGTTGATTCTTGAGGCGCTTGGGTTTACTCCCGCCCTGGTTTACGAGAAGCGTCGAGAGACCTGGGTATTAGGAAAGACGGAGATTGTAATTGACGAGTTGCCGTTTGGATTGTTCATGGAGATCGAGGGAACGGAGCAGGGGATTCGCGACGCAGAAAGCAAACTTGCCATCAAGCGCTTGCGCGCGGAACCAGCCACTTACCCACAACTAACGCTAAAAAAGGGAACTAATTGCGACGGCATTATCGAGGCGCGCTTTCCCGATAGTCGTAATACAAACTGTTAGTTTGCATACGGCGGTCAGCAGGCAACTTGACAGTAATCAATCGGCCGCACCTGATAGTTTGCATCACGAAAAAAGCGGCCTCGCCCTTTAAGAGCGAAGCCGCTTTTGTAGTACCCGTGAAAGGGAACTGCTTACATCCCCATTCCACTCATGCCGCCCATGCCCCCTGGCATCGCTGGGCTGCCTTTGTCTTCGTCGGGAAGCTCCGAAACCATCGCTTCCGTGGTCAACATCAGGCCGGCGATTGAAGCCGCATTCTGCAGCGCGGTGCGAGTGACCTTGGCAGGATCGATAACACCAGCCTTGACCAGGTCCTCGTAGACTTCAGTCTGCGCATTGAAGCCGAAGCTGTCGTTCTTTTCAGAACGTACGCGCTCAACCACAACCGCGCCTTCTTTACCGGCGTTTTGGACGATCTGGCGCAGCGGCTCTTCGAGAGCGCGCCGAACGATGTTGACGCCAATCTGCTCGTCAGGATCGCCTTCGCCTTCCTTGTTGATCAGGAACTTCTCGAGCACTTTTGCTGCCCGAACCAGCGCCACACCGCCGCCAGGGACGATGCCTTCTTCGACGGCTGCGCGGGTTGCGTGCATGGCATCCTCAACTCGCGCCTTCTTCTCTTTCATCTCCGTCTCAGTCGCGGCGCCCACTTTGATTACCGCCACGCCGCCGACGAGCTTCGCGAGACGCTCTTGCAGTTTCTCGCGATCGTAGTCGGACGAAGTTTCTTCAATCTGCGCGCGCAGGGTCTTGACGCGTCCTTCGATGTCGCTCTGCTTACCGGCGCCTTCGACGATCGTGGTGTTGTCTTTGTCGATCGTGATCTTCTTGGCGCGGCCGAGGTCTTCAAGCTTAACATTCTCGAGCTTGATTCCCAGGTCTTCGCTGATGACTTTGCCACCCGTAAGGATTGCAATGTCTTCAAGCATCGCTTTACGACGATCACCGAAACCCGGGGCCTTCACGGCCGCGATGTTCAAGGTGCCGCGAAGTTTGTTGACAACCAATGTTGCCAGCGCTTCGCCATCTACGTCTTCAGCGATAATCAGCATCGGCTTGCCCATCTTGGCAACCTGCTCGAGCAATGGCAGCAGGTCCTTCATCGAACTGATTTTCTTTTCGTGAATCAGGATAAGCGGATTCTCGAGGGCTGCTTCCATGCGCTCAGGATCGGTTACGAAGTAAGGGCTGAGGTAACCCCGGTCAAACTGCATTCCCTCAACAACCTCGAGCGAGGTTTCCATCGTCTTCGACTCTTCAACTGTGATGACGCCATCTTTGCCAACCTTATTCATGGCTTCGGCAATTATCTTGCCAATGGTGGAGTCGCCGTTTGCGGAAACAGTTCCGACCTGCGCAATTGCATCGCCTTTAACCGGCTTTGCCAGGCGCCTGATTTCTTCAGTGGCGCGCTCCACGGCTTTGTCGATGCCGCGCTTGAGGGCCATCGGATTCGCACCAGCGGCAACTGTCTTCACGCCCTCGCGGAAAATTGCCTGAGCCAGCACGGTTGCGGTGGTCGTTCCGTCACCAGCTACGTCAGAGGTCTTGGAAGCAACTTCGCGAACCATCTGCGCGCCCATGTTTTCCAGGGAGTCCTTGAGTTCGATCTCTTTCGCGACCGTCACTCCGTCCTTTGTTATCGTGGGCGAGCCAAATTTCTTATCGATTACCACGTTGCGCCCCTTGGGGCCGAGCGTGATTTTCACTGCGTCGGCGAGTTGATTGATCCCGCGCAGAATTGCCGCGCGTGACTCCTCACCATGAACTACTTGCTTTGCCATTTCTGTCTTCTCTCCTGCTGAAATGTGGAATTTGATTTGGAAACAAAAAAAGCGGCAGCGTCAAAAGAGACTACTTGCCACCCTTCTTGGTGCCACTGGCTGCGCCGGCGCGCTCGATGATCCCGAGGATTTCGTCCTCGCGCATTATCAGGAGCTCTTCGCCGTCAAGCTTGATTTCGGAGCCGCTGTATTTGCCAAACAGCACCCGATCGCCCGCTTTCACGTCGAGAGCCTGTCTGCTGCCATCTTCCTTGTATTTGCCCTGGCCGGCCGCAACGACCTCGCCTTCCTGGGGTTTTTCTTTGGCGGTATCGGGGATAATGATTCCTCCGCGAACCTGTTCGCCCTCTTCAATGCGACGCACGATAACGCGGTCGTGTAGAGGTGTGATATTTGTCGACATTCTCTGCAGTTCTCCTTTCAGTTTCCCTTTAAAGATTACGTAATTTATGGCTAGGAACTTCGACTAAACCTGACTATCTGGCACTCTCTGTCAGTGAGTGCTAAGAATAATAGGCTGCAGAATCAATGTCAACTCGGGTGGTCAGAAATGGCGTTGGAGCGGATAGAACGAGGGGAAGCTAGCGAGAGCCGTTGCGCGCCGCCCGAGCGAGGGGTCGCCTGGCCTTTTCGTAATTAGCGACGCGTTTGGAAATCGTGTTGCGGTGAATGCCCAGAGCCGTGGCGGTTTTTGAAAGGTGCTCTTTGTTTCTGGAGAGGGCCTTTTTGATATACAGGCGCTCGAATTCGCTGACCGCTTCGGGCAATAGAATGTGGCCGTCCAGCATTTCGTCGATCAGGGCTTCAAGTCGAGCGCGCATATCTTAGGGATCCAGATCGGTTTTGGCTGTGAAACAGTCTTAAAGCTCTTCACCGGTTAGCAGACGGTAGGCTTCCAGATAGCGAGCGGACGTGGCCGCCGCGACTTCGGCCGGTAACGGCGGAGCGGGAGGCTGTTTGTTCCACGTAAGGGTCTCCAGATAGTCGCGCACAAACTGTTTGTCGAAGGAAGCTTGCGATTTCCCGGCAACGTAACTCTCAGCCGGCCAAAACCGCGAAGAATCCGGAGTTAACGCTTCGTCGACCAGGATTATTCGACCATTCTGATCACGCCCAAACTCAAACTTGGTGTCAGCAATGATTATTCCCCTGCCGCGAGCATACTCACGGGCTTCATTATAGAGGCGTAGTGAAGTGTCGCGCAGGTAGTTTGTCGTCTCTTCTCCCAGCAGGTCGCGCACCGCAGCCTCGCTGATGTTTTCGTCGTGACCCTGTTCTGCTTTGGTGGAGGGAGTAAAGATTGGCTCCGGAAGTTCGGCGGATTCGGGAAGGCTATTCGGCAATTTATGGCCGCAGACTTCACCCGTTCGCAGGTAGTCCTTCCAGCCTGAGCCCACCAGGTAACCCCTGACCACGCACTCCACCGGAAACACTTCGGCGCGTTTTACCAGCATCGACCGGCCCTTCAGGTCAGGCGTGCGGCGAACGGACTCTGGCATCTGCCCCTGGTCAATCGTGATGAAATGATTTGGAACGACCTCGGCGAGCTTTTCAAACCAGAATTTGGAAAGGGAAGTTAACACTTCGCCCTTGCGTTCAATTGGCGTCGGCAGGATGCAATCAAATGCGGAGATACGATCGGTCGCAACGATCAAGAGACGCTCCTCATCAACTTCATAGACGTCCCGGACCTTTCCACGTTTGAGCAAATTTAAATCGGCTATGGACACTTGTAGGACTGCTGCTGTAGTCATTTTGTCTTGGCTGCTCTCACTAAGCTTGCAAAGATTCTTGAAGAGTGGCGAGCGAAGATTCTGCTCGCGCGAAAAAGCTTTGTCAAGAAAGCAATGGTTTTAACTTCACTTGATTGGTGCGAAGTCATCGAAACGACGAACATCTGATGACTTGCGACGATTTGCCAGGGTCGATTGCGTTCACCCGTCCGGCGCTTTCGGGTGGACGCCTTCCATGTAACAATGGCCGAGAAATTGTTTCAGGAGTAATCATAAATGAATGCTCGTTTTGTTCGGCGCGCGCTTCCGGTTTTTCCATTCATATTGATGGTCGTACTGGGTTCGGCTTCATTCGGCAAGCCGCTGCCCGTTCGTGATAAAGAGTTCCACGCGGCTGCTCAGCAGTCGCGCCCAATTCCGCCGACGCATTACATTCCTGATCACGACTTCGACACGCTGCACATTGCGCTGGCTCTTCGTTTTGACTGGGATCACGAGCAACTGAATGGAGTTGAGACCTTTGTTTTCAAACCATTGCTCGGAAACCTGAAACGAATCGAGCTTGACGCCGCGGAAATAACGGTCACTTCAATAAGAACGGCTGCCGGAAAGCCGCTCAAGTTTGAAATGCGCGCCGCCGATCAAAAGTTGCGAATTGAACTGGATCGGTCTTATCAGCCCGCGGATGAGCTCACTCTGAGCATTGAATATCACACCGATGGCCCGCAAACCAGGCTTGCGGGTTTAGTGGGCGCTGCTCTCCGATTCGTCAAACCATCGCCTGAAGATCCCACCAAGCCCAGGCAGATTTGGTCGCAGGGCGAGAGTGAGTACAACCACTACTGGTTTCCTTGTTACGACCATCCCAATGACTTCTTTACCTCTGAGATTACCGCGACAGTCGAGCGGCCTCTTTCCGTTATTTCCAACGGCAAGTTGCTGGAAACCAAAGACAACAAAGATGGGACACGCACGTTCCATTGGAAGATTGAGCAGCCCCACGCGAGCTATCTGACCTCGATTGTTGTTGGCGAATACGTACCGGTCGTAGGCGAGTATCAGGGAATTCCGATAATCACAAATGTTTATCCCAGTGAAATTAACGAAGGGAGAGTAACTGCGGCGCGTTTACCGGAGATGGTGAGGTTCTTCTCCGAGAAAACGGGTTTGAAATACCCCTATGCAAAGTATGCCCAGACGACGGTGCGCGATTTCGGCGGGGGCATGGAAAATATCAGCGCTACTACGCAAACGGACAACATGATCCATGACGCCCGGACCGAACTTGACTCAAACACAGACGGGTTGCAGTCACACGAACTGGCGCACCAGTGGTTTGGCGACTATGTCACCTGTCGAGACTGGTCCGACATCTGGCTCAACGAGAGTTTTGCCACTTATTTTCAGGCGATGTGGGACGAACATAAGTTGGGTGGCGATAGTTTTCTTTATTCAGATGTTAAGGCAAATCAGGACGCCTACCTGGCAGCTTGGAATCAAGGTAACCGGCGCCCGATTGTGACGAAGAATTATGCGAATCCCGATGCAGTTTTCGACACGTACGCCTACCCGCGGGGCGGCGCAGTTTTACATATGCTCAGGCAAACGCTTGGTGAAGACAATTGGTGGAAGGCCATCAACTATTACTTACGGAAGTATGCAAATCAGCCGGTTGAGACCGAGCAATTTCGCATTGCCATTGAAGAATCCACCGGACAGGCAATGGATTGGTTTTTCGACGAGTGGCTCTACAAAATGGGTCACCCAATTTTCCGCGTGACTCAAGCCTATGATCCGGCTGTAAAAACTCTGACTATTTCAGTGAAACAATTGCAGACGATCGATGCCGCCTCGCAGTTTCCCCAGGTCTCCCTCTTCCAAACGCCGGTCGAAATTGAGATCACAACAGCTTCGGGGACTCGAATTGAACGCGTCAAGATCCTTCCCAGAGTGGAACAGAACTTTACATTGGCAGTTGACTCGAAACCCCTGCTGGTTAACTTCGACTACCACGGGACGTTGATTAAGGAAGTGCAGTTTGACAAGACAACTGATGAACTTGCTTACCAGTTAACGCAAGACGAGGACCTGCTGGGAAGAGATTGGGCGCTGGGCCAACTGACCACCCGCGCCGCTGCCGCAACAACTTCGGAGGTTGAGAAACAGCGGATTGCCACGGAACTTGCAAACGCGGTCACCCGCGAAAAGTTTTGGGGCGTGAGGCTCGATGCGGTCACTGCACTTGCCGGCCTAAGAGGTCCCGAAGTTACAACAGCTCTGGTCGCTGCTACCCGGGATCCTGATGCTCGCGTTCGTGCCCGGGCGGTGACTTCATTGGCGACGTTGAAAGACCCTTCAACGGCAGGCCTATACGAGAAGTTATTAAGTGATCAAAGCTATGCGGTCATCAAAGCTGCGGCCCTGGCGCTTGGCCAGAACAGGAGTTCCGGAGCCTACGAGGTGCTGAACAGGCTGCTGGACGCTCCATCGTGGCGCGACAACATCACGATCTCAGCTTTGGCTGGCCTGGCGCAGTTACGAGACAAACGGAGCCTTAATGTTGCCTTTCGTTACTCTGCCAACGGAAACCGAGTTCCGGTTCGAGCGGCGGCGCTTCGCCTATTAGGAGAGGTGGGCCGAGATGATCCAAAGTCCTTCGCCTTAATTGCCGCCGCCGCAACGCAGGCGTATGGGAGCGGGGACTACAACATGGCCACTGCGGCGGGCGAAGCGCTGGTCACTCTGGGAGATCCTCGAGGGTTGTCGGTGCTGGAGCAGATTAGCCATGAAGGCTCGCTCTCGTGGCGCCAAAAGGGCCAGGTTAGCAAATACCAAGAGCAGCTGCGGAAAACGGTGGCAGGGACACTGAGCCCGAGCACTCAGCAGCCCTAACGGGTGGCAAACTACCTCGCTCCGCTGCCTCCCGCAGTTCAGGGCAGGTCGCCGGATCTGGAATTACTGGCAACTTCCTCCTTTTTTTGGCCTTTTGAGGGCCTTGCTGTTGAGCCAACAAAAGTTAGGGCTTGAAGTTCAAGGTAGTGTCCTGTAGTATTCCGTTCGCCCGAGTGGCGTCGAACCCCATGACGCCAGACCTCCTAATCCCTGCTTGTCAGTTTCGACTGAGTCATCCTGATGACAAATACAGCTACTGACAGACAGAAAACTTCCAGTGACAGTCAACCAGCCGAACCGCTCGAACGCAGGGTATCGCTGCTTGTCGTTGAAGACGATGAGAATATTTCGAGCGCTATCAGCGAGTATTTCTCGCGTGCAGGTTATAACGTGAAAACCGTTGAAGATGGCTTGATGGGTGTGAAGTCAGCTCTGGATGATCCTCCAGATGCTGTTGTTCTCGATCTCATGCTGCCGAAAATGGATGGTCTTTCCGTTTGCCGCGAACTTCGTGAAAAGGCAGGCTCACTGCCGATTCTTATGCTCACGGCAAAAGATGACGTGGTTGACAGAGTGCTGGGACTTGAAATGGGCGCGGATGATTACATCACCAAGCCCTTCAGCCTGCGCGAACTTGAGGCCCGGATCAAGTCCGTTTTGCGGCGGAGCAACGCTCCGGTAAACACTGCCGGGAGTAACGACGAGGCGCCGGTTGTTCGGGGCAAGCTCCGGATTGATCCGGCCAGACGAGAAGTGACAATCGGGGAGCGACAGGTAGAGTTGACTCCAAAAGAGTTTGATCTCCTTCGGCTCTTCGCAGCGAACCCGGGCAGGGTATTTCCCCGCAAGTACCTGCTGGAAAAGATCTGGGACTACTCTTACGAAGGCTACGATCGGACTATTGATTCACACATCAACCGATTGCGGGCCAAGATCGAAGAGAACCCGGAGAATCCTCAAATGGTTCTCACTGTTTGGGGAATTGGCTACAAGTTTAGCGACGAACAGTAACATCGCTATTCGTCGTTCTTCCGATGACAACTGCTGGTCTAATCCGACAGACTCGCATTTGACCTTCCCGCTAGCCGGTTCAGGGCCCAACCAAAGCCTAACCTTCCCCGGCAAACCCTTCACATCATGAAGAATGCTCTAAATCTAAAACGATTTGCAATTCAGACTCTGAACCCCCAGACCAGCTTTCGGCTGACTTGGCTTAGGCTCGTTGTCGGCTTAGCGTTGTCGCTGAGTGTCACTGGAATGACGTCTAGTCTGGACTCCCAGGCGCAAAAGTCGTGGCAGCAGAACAGAGTGTGGAATATCTCTACACAACCGGCCGGCAATGGAACAAAAGTGTCAATCGCTGCCGACAGTCCTTTTGGCCGGGCACAGAATTGGCAGGACAGCGAAGGCTACCACTTGGTCATTCCCAACACGGTTGCGGCTGATTCACTCAAGTCGGTTCGTGGGGTGAAGGTTCGCCGGGTTGGCACTTCACTGGAAATGCTTTTCCAAACCAGGCAGGGCTCGCACATCGACGTCCAGGCCGAGGGCAACGAAATTACCGTCGTGGTCGATAAGAATTTGGAAGCGAAGTCATCGGAACGTGTCTACGAAACGACAGCGGTAACAAAGTCTGGTCAGGAGCAACTACCGGCTGCTGACTCCACCCAGTCCACGCAACCCTCACAAGCTACTCAGTCGCAGATTGATTCCGCCCCCCAGTTCTCTTCGCCGGTTGAGGATTTGGCGCCAAAGTCCTCGTCTGCTGGTTTGGAGCCCAGCACGACAGAGACCTCAATTGTGCCGGCAGGAAGCAGTTCAGCTCCTCCAGTCCAGTTACCTGGGACTCCGGTTGCGGCTGACAACCCCCGACCAGCCGAGCAAATAAGCGTGGCTGCGGGAGACGAGGGTGCCATGGCCTCCATTTTCTCTGCAACCAGTGTAGTTGTGATCATTGTTTTAGGTCTGTTTGGCTTGCTCGTCACGCGCAAGCTTCGTTCGCGTCAGGCGCTTACCGTAGTGTCCGAAAGCACGGCCTTAGAGGATGCCGAACAGGTCGACCAGCAAGATCTGGAAGACAGTAGCCAAACTCAGAACAAGGCGGGGAGCGGAACCAGTTTGGTGCCAGCCAAGGTCGCAGTTCCCGTTGCGAACGGGTCGCGCTCGGCAGGTACTCGTATGCAGGTAGCCGGCCCGTCCAGTCTCTTTGGCGCCTATCGCATCGATCAAGAGGTTGGCAAGCTCGTTCTTGGCCAACCACACCGGATGGATGTGCTTGCGTCTCGAGCTATAGATGACCGTCGAGCAATCGAGACCTCGCTGGTTAAGGTTGTTAATGCGGCAGACCTTGATGAGAGTGCCCGTAAGAAAGCTCGCGGGGCCCTGGAAGAATATGGTTTCGTAGCGCGCCAGTGTGCAACTCTTCTCTCTGCTCCGGATGCTTTTGAACGTTCTTCAGCGGCACGCGCTCTCGGCGAAATCCAGTCGGAGGCGGCTCTGCCGTTCTTACTTGAGAGCCTTTACGACTCGGAGTCGATCGTTCGCAATCAGGCGGTCGTGAGCATTGGTGAACTGAAAATGCCGTCCGCTATCGGAGCACTCTTGGATATCGCGCGAACTCACCCCGATGTTCCCAGTGCTCTGTTAAGCCGAACTCTTAGTGCTTGTTCAGTAGAAGGGCTGGACTTCTTCGACGCCGTGGTTTCGGAACCGGCCCAACTCGGAACCGGTCAGGACACTAGTGTTGTGGAACAGATCACTCATCTGGAGTCCGCTGCTTTCGTGGAAGAATTGCCGGCGACGTCTAACGACGAACTATTGATACAGGCGCTCTCCCAAGCGGGAGCTGTTGACGTGCAGGAACGAGCTGAAGCGTTGAAGACGCTGGCGCAGTTTCGAGTTAAAACCGCGGTCGACGCGATTACTCGTCTGGCCAAGTATGACGAGGAGGCCAATATTCGATCGAATGCAATCTTCAGCTTGGGTTCAATCGATCATGAGTCTGTATTCCCCGCAATCCTGGTTGGCATGGCTGATGAATCGCGCGAGGTTAGGGCAGCCGCGGCCCGCGCTCTCAATCGCCTGAGCTTCGACCGGGCTGATGCTTATGTCCGCGTGATCGAAACCAGCGACGAAGCAACTATCCGCGAGGTAGCTCAGGCTTGCGTGCAAGCCGGCATTGTCTCGCAAAATGTTGATCGACTGGCCAGCAGCGACTATCGCCAGGCCTACGAGACTTTTTCACTGATTTGCCTGTTGGCCAAAGCAAATCTCAATGAGCCGATTCTCGATACCATCGTAAATCATTCAAGTATGCAGGTTCGTCTTAGCGCGATTCATTTGCTGGCGGTCACCGGACAGCCCGGAGTTTTTGAGCATTTGCGGGAGCTTGCTGTTCGAGATGGAGTTGGAGAAGAGGTAAAAACCGCCCTGCTCGAAGCGATGTATAAGTTGGATCAGGCGAAGCAGACGAAGCAGACGAGGCAGACAGGGGAAGAGACCGTTATTGCATCTGACGTAGAAAGTGAGCCTCACTTCGAAGCCCCTGAGGTTGCTTTCGCGGCCGACGCTGAGCAAGAGGCAAGCAATGTTTTTGAGCTGGGTTATGAACCCAATGAGGAGTTTGAGTCTTGAGAGGAGCCGCCGCACGACAGGGCGGAGTTTGAAATGTGATTCTCTGGACTGCCAGCGCCGAGGATCGGATAATGCAGACAGCGGTAGTGCTTGATTTGCCCCAATGAAAACTCAACATCTCAGGTCAATAACTTTCAATAACAAACGGCGTGGCGCCGTTAGGTTGTTGTGCTGTGTGTGTCTGACTTCGTTGGTTCTAACGCCCGTTGCGGCGCAGTTGAGAAATCAAAGGCGCGTGACTGCGATTCAACTTGGAGCAGCTTCCCAGGGCTCTCGCGTGACGGTTGTTTCCGATTTGGCTTTGAGCGACTACGAGGCCTTCCGGCGAGGCGATCGTTTCTACCTGAAGCTTCCGCTCGCAGATCTTGCGTCTTTAGCGCCTCATTTCCGGGCTGACGGTTTTGAAGATGTTCAAGTTCAAAAAACGGGTGACGGTTTGATCGTTTCTTTCAAATTACAGCCGGGAGCCACGGCGCGAGTTGAGCAACGCGGGAATCTGCTGGAAGTTGTTTTTACCGCTGCCAACCGAAATGCGTCCAATAGCTCAAGTTCAAAACCCGGTATTCCGGGTTCCGAGAACGCAACCCGTGGTCGCGACGGGGCGGGGCCAACGCCCGCCGCTGGCACTTCGGCCTCGCGTGAAAGATTTGTTTCGGCTCGGCCGGGATCCGAACCTGGAGGCCGCTGGCCGAGAAATCCGCCCTCGCAGACAAAGCCTCAGACGGATGTGAGCAAGAATTCCAACCTGACGGGAAATAAGAACGCAAACGAGACTGGGAACAAAAAGCCAACGCCGATTATTGCAGCGGCCACCTCTCCTTCGCCGGCATGGTCCCCAACTGCCGTCCCTTCGCCCGGCTCAGCGACAGGATATCAACCGGTGATGAACGCCTCGCCCGCTGTTTCCGCGAGTCCCCAAGCGGTAGCTGGTTCGTTTAACCCGCTCGGCTCAGGAAATTCGAGTAACTTTCAATCAGTCCGCCATTGGATTTCGTCGAATCGGTTGGCAACGTTACTAGGCGCGTTAATCCTTCTGAGTTTGATTGCTTATCTTGTGATGGCGATTCGTCGGCGGCCAGAGAATGGAGATAGGGCAAGACTTGCGAAGACTCCCAAGGTTCAGCCGCGCTATTCTGCTGACGAGCTAAACGAGCCAGGCGGCAGCGTTGACAAACAACCGAGTCGCGAAAGCATCTCGAAAACGCCCATCAGCAAAGCTGCCGTGGCCGACCCGCCCGTAGCGAATGATCCGCGGATCTTGACGAAGCCCTCGACAGTGACGCCCGCAATTGCATCTGGCGAACACGATGAAGGAGAGAAAGACCGGGAGGTTTTTGAGTTATGACGGTCGAATTATTATTGCAGACATGCGCAGACCTCGGGATCAAGCTGGCGCTCAAAGGAGACGATAGCGATCGCCTGCGAGTTGACGCGCCGAAGGGTACATTGACCGCACCGCTGCGCGAAGCTCTGGCTGCCAGCAAGACCGAACTCATTGCTGCTCTAAAGTCGAAGCAAACTTCCCCCGAATCTCATTCCGAAACAATGTCGGTACACCCGCCCGAAACAATGACTGAAACTCCAGCCAGCCTCGGCCCGAATTCTCCGGAGCCAATACGCTTAATGCCTAATATGAAGCAAACTAACCCACCTTCTCAGTTCGATCGAACCGAGATCGAAGTCAACAAACTTCTGGACGGCAACGACTACGATGCAAGCGTGATCGATGCCAAAAATCCAGTTGTGCGACAGGATATTTCAGCCCAACTATTGGCAGCCATTGCCGGAGACGACTCTGCCCAACGAAAGCAGGCTAAAAAAGCTTTCGTAGATCACGGTTTCTTCAACGAAGCGACGTCCGACTTGCGATCTGCCGATTCTCCGGCAGAACGTGCCGAAGCGGCGCGGAAGCTGGGAATTATCGGCGACCGTAAAGCCTCCGCCTACCTCGTTGCTTCGCTTGACGATGGTGCCCCGGAGGTACGGAGAGCTTCAGTAGAATCGCTGGCCCAGGTCGGGGATCCGTCCGCGATAGCTCCACTAAACGAATTGCTCTTGCGGGAGAAAAGCCGGCAACTGCCTGCTGGCGTAATTCGAGATGCCATTAATTCCCTTGCTGTAAATGAAAAACGCGCCGCTGTTGCGGAATCCCCTGTTACTGAAAGAACTGTTACTGAAGTCACAGCTAAAACCGAAGTATTGCCCGTCACGCAATTGCCGGAAATGAGAACTGCGAAGCCGGCAGCGCCTGCCAAGCGCGAGATCTTTGCTGAGTATCTTCACTCGTTTGTCGAACGTTCCCCAGTGAGCAATCCAGTTGTGCCGGCATCATTGCCGCCATTGCCTGCCGCAATTAGCAGTAGTCTCGATTCCAGTGAAGAAGAGTTGCGGCAGGAGGAAGAAGCGCTGCGCAGGGCTGCCGATGCGCTCGAACAACGACGCATTGCGGCTGAAGCAGCGCGAAGAATTGCTGAAGGCGAGGCCCGGCTGAAGACGGAGCGTGAAGTTCAGCTACGAATGCAAATCGAAGCTCGTCTCCGCGCCGAAGAAGAAGTTCACCGCCGCATGGCTGAGGAGACTGCGCGGCAAGTGGCTGAAGAAGAGGCGCTGGTGAAAGCTGAGTTGGAAGCTCGCCAGCGCGCTGAAGAAGAGGCAGTGCGCCGAGCGGAGGAGGAAATCAGGTTTCGGCTGGAGTCCGAGAACTTGCGAAAAGCCGCGGAAGAAATTGCGCGGAAGAAGTTGGAAGCTGAAACCGCACGCAAGCAGGCAGAGGCCGAGGCCGTTGAGCAGGCGCGCTTGCAGGCGCTGGCAGCAGTGCGTTTGAAAGCGGAGGAAGACGCCCGACTACGGTTGTTGGAGGAGGCTCGCCGCGAAGCCGAAGCGGCGGCTCTGGGACGCGCCGCTGAAGAAGCCCGGATGCGTGCGGAAGTAGAAGCTTTCATCAGAGCGGAGCAGGAAACAAAACGCAAGGCAGAAGCAGAAGCGGACCGTCAGGCTGCAGAAAAACGAATCGAAGAAGCTACTCGCGCCCGACTTGCCGAGGAGGTCCGCCTACAAGCTGAGGAAGAACGCGCACGTCAGGAAGCTGAGGGGCGTCAACGCGAGGAAGAAGCTCGCATTCAGATTGAACAGGAAACACTGATGCACGTGGCGGCCGAACTGTCGCGGCGCCGCTTCAGTCTCGAAGAGGCTCGACAAAGGGCTGAGGCCGAAGCGCGGCTGCTGGTCGAGGCTGAGGAGCGCGCCAGGCTCGAACTGGAGTCACGGCAGGTAGAAGCTGAAGAACAGCGATTGGAAGCCGAAGCAAGACGCCTGGTGGAAGAAGCGCAGCTTGAAGAAATCCGTCGGCGTGTGGCTGAGGAGCAGCGGCTGGCGGCAGAGCGTGCTGAGCTCCATGCCGAGGAAGAAGCGCGACATCTTGCGGACCTTGAGTTGACCAAGGCGAAAGCAGAAGAAGTGGCGTGCCGGATGGCCGAGCAAGAGCATCGGATCAAGGTTGAAATTCTCGCGCTTAGCAAGGCTGAAGAAGAGCAGCGACTTCGCATTGAAGCGGAAATCCAGCGACGCGCTGAAGCCGAAATTCGTCTCAAAGAGCAAGAGGCGCAGGCCGAAGCAGAAACACGGAAGGCGGAAGAGGATCTTCGTCTTAAGACTGAAGAGCACGCCCGTCGTCGTGCTGAAGCAGAAGCTCGCTTGAGAGAAGAGGAAGAGCGCCTTCAGGCCGAAGAGCAAGCTCGCGCAAGCGCCGAGGCTGAAGCGTTCCGGGTTGCGGAAGAAGCTCGCCAGAGAGCTGAAGAAGAAGCACGCCGCCGCGCGGAAGTCGAAGCTCGCCTGAAGGAAGAAGAAGAGCGCCTGGCGGCCGAAGCCCAAGCTCGCGCGCAGGTTGAAGCAGAGGCGCACAAACTTGCAGAAGAGACCCGCCAGAGGGCTGAAGAAGAAGCACGTCGCCGCGCGGAAGTAGAAGGCCGCTTGAAGGAACAAGAGGCCCGACTACTGGCTGACCAGGAAGCGCGTGCCAGAGCCGAGCAAGAGGAACAACGGCTTGCTGAGGAGATTCGCGTAAGAGCTGAGGAAGAATCGCGCCGGCGCGCCGAAGCCGAAGCTCGTTTGCGCGAGGAAGAAGCGCGACTGCTCGCCGACCAGGAAGCTCGCGCCAAAATGGAAGCAGAAGCCCTGGCGCTCGCTGAAGAGTTTCGCGTAAGAGCAGAAGCTGCGTCGCGGCAACGCGCGGAAGTTGCAGCCCGGCGACAGGAAGAGGACGCTCGACTGCAAGCAGAAATGGCTGCTCAGGACCAGGCCGAAGCTGAGGCTCAACAACTCGCTGAAGAGAATCGCCTGCGAGCCGAGGAAATTGCTACCCAGCGACGCCTCGATGCCGAAGCACGTCTCATTGAAGCCGAAGCCAGACTCCGGGCTGAACATGAGGCGAGTGTCAGAGCCGAACAGGAAGCACAAAGACTCGCTGAAGAAGCTCGTCAAAACTCTGAAGCACAGTCGTCACGAAATCTTGAAGAGGACCTTACGGCTGCGTTTGCTGCACCATTTGAGAACGAGGTAAGCGATGCTGACTATTCGTCCTCGGAGGTATCGTGGATCGATAATGCGGATCAGCAACACCAGAATCTGGAGTCGGTAGTCGTTCCAGTTGAAACGGAAGAACATTCAGTTGACGAGAATGCGACTGCTGCGACGTCTAACGAACCTGTAAAAGGAATCGAGCCAGTATTTTCGGAGAAAGGAATAGTTTCTGCTGAGAAAGAGGGCGGTATTCCTGCGGATGTCCTGCAACGGCTCAATAACCCGGACGCCGATGAACGCATTACGGCACTGGGCGAGGTGGTCCACGTTGGAGGCGACGATGCTTTCCGCTGCATCAGTCGCGCCTTCGATGATCAGGCGATGGAGGTTCGCAATGCTGCCGCCTGCGCGCTCTTTAATCTGCAGTCTGATCGAGCGGCCACGTTTACCAGGGCGCTTCGTGAAGGTACGCCAGAGCGGCGTCGCCGGATCGGTCAGGCACTCGCGGCGTCTGGGTTAGCCCAGGAAGCCATCGGCAACCTTACCGGAGAAAGTCGCGAGAAGACCTACGACGCATTCTCTCTACTCTTCCTGATGGCCAAGGCCGGTGAAGTTCAGCCGCTAATGCAGGCGATCGAAGAGTATCCGAACGTGGAAGTGCGGATTGCAGTGGTGAAATTGCTCGCGCTCAGTGGCCAGCCGGATATCGTGCCTGCCTTCCGCCGCCTCGCGGTTCGCGGCTCGTTACCGTCGGGAGTGCGCTCGGCAGTGATGGAAGCGATTTACCAGATTAGCAGTCAGGCTCGTGAGAGCGCGCCGTCCGCAGCTTGAGAACGTGAATCGTAAATAGTAAATCGTAAATAGTCGAACCTTCGGCCGTGAAGAATGCTCAAGTTCTTCACGGCCGTTTTCTATTTTCGGTTCGCTGTCTTTCGCTGCTTTTCACTATTTCCGACTTACCATTTACTATTTACCTTCACATGTCTTTCAAACTTCAATCAACTTACCAGCCCAAAGGCGATCAGCCGCAGGCGATCGAGGCTCTCGTCCGTG
>JANLYH010000048.1:0-21196 GCA_031365545.1 Pyrinomonadaceae bacterium | reverse complement strand
AAAAAATAAAGGAAGTAGTTATAGTCTAAGAAATAGCGTAACCCACTCGGGCCTCCCAGCCTGTAGTACCACAGCACTCCGACCATCGATATCAGATTGAGCCCGAGCACAATAGCAGTGAAGTGTGGCGTGCTGCCCATGTAGGTGAGCATTTTGTCGTATGGGCTCAGAGCGGTTGTGGGCGGCGGCGGCGCATTACGTTTTGTCCGCAGTTTATCAAACGAAAAAACGTACCAGCTCCAGTAGTGGAAGACGACGGCAAACTGGAAGATCAGGGGAAAGGCATAACCAGCGTTATTCGAAGTCTTGAGAATCGTTTGTGTGCCAGCGAACGCGCCGACCAGCACCGCGAGGTAAACCCACAACTGCCAACTCTTGCCGCGACGTGGGAGCAAGCGCCAAAGCACGAGCGCCGTCAGGAGGAACATCAACGCGACGCGTAGGCGATCGAGTGTTGCTGGATAAGGTAACAACGGAGGCGAGGCAAGATGAAAAACGAAACGCGTCGACTCGGCGCTTTGCTCGAAGCGATCGATCGGAACCCAGATCCCGTCGAGATTGTCTGACTGCGCTCGGAAGGTTTGTCCGACGGAATGTCCGCCGGTTAACAGTACCGGCACATCGCCCTTTACGATCGAGGGAGCGTCAGTCCTGAGGGCAGGCAAATCGGGATGGTCGTAGTGTGGTTGAAATTCAAGGTCCTGGGCTTCGGTCCATTTGCGCTTGCCTACGATCATCTCGCCGTCGTTGTGTGAATCGGTGCTGCTGGCGTGCGTGATGAACGCGCGCAATCCACCTGTGTCTGGCGCCTGGAGGTAAAAGTAAAAGTCGCGACCGCGCGAATTTGGAACCGGCTTGAACGGAATTAGCGTCCAGTTGTCGTTCGCGATCTGATTGCCGGTAAACTCCACACGACGCAGATCGTGACGGAAAAATTCCTGCTTGGGCACCAGCAGTATCAAAAGAATCAGCGGGGCCACACCGGCAACGGCGTAGACTTTTGCGCCCGGCCGATGGCGGGCGCGCGTTTGCAGGTACACGAATATCTCGTCGCGAAAGAGATGAAAGAGAAAGTAGAGATAGATCAGCCCGGTGATGGCGTAGCGATAGTGGATCGCCCAAATTGCAATTGTCGCCAGTGCGAGCATAAGAAAGGTTGGCCGGCTATCGCGCTCGCCACGAAGGACTCGGCCCAGGAAGAAGCTGAACCCGAGCAGCACGTGGGGCCAACCCATCGCCACGATGAGCATTTCGTAACCTTGCTCGCGCCAGATCGATCCCGTAAGCGCCAGCGTAATGACTGTCAACGCCAGGCTCAAGAGAATGTTGCGCAACGCAATGCCGAGGTGGGCTTGCGGCGCTGGCACGCTCGGCGCTGCGAGGTTTTCAGCGGTGGAAACATTCATGGGTGACTAGTGTAACGCGTCCTTGTGCGAGGTTGGTCCAGAATATTCACAATCTTGATAACCGTCCAGAAACCTCGGAAAAACTTTGGCATCACCGGGCGCGATGGCTAGAACGTTCTGGCTCGCAGCGCCGTTGGCGCTGCGACCCGAATCTTCAGAAGTCCGATCACTTCCGGTTCCGATCGAAAATGCATAGTACCTGGTAAGCGTGACACTTTTGACGACAATGATTTCGGGTTATGATGCCCACCGTGATCATAAACCCCTGCGGTAATCTTAACTAAGTGGCTTCCTCCAAAACACAGCCGGCGCGCGGCATGCGCGATTTTCTGCCTGCGGATGTGCGACGACGTGAATACGTAATCGGCATCATTAAGGAAGTGTACGAGCGTTACGGTTTCGAGCCCCTCGAAACTCCCGCCGTTGAGAATATCGAGACGCTGATGGGCAAGTATGGCGAAGAAGGAAACCAACTCATCTTCAAAATACTCAAGCGCGGCGAACATGAGAAAACAGGCGAAGCCGATCTGGCTTTGCGTTACGATCTAACGGTCCCGCTGGCCCGCGTCGTCGCCCAATATCAAAACGAACTGCCGAAGTTTTTCAAGCGCTATCAGATCCAACCCGTCTGGCGCGCGGATCGTCCTGCACGCGGCCGCTTTCGTGAGTTCTACCAGTGTGACGTGGATATTTTGGGTTCCCGATCAATGCTGGTCGAAACTGAGATTTGCGCAGCGGCGAGTGAGGTCTTGACGAAGCTTGGGTTCGAGGATTTCAACCTCCGTCTAAACCACAGAAACATCATTGAGGGATTACTGGACTCTAGCTTAATTCCAAAGAGCAAATATGCGGATTGCCTAGTTGCACTGGACAAACTCGACAAGGTCGGAGTTGAAGGAGTGGACGAGAGTCTTGCAGCGAGTGGAATATCGGAAGAATCTCGAAAGCTACTACGCAAAATTTTGCAACCCGCGGCAGAGATGCCTGCCTACCTCATTGAGCACAACCCAGTCGGCTGGAACGACATGATCTTGCAGTCGCTGTCAAAGCTAATTGGCAATCACACAATCGCTCAACACGGCATAACGGAACTTCGCGAGATCCTTCGCCTAACCAAGATAAGTCCTGCGAAAGGTCAGATCATTGTAGATCCAACTCTGGCGCGTGGGCTTTCGTATTACACCGGCGCAATTATGGAGATTAATGTAAAAGACTTAGCGGGCAGCCTGGGCGGTGGCGGAAGGTACGATAATCTTGTGGGTATGTTTTCTGGGCAGGATGTTCCCGCTTGCGGCTTTTCCTTGGGGTTGGAACGCATCATCGTGGTGATGACCGAGAGCGGGATGTTCCCCCAGCAACTTGTGAGTTCGCCCGCAGATGTGATGGTCAGCATTTGGAACGACGAGTCGATCGCGGACTCGGTTGCAGTCGCGCAGGAGCTTCGCAGGGCGGGTCTTCGTGTTGATGTTTATCCGGAACCAGACAAACTGGGCAAGCAGTTCAAATACGCCTCGGCGCGCGGTATTCCGTTCGTTGTCGTTGTCGGCGACGAAGAGAAGGCGCGCGGCGAGGTTTCCATCAAGGACATGCGATCAGGCGAACAGCGCAGTTTGGAACACGAGAATGTTGCCGATGCAATACGGGCTAGGTTGAAGTAATCCACAACCAGCCTGCGGAGCAGGCGACAGCATAAAGCCTGGGGTGGAGCGAAGCGCAACCCCAGGAACCCGCAGGCAAAAATCACCGAAGCCCGCGTAGTGGCCGACAGCGGAATCATCACGACCGGCGTTTAGAGAATCGAAACCGTTTTGGCGATCCTGGGGTTTCGCTACGCTTCACCCCAGGCTTTATGCTATCAACTGCTCCGCAGGTTAACCGGAATAAACCCATGAACGAGTCACTTGCAACCCACTATCTTGAAGACTCCATCGCCAGTCTGCGTGCCTACAAGAAGCTTGCTGAGAAAGCGCTGGATCAACTTAGCGACGATGAGTTTTTCGTCACGCTTGATGAAGAGGGCAACAGCGTGGCCGTAATCATGAAGCACATGGCCGGCAATATGTTCTCGCGCTGGACTGATTTCCTGACGACTGACGGGGAAAAGCCTAACCGCAACCGCGACATGGAATTTGTGATTGAGTCGGACGCCAGCAAGGATGCGCTGCTCGATTACTGGCAGCGCGGTTGGCAATGCGTCTTTGACGCGCTTGAACCCCTGCGCGGCGATGACCTGGAAAAGAAAGTTTTGATTCGCGGTGAAGAGCACACAGTCATTCAGGCAATTAACCGTCAGCTAATGCACTACGCTAACCACATTGGCCAGATCGTGTTTCTGGCGAAACACTTTCGCTCCACTGAATGGAAGTCTCTGAGCATCCCCCGCAATCGTTCCGCCGAGTTTTAATGCGCATTTCGCGAACAAGCCAAGCGTCGCGGATAAAGCGGCCTCGAGCATATGAGTATCGACATCGTTAGAGTGAACCACATAAATGTAACCGTGCCGGCGGCACAGGAGACCGCTGCCAAAAGCTTTTACGAGGTGGTACTCGGCCTGGTTCAGATTCCAAAGCCGGAGGGAACCAGGCAAAACGTTGGCGCCTGGTATGAACTCGGTAGTATTCAGCTTCACTTATCGGTCGAAGATGACGTTGCAAACGAAAAGAGCGATCGGCACGTTTGCTATCAAGTAGGCGACATTGCTGCCGCAGACCTTCATTTTCGCAACGCGGGAGTCGAGATTATCGCTGACGGTCGTCCGGTCATTGGCCAGTCGCGCTTCTTCGTGCGCGATCCTGGCGGCAATCTGATCGAGATAACTCAGAAAAGTAGTGGCTAGTGGTCAGTAGTCAGCGGCCAGAAGTCAGAAATCAGCCGTCAGATGTCATTCGCAGTGTTTGTGCTGGGTGAAGCAATTTACAACTAAGTCGATACCGGTGATTTTTGCCCGCTGACCTCTGGCCTCCGACCTCTGTTAATATCAATACATGCTCGATAATCTTGGAGACTTGGAACGCACCCACTCCTGCGGCGCTTTGCGCCCGGATGACGTGGGCAAGACAGTGACCCTGATGGGTTGGGTGGCGAAGCGTCGCGACTTCGGAGAACTAACCTTTATTGATCTGCGCGATCGCGATGGCATCACTCAGGTCGTTCTCAATTCCGAAGACGCGCCGGCAGCCCACGCGAAAGCAAAGGAAGTTCGCGGCGAATACGTCGTCGCGGTAACCGGCGAAGTGACGTTGCGTGACGACAGCCAGCGCAACCCCAAGCTCGGCACCGGCGAGGTGGAAGTGCATGCCCGCGAGTTGTTGCTACTCAACGACGCGCGCACGCTACCCTTTCAACTGGAATCCGCATCTACCGACGCGCTCGCCAGCGAAGACCTGCGCTTGAAGTATCGCTATCTGGATCTGCGCCGGCCGCAGCTTCAGGCAAACCTGCGGCTTCGGCACCGGGTTCTGGCAGAGATTCGCCGCTACATGGATGAACGCGGCTTCACCGAAATTGAAACTCCGATCTTGATCAAGTCGACTCCGGAAGGCGCGCGCGATTACATAGTTCCTTCGCGAGTGCAGCCCGGAAAGTTCTTTGCCTTGCCGCAGTCTCCGCAGTTGTTCAAACAGTTATGCATGATTGCGGGGCTCGACAAGTATTTCCAAATTGCCCGCTGTTTTCGCGACGAAGATCTGCGAGCCGATCGACAGCCGGAGTTTACGCAACTTGATTTGGAGATGAGCTTCGCGACGCTGGATCAGATTTATTCGGTTACCGAAGGACTGTTCGCGCGGGTGTTCAAGCTGATTGGCGTTGACTTGCCGTTACCGTTTCCCCGTTTCACATATGCCGAAGCCATAGGTCGTTGGGGTTCGGATAAACCAGACCTGCGGATTGAAGGAATGGAGTTGCGCGACCTGACACCGGCGTTGGCGAACACTGATTTTGCGCCTTATGTGTCGGCGATCGCCGCCGGTGGGGAAGTGAAGGGAATTGTGGTCAAGGGCGGCGCCGGCCTTTCGCGAAAAGTTCTGGACGAATTGCAGGAATTCGCCAAGCGCTACGGCGCCACGGGACTGGCCTGGATCAAACTCGGCGATGAAGTCACGTCATCTCTGCTGAAGGCCCTCGGTGAACGAACTGTCACACACTTGGCAAGGGACGCTGCCGCGGAGAAGGGTGATTTAGTTTTGATCGTTGCAGGAAAAGCGAAAACGGTGGCAGCAAGTTTGGGCGCCCTGCGCAACGAAGTGGCTCGTCGTGAAAAGTTGATACCCGCGAGTGTCTATGCGCCGCTGTGGGTTACTGAGTTTCCGATGTTTGAGTACGACGAGGACGACGATCGTTACTATGCGATGCATCATCCTTTTACGTCACCGCTGGACGAAGATTTGCCGCTGCTTGAGCGAGCCGTAGACGGTGGTGAAACGGCGCTGCTCGGCAAGCTGCGCACCAAGGCCTACGATCCGGTGATTAATGGAGTGGAGATGGCCAGCGGCTCGATTCGTATTCATCGACGCGATGTGCAGCGTCTTGTATTCAAGGCACTCGGCATGACCACTGAAGAGGCGCGCGCGCGCTTTGGGTTTTTCCTTGATGCGTTGGAGTTTGGCACTCCGCCACACGGAGGTATCGCGCCCGGCATTGACCGACTGTTGATGGTGTTGGTGCCGACCGAAAATATTCGCGACGTGATGGCGTTTCCGAAAACAGCGTCAGCGACTGACCTGATGATCGACGCGCCGGGCGAGGTTGATCAAAAGCAGTTGCAAGAGTTGCATCTTCGAGTTGTTAAGGATTAACAGTTACTGACATTGCCAGTGGCCGAAGCAAATCAGATCGTCTTCTGCTTTCGTTGAACCCAATACTCAGGATTTCGGTGTTGTTGCGCTATAGCGAGAATCCACAAAGTTGAGCCCCTCACGATGTAAGGAATATAATGAGGGAAAATCCGCAGGTTTAGCCTTCGGTAGTCGCCTGGCCTGAGCCGACAAACTTCGGGATGCTCAACCAACCAAAGCAAGGTTTGCTCAACTTCACCTTTGAAGCGACGTCCCAGATCCTTTTGTTGTTCCTCGTAATAGGAGATTCCGTCGAGGAATTCCAGACTAGCCTCATCAACAAATCTGAGTTTCACGAAGCGAGGCGACCCTCTGCCTCACGCAGTACCGATTCAAACGAAGTTCCCTCAACCTCGCTTTCATCGACGGCCCGGATGCGAGCCAGAATCTCCTGTTCCCATTCGGCGCTCGCCTCCGTGCTTGCCTCGCCTTCATTCAACTCGAGGAGCAGGCTTGCCAATTTAGTCCTTTGCTGCGGCGAAAGCTGAGTAACTTGTTTTGCGATTTCATCAAATGCTTTTGACATCGAAAGTTATCTTAGCAAAACTGTTCGCCCAGGCAAGCTAGATGACAACTCTAAATAGAATTCAAGTAGAAAGCATTTTTACTTGTGCCAAAGATGCCGCACCCGCGGAATGTTGTGGCTTAATTGGGGGTACCGAGAAAGGTGCTGCTCAGAACATTTATCCCCTTCGTAACATCGCCGCAGATATTCACGTTTCCTACGAAGCAGCGCCGGAGGATCTCTTTAACGCACAGCGCCAGATGCGCGAGCGCGGCGAAGAGCTTCTGGCGATCTATCATTCCCACCCGCGCTCCGCAGAACCCTTGCCTTCCGAAACAGACGTCCGGCTCGCTTACTATCCACAGGCCGTCTACTTCATAATTGGCCTGGCTGGACCAACCCCTGTGATGCGCGCTTTTCGCATCTCCGAACGCGAGGAGGGTTGGGAAGAGGTTGAGTATGCAATTGCGGGCGAGTAAGATTGAACCATCAACGACAATGGAACGTAGGACTTGCTGATGGAGCCGAAGAAGAGCAAATACGATACTAATCCGCTTGATCCTGACTTCGTTAGGAAGGTCGACGCTGCCGACCTTGCGGTTGAGAGCAGCCCGGAGACTCAGGAAGTGAGGCGAGCGACGCGCGAAGTTGGTCCCGGTCCCGCCGAGGATGCCCGCCGCAACCTCTATTCAGAAGCTCCGACCAGGCGCTACGATAACCTTCCTGCCGATTCGCCCTATCAATCGGTTTTCGCGCCGCCGACTTTTTCAGCGCCTGCACCGTATCAACCACCAGCTGCACCATATCGGCCGATAGAGGAGAAGCCAACTAAGAGATCAGTGACCGGTATTGGCCTGCCCGAGAATTGGGCGATGATTCTGCCTTACGCGCCCTTTTACGTTGGCGTAGTTGTCGCCTTGTTGGAATTATTTTTAGTGCCCAGAAAAGAGCCACGCGTGCGTTTCCACGCGGCCCAGGGTCTTGCCCTACACATCGCCATTCTGGTTGTGCAAACACTGTTTGGGGTGATTGGCGCTATTGCTAACAGCTCAGTCGGTGGCGGATTGTTCGGCCTCGCGGCATTCATCTTCCTGATCATCTCGATGGTTCGCGTCTGGAAAGGCAAGCCGCATGAGATTGCGCCCCTTGCCGAACCCTCGCAGTGGTTTAATGAACACATCCAGCCAAGAACTAAATCTTGAGATGGGCCCATCTGGCACTGGCATTGCAGTAGGTACGGCCGGAGGGTTTATCAAATAACTAACTTGCAGAATCTTCGAACTGAAATCGTTCTCAATGACGCAAAAGATGTTGCGTTTTGGTTCAGCCTCAGTTTCCGGCTTGTAATGTTTCGGCAACAAAAGGCTGGCAACCGAGATTTTCCCTTTGGTCATCGTACCGACCGTATCGACCTTGGGCCAAAGGTTTTCTTCCTACAAAAGCGACAGTGCAGTCAAGGTATTAAATCCGGGGAGGATGAGTCGAGCATTAAAGACTAAGAGCGGCAAACCTCGCAGTGGGCCGCTCTGGTTGTCCCTTTAGAAGAATGAAGTTTAAAAGAGAGTTGTTTTAGCGTAGACGGAGGAGAGAAATGATTAGGAATAATTCAAACAGCATGAGACGGATGATGACCTGGTTGACCGTGCTCGCGGTTTTGGCGATGCCCGTTTCAGTATGGTCCCAGACGAAAATCACATATCACGGCAACAAATACAAGATCGCGGACGACGTAAAAGTTGGCAGGCAAGCGGCGGCTGAAGTCGAACAGCAGATGCCGATTTTAAACGACTCCGACGCTACTAACTATGTTTCGCGCGTCGGGCAGAGATTGGTGAATGCTATTCCAGCGGAGTTTCAGCATCCAGAGTTTCAATATTATTTCAAGATCGTAAACGCGCGTGACATTAATGCCTTCGCGCTTCCGGGCGGTCCAATGTATGTGAACCGCGGCATGATTGAAGCGGCGCGTAACGAAGGCGAAATGGCCGGCGTGATGGCCCACGAGCTGAGCCACGTTGCCCTGCGACACGGTACTGCGCAGGCATCCAAAGCGCAGAAGTATGGTTTGCTTGCGGGAATCCTCGGTATTGGTGGAGCGATAGTTGGTGGTCCGGCAGGCGCCGCGGCGCAAATTGCCGGCCAGGGAGTCGGTGTTTATTTTCTAAAGTTCAGCCGTGAATATGAGACTGAGGCTGATATTTTGGGAGCGCAGATCATGGCCCGCGCCGGCTACGACCCGAAAGATCTGGCCAACATGTTCAAGACAATCGAACAGCAGAGCGGCGGAAGCAGCGGCGGGTTCTTAAGCAGTCACCCGAGCCCTGCGGATCGCTATGCGCGAATCAACCAGGAAGCTCAATATCTGCGCGTTGACAATCCCGTTCGCGACACGCGCGACTTCACAAGAATTCAGGCGCGCCTGCGTGGGATGGGTCGCGCTCCTTCAATGGAAGAGATTGCGAAGAGTGGCAACAAGTATCCGAACGGAGAGACTAGCGGAAACTATCCCGGCAATGCGCCAAGCGGTCGCGTTGACTATCCCGCAACGCGCTATCAAAGTTACTCCACGCTGGGCGGGGTAGTGCGCGTGAGCGTTCCCACCAATTGGCGCCAATTGAGCGAGAGCAATTCGGTTTGGTTTTCACCGGAGGGTGCTTATGGACAGTATCAAGGCCAGGTTGTTTACACCCACGGAGTGAACCTTGGTATGGCCCAAACGCAAAACGGGAACCTGCAACAGGCAACTCAGGAGTTCCTGAATAGTTTGACTCAGGGCAATGCAAACCTGCGCCAGCGCAGCAATCTGGTGCGTACCACCGTGGCCGGACGAGCCGGGTTGACTTCGAGTCTGACGAATGTCAACGAGGCAACCGGTCAGGCCGAAGCAATCACGGTGATAACAACTCAACTGCGCAACGGCCAGCTGTTTTACTTGATTGCTGTGGCGCCGGAAAACGAGTCGGCGAGTTATCAAACTGCGTTTCGCAGCGTTTTTCGCTCGCTGCAACTCAACGACTAGCTGGAAGTTGTAAGTAAGGTTGACTAAATCACGAGGCCCGCTTTCGAGCGGGCCTTTTCTTTGTAACGGATGCCATCTCTTTACTGGGAGCGCGGGCGTCCCGCCCGCAATGAGCGCGCAGCGCGAAAGGTTTGCCGACAAAATTGACTTTAGAAGACGGCGGCGCCTACGCCGCGCGTTGCGGGCAGGACAGACGCGGTCCCCATGAAGAGCGGCCAGTTTTGCGCCTACTGCTTTTTCGCTTCCTGCCAGAGCGCTTCCATCTCGTCGAGGGTGGTGGCGTCAAAAGCCTGACCACGCTCCTGCAATTTCTTTTCGATAAAACCGAAACGTTTTCGAAACTTCCGGTTAGTTAACTTCAAGGCAGCCTCGGGTTCGACTTTCAAGTGGCGCGCAATATTCGTTGCGGCAAACAGCACATCACCGAGTTCTTCTCTTACGCGAGTGTGGTGGGCGTCCGAGTTCGACGACGCATGAGTCTGAATGGCCGCCCGCAACTCGCCAACTTCTTCCTCAAGCTTTCGGAAGATGTCTTCGAGCTTTTCCCAATCAAAGCCTACGCGCGCAGCCTTCGTCGAGAGTTGGTGTGCTTCCATCAGTGCCGGTGCTTTGGAAGACACACCGTCAAGCAGCGACTCATTGCGATCGGTCTTCCCGGCGGCACGCCGTTCGTCTTGCTTCATTGCTTCCCAATTGCGCAGCACCGTCGCCGTATCTGCGGCATTGGTGTCACCGAAGACGTGTGGGTGGCGCCGCACCATCTTCTCGTGAATTGCTTGGGTCACATCGGAGATTGAGAAGTCGCCCTGCTCCTGCGCGACCTGGGCGTAGAAGACGATCTGGAAAAGCAGATCACCCAACTCGTCGCGTAGTTCATTCGGATGACCCTCACGCGCTTCCTCGACAGCTTCGAATGCTTCGTAAGCTTCCTCGAGGAGCATAGGCGCGAGGGAAGCGTAGGTCTGTTCTCGATCCCAGGGGCATCCGTCCGGAGAGCGTAGCCGTCGCATGAGTTCGACCAGGTCTTGAAAATTGGCAGGCATGGGATTAGTTCCGCGTTCTGAGCTTAAGTTTCGAGTTAGGAGTTTAGAACGCGGCACCTGGAAACTCGAAATGCAGAACCGGGGTCTCAGGACTCAGAATTCACGACTTGGAACGCGAAACTCGGAACTCGTTTGTGCTACCATCAACACACAGCAAAACTCTTAAGATTTTACCGACGCTTAGCCGTCGTAGTCAGAGTGTTTAGTTTATAGGCAGGGAAAATGAACGAGGAACAAACCAGCTATAAAGTTACGGATAGGCGACTCTTTAATCCTGACGGCTCGCCGCGCGACGTGCCGGAAAATGAGCGGCCTGAAGTTGAAACGCCAAGGGTGGAGGTCACTAATCCCGTGGCTGCTTTAGCACCAGAACCTCCGGCCACAGCTGCCACCGCTTCAATTGCACCTGAAGCGGATCCGCAAGAGGCTTCCGCTCCAGCCGAACCGAAGCCGGCAGACAATGAATCCGTCCCGGACACAAGTGAGGAATTGGATCCCGCCAGTGTTGAAGATCCGGCGGGCTTTCCAAACTTCATATTGTCGATAGCCTCAAATGCTGCTTCTTCCCTGGGAATGATGGAGCATCCGGTAAGCGGTAAACGCGAAGTGGATCTCGAACTGGGCAAGCACTGGATAGATGTGCTGGGCATGCTGGAGCAAAAAACGCACGGCAATCTACTGCCACCGGAACAACAGATCCTCGAAGGACTACTCGCCGATCTGCGCATGCAATTCGTTTCCTTGACCAATGCGACGCCAAAGGCCCGTACCTTTTCAAACCGCGACATTACCGGAGGTTAAGTAAATCGTGAATCGTAAATCGTAAATGGATCACCTGTTTGCGGCGCGCGTCCCCGGTTGGATCTCTATTTACGATTCACGATTTACGATTCACTAAATGAAGCTAACCTTTCTTGGTACCGGAACATCGACCGGCGTACCTTCGATCGCCTGCGAATGTGAGACCTGCACCTCTGACGATCCGCGTGACAAACGCTTGCGCGTTTCCATTCTGATCGAACATGCCGGTCAGTCAGTCCTCGTAGACACTTCCTCAGACTTCCGCCAGCAGGCATTGCGCTACGGTCTCAAGCGCCTCGACGCAGTGCTGATTACACATTGCCACGCCGATCATATCTTTGGCCTTGATGATGTTCGCCCGTTGAACTTTCGCCATGGCGCGCTGGGTCTCTATGCCAATGAGCGCGCCTGGGTGGATATCCGACGCATTTTTAAATACATCTTCGAGCCATCGCACTTCGGCGGCGGGTTGCCGCAAGTAATTCCACATACGGTCGAGCCGGGCGCGCCTTTTTGTTTGCACGAAGATTTCTTGATTACCCCGCTGGCGGTAATTCACGGACGGCTCCCGGTGATGGCTTACCGCTTCAACGACTTCGCGTACGCTACTGATCTCAGTGAAATTCCGCCGGAGACTTTGGCAAACATGGAGGGCCTGGATGCGCTGGCGCTTGACTGCCTGCGATTCAAGGAACATCCCACCCATTTGTGGCTCGACAAAGCGCTCGAGTACATCGAAAAGATCAAGCCGCGGCGAGCCTATCTAACTCATATCGCCCATGACGTGAAGCATGAGCGCGACTCCGCGAAGCTGCCTGCGGGAGTTGAATGGGCTTACGACGGGCTCCAAGTAACAGATGAAGGATTGAGGGATGAACATGAAAGATGATGGATTGGAGACGTCTCGCGTAGCTGCTTCATCCTTCATCCTTCCGCCTTCATCCTTATTTTTGTATGCGCCTCTTTCACGGAACTGACAACGCAGATATCCAACGGCCGACGGTGCTGACGCTCGGAGTGTTTGATGGTCTGCACCTTGGTCACCAACTAATCATGCGCACCGTTGCGGAAAGAGCGCGGGAGACTGGCGCCATTCCCACTGTCATAACTTTCGATCCACATCCGCGAGCGGTATTGCATCCCGAGTCGTCGCCACCACTACTCCAGACTCTCGATCAGAAGGTTGAGGGTTTTGGCGTTCTGGGAATAGAACAGACGATTGTCATTCGCTTCGACGAGACGTTTTCTCAGATTCGCGCCGCGGCCTTTCTGCGCGATGTAGTGAAGGACCGCCTGCACGCTAAGGAGGTTTACCTGGGACGCGGCTTCGCTTTTGGTCACAATCGCGAAGGCAACATTGAACTACTGCGCCGCGCGAGCGCCGAACTTGGTTTTTTCGCCGACGAAGTTCCGGAGGTCCAGTTTCGGAATCAGCGCGTGAGCTCGAGCAGAGTCAGGAAACTATTGTTAGAGGGCAGGGTGAACTTGGCGCGGCGACTGCTTGGACGCCCTTACGGCGTCGAAGGACGCGTAGAACATGGGGCAGAAAGGGGAGCCCAGCTCGGTTTCCCGACGGCCAACTTGCGCCCGCAAAATCGCGTCATACCCCGCAACGGCGTGTATGTGACCGGAACTCTGATTGAAGGAGAATGGCGCCGCAGTGTTACGAATATAGGCGTGCGCCCGACTTTTACGGCCGATAGGGAACCTTCGGTCGAGACTTTCGTAGTCAACTGGGCGGGCGATCTGTATGGAGATGTGGTGCGGGTCCGATTTCTCCACCGCTTGCGTGATGAACAAAAGTTTGGTTCCCTTGAAGAATTGAAGGCACAGATCGGAAAAGATCTGAGGCGCGCGGAGAATTATTTTGAACGAGGTGGCTCGCGGCACATGCTCTCGCTGGTTTAGGGAGCGCTTCTGGCTGAACGAACGATGAGTTCTACACAAGCATTGATTTCAACATCGACCTTGCCTGGCAGCAACGGTAATGGTCAGGCCATCGGCAACGCGGGTGAAGCTCCGGCGCCTTCCGTTAAGTCCGGCTCCGCACCGCCTCCGTTAACTGACGAACTGGTTGCTGAAACTCTCAAAGGCCGCGGCCTGAGCGGCTGGTTCCGGCTGGCGCGAGTAGCGCGGGTGCTCGGACTGTTTACGCTCTATCTCTTCCTCGACACTTACGACATTCGCGCAGACTTTAACCGCCGCCGGGTAGAACGGCTTCGCGACGAAGCAAAATTAGACAATCTGACAGCACGCATCAAGGCGCGCTCCGGATTCCTGCTTTCCATTTCCTTCGATAAGCTCATCCGGTTAACTCGCTTGCTTGTTTTTCGCGGGCATGAAGGCTCAGACAACAAGGCAGCTCGGTTAGAGCACCAGGCTGCCTGGCTGAGCCGGAGCCTGGTTGGTTTGGGGCCGACGTTCATTAAAATCGGGCAGGCGCTCGGCACGCGCGCAGATCTTTTGCCGCTGGCTTATGTTAAGGAGTTGGCGACCCTGCAAGATCAAGTTCCGGCGTTCTCTACTGCCGAGGCTTTTGCGCGCATTGAAGCGGAGCTCGGGCGAAGTTTGCAGGAGTGTTACGCGGAGATTGATGCTGAGCCGGTGGCGTCGGCTTCGCTGGGTCAAGTTTACCGTGCGCGTTTGGCGACGGGCCAGGAAGTCGCAGTTAAAGTTCAGCGCCCCGACCTCGAGCAAATCATCAGCTTCGACGTGGCGATCCTCCATCGCCTGGTGAAGTTAACCAACCGCTTCTTCCCGCGCGCAAACGAGAATGCCGACTGGGAAGGGATGTTGCACGAATTTCACGCGACCGTTTTTGAAGAGATGGATTATGTGAAGGAAGGACGGAATGCCGATCGTTTCCGTTACAACTTCCGCACCTGGAACGTGATTCGGGTTCCCAAAATCTACTGGTCACATACGAGCCGTCGCGTCTTGACGTTGGAATTCGTTCGCGGCACCAAGGTTACAGATGTTGAGCAACTGCGCGCGCGTCGTATCTCAGCAGTAAAAGTTAACCGGCTGTTAGTTCGAACTTATCTGAAGCAGTTGCTGGAAGATGGTTTCTTCCACGCCGATCCGCATCCCGGCAATTTGCTGGTGCTGGATTCCGGCCATCTCGCTTTCTTCGACTTTGGCATGGTCGGACGCATCTCCACGAAACTGCAGTCGCAGATGATCGACGCTTTCTTTCACGTGGTGGCGCGCGACGTACACGGGCTGGGCCAGGACATCATCAATCTCAACTTCCTCAAGCCCGGCGTTGATCCCGAAACTGTGCGACCGGTGGTTGAGAAGCTTTTCGAAGTTTATCTGAATCTCAAGTTGGGTGAGGTTAAGTTTAAGGAACTGACCTACGACCTCGCTGAAGTGATCTATGAATATCCTTTCCGTCTGCCCGCAAACTTCACCTACATCATGCGGGCGCTGATGACGCTCGAAGGCATCGGTATCGTTACCGATCCGGAATTCAGCTTCTTCGAAACCGCCAAGCCTTACGCGAAAGAGTTTATGTTGCGGCGCGAGGGGCGCAAGTTTGGCAAGTTGATCCTCGACAAGCTTTCTGGCCGCGAAGATGGCGGCGGCATCGAATGGTCGCGCGTTTGGAAACTCACCAAGATGGCTGCGCAGATGTACCTGGGTTAAGAGAAAATTCAGCTACGGATTCTCGCAGAAAAACGCGGACCAGCATCCATGAGTGAAATTGCTGATCCGCGTTTCTTTGCGTAAATGTGCGGGTAATTAGTCTTTGTTTACTTTCCCGGCTTTTCGCCATTGGCCGCAGGTAAGTTCATCTGGTTGCGGAACAGATTTAACAGCAGCAACGTGCCGATGCCGCCACCGGCCCCGCTCGCTTCGCCACCACCTGATGCCATGATGTCCGGCGTGATGCGTACACCCTTTTCGCCGATCACCTTCAGTACTTCCACCAGAGCCACACCCTGCGCGCCAAGCGCGTTGACCTGTTCGCGATAAGCCACGCCCTGGGCTTCACCCATCAGGCGCACCTTCTCTGCTTCGGCCCGGCCTGTTTGCTGAATGTAGTGAGCTTCGCCTTCGCCTTCGGCTTTGCGCTGTTCAGCACGTTTGCCGGAGATCTCGACGCCCACCGTGGCTTGCATCAAGTCTCTTTGATTGTCGGCCTGCGATTTTGTTCTTTCCAGTTGAATGCGCTTTTCCTCAGCTTCGCGCTGCGCGTTGTACATGCTCTGGCGCTGCTCGGCCAAAATCTTTTCGGTCTGCGTCTTCATCAACTCTTCCGGCAGATGGATGTGGCAGATAAGCACATTGACTACGTCTACGTGATACTTCAGCAGATGAGCCCGCACGCGGGCCTCGGCGCGTTCCTGCTCTTCGTGACGGTTTTGCAAATACGCCATGGCGGAAGATTCAGAAGCCTGGTTGCGGAAGATCGAGTCGATCAGCGGGTGCATCACGTTTTGAATCAAGCGTTCGATGCCGCCAATTTTCGCAACCATGAAAGGCGCGTCTTCCGGTTTGACACGAAAAACAACGCGCACTTCCAACTGCATCGTGAAACCGTCTTTCGAGATCACTTCAAACGGGTTGAAAGTGTTGACGACTTCGCCCGAGGTCCATTCAACTGTCTGGTTGGTCGTCGGAATGATGATTGGCGTAATCGCCAAAGTGTTCACGTAGTAACGTCCAGGACCAACCACTGTCTCCTGAATGCCGCGATACCCTTCCGGTACCACATAGGCTTCGTGAGCGCCTTCATCAAGTCTCCGGTCAGCCGGGTCTCCGGTCATTAGTTCAACCTTAATCTCCGCGGCAGTTTTGCCGTCGTCGATCTTGTCGAGCACGGCTGCTGATTGCTCGGCTTGCTCTCGTTCTTCTCGTTCCATCCGTTCGCGCACTTTGGCGGCCATCTGGCGGCGAATATCGTCTGATGGATCTTTGCCCGTGTTGGAAACGATCACGGCCACTTCACCGGGCTTTATCTCTTTCGCAGATTCGAGAATAACTTTGAAGAGCAGCGGGTTTATGTAGTAAGTGCCGGGCAGCAGAATGTCTTTTTGCGGACCGCGCTGGCCTTTACCATCGATGAACTCATGTCCATCCTGAAAATTATCGTGACCCGCAACCGATTCGGCCACGTAGTCGCCCGGGTTCAGGGGCGAACCATCCAACGCTTCAACCAGTCCAATCTGATTCTCGTTAATCACAGTGGCATCGAAAACTCTGATCGAAAACAAGCCGGGCTTGGGTTCGCCGCCGCCTTCGAGCGGTCCGGATTGCGTCAGAATGCGATAGGTGCCGGGCGTGAGAATGTCTACTTGCGGACCACGCTGTCCGCCGGCGGAAACAAACAACTCGGCGTTTTGGAAACTGATGTGTCCCTCAACTGCTCGCGCCAGCAGCCGGCCAGGATCAAGCGAAGCGCCGTCAGCGGCGATGATTACACCCACTTTTCCTTGCGGGATCACGGTCGTCTTCGCCACCGACACGCGAAAGAGGTAGGGGTGAATCGGCCATAAGCCGGGCGGCAGCGTCCGCAACTGAATGCCTTTCACGCCGCCTTGTTTGATGAACGCGATTGGATCCTGAAAGTTGTTGTGCGCATTCTGCGCCCGATCCAGCGCGAAGATTCTTCCCGGCGGCATCGGCTCGCCGTCGATGGCTTCAACGATGCCCAATTCGTCAGGACCAATCTCGATCAAGGGAACTTTGCGTACGACTTTCTCAAAGGGAAACTTGATCAAGTGTAGGCCGGGCTTGAGCACGTCTGCCTGAATGCCAACTTCGCCTTCAGTTGCGACCACGCGGCCGGGCGGCATCTTTGAGCCCAAATAACGTCTTTCTTTGATTGCGATTTCGCGAGCGCCGACGTTTACAAAGATGCGCCGCAGTATGACCAGCAACACAATCAAGAGGAAGAAGCCGACCAGCAAGACAGGCAACAGCGAAACGACGTCAATGTTTTCCATAATTCGATCTACCTTTCCAAATCTGTGGAAACCGGGTTGTTCAATTAGCACGCATCGCGGTTTCCAATTCGCGACGAGCGCTTGCGAGTTTGCGCTTCAAGAGGAAACCGGCGCCGGAACTTCTGGTACGAGTTGAGAGTACCCAGAATTCGCCGTCAAATAATGCTCTTAACTCTGCTGGCGAAACATCCGCAAGCAATCCGCGGTGCCAGAACTGTAATGCAGCCTCAACAGTGCGCTGATAAAGCGCGGCATCGTCCGCCAACGCCGTCAGATGCAAAGTAGTTGCCGTAGAACGGCGGTCGGGTGAAACCTGCCACGAACTGATTATGGCTTCCGCCAGGTTCAAGGTGACGGGCAATTCGTTACGTGTAACGTAGGAAACTAAATCCAGAAGCGTGGGAGCACTATCAGCTTGTGCCGTGAACTGCTCCAATAATTCTTGGTACAGTTCCCGCTCGCCATGCGAGTGTGCTTCATCCAACGCACTCTTGTCGCCGGATCTCGCGTGTTCGAGCAAGGAGTGGCGAAAGGCTTCGCGATCGCCAAGATCAGGAAGCTGCGGAACGGCAGACTCAAAAGCGTCTTGGCCACTGAATAGTCCACGCGGAGGTTCACGTGGCGGCAGTAAGCCGTGTTCCGAGCTGTTCGTACGCGGAGCCAGAAAATAAAGGCTGATAGCGAGTAGACCGACGATGAAAATTGCAGTGAAAAGAAGTGCGACCATTTAGGCCTCGGCGTCGGTTAATACCAAGCTTCTCCGGGCGCCGTGTAATTTACTATACGCTAGCGAGGCGGGGAAGGTTCAAGAATCCGGAAACTGCCAGGAAAGCCATCCAATCCAGCAATTGATCACTCAAGGGTAATAACCTCAAGGTCAGGAAGGCGCGCTTGCCCCCGCTTCTTCGGTAACCTCCTACTGTGACTTTGCCGAGATTGCATTAAAGAATAGCGGAAATGTTGCCAGCGACTGGCCGCGATATTGCGGACGAAAGCCGAAGAGAACGATACGTCCCTTACCCAAGGTCACTTCAACGAGCGCTGCCTTGCCCCTGGTTCGTTTCTCGCCCAACAACCAACCCGACAGCAGCGGATTCCTGTCGGTTGGGTAGCGGGCGATTACGCGGACGTTAGACGCTGGGAGCGGGCTCTCTCCTTGAAATACCTCAAACACCGGCGAGTCCTCAACCCACGCAATAGTCTCCATCGGCATTCCCTGGGCTGTTGGACTCGTCGTATCCAGCTCAATGCGCAGAATCGATCCGGGCACAAAGAATTCTTTTTCAGACACGTCGGCAACAACGTCGCGCACGGGAAGTTTGAATTGTTCGATGGCGAAACTTGCAGCACGATTCAGGCAAACGAGCGTGCCACCTTGCTCGACAAATTCACGCAACGCCTTCACGCCTGCTGGTCCCAGTCCACCCTCGTATTCTGGCGGCATCGTGCCGCCTTTGTAGCCATTGAGAATTGAGCCAGGCAATTGGTCCGGAATTACAACCGTGTCGAATCGCTGGTGCAAATTGCCGGAGCGCATTTCCGCGTCTCCGATTGAAGAGTATAGGTAATGCTCGTGGTCCAACAACCAACGCGTCCAGCCCTCGTCGATTACTCCGAGGTGTGATTTGTAAATGCCGAGCTTTTCCTCGATGTCTCCGAATCCGGTGCAACTGTTTCCTCCGCTCCCCTCCGGTAGTTTGTAAACAAAGGGTTGGCGCACGAACACCACCTTGACTCCCATCAAGAGCGCTAGTGTGTGAGCGGTTACATCATAGGGGGAAACTGGATGACCTGATTGATCGCGCAGGTCGGGATATTTCTGGTTCTCCAACAAAGCTTTTGCGAAAGCTCCATATGGCTGATCCAGCCGTATCACGTTGGTGCCTTCGGAGTATTTGATTCCCCCAGCCTTGAATGCCAGCGGAGAATACCCCTCAACACCGGCTCGGCTCAGCACCTGTAACAAGTCGTCGCGGTGGCGTGCTTCGGGAATCACAAACGCAAACAACTCACCTTTTTTTCGCGGCCTAACGGCTTCCTTCCCAATCTCATAAAATCTACTCAGCCACTCGCTACGATTTTCGGAGGCGTGGCGTAATAACAGAAACGCCGCAGTGGTCATGTAGTTTGTAATATCGCGCAGATGCCACTCGCCGCCGCGCCAGAGCGGACCATAAGTGGCAGACTCGTTTCTGGGATCGTAGCCTTCGCCCTTTCGTAATTCGTCAAACTTTACTGTGATTGGCGAAGCGATCTTGCAAGAAGCGGTCTCGGAAAGAATGCGGACGCCGCCGTGGTAGTGCGAATAGGCGCGCGCGGGCGACCACGCGTCGTAAGTTGAATTGGTCGTAATGCCTGTGAAACCCGCAACGCGCATCTGCCGCGCCATAAACTCGCCGAGTTCCGTGTAGCCTGCGACTATTTGCTTTGGCACGTTCGGCTCAACCGGCTGCATGTAGGGAGGCAGAAAGAGACGAGAACCCCGCGGGCCCTGTTGATGTATGTCGTGGACAATCTGCGGATGCCAGACATTGTGAATCTTGTCGACAGTGATCTGCGTCTCCACTTGCGTGAACGCATACCAGTCGCGATTGTTATCGTGACCGGTGTACTTGTGATAAAGCTCCGGCGGATCAGTTCCTTCGTAAGGCGTGCCGAGCGTTTTGTCGTACCAGTTTTTGACAATATCTACGCCGTCAGGATTCAGCGAAGGCACCAAAAGAATGATCGTGTTTTGCAGGATGTGCTGAATCTCCGGGCTGTTAGACGAAGCCAGGCGATGAGCGATGAGCATACTTGAGAGATATGATCCAACTTCTGTCGAATGGATACCGCAGGTGATCAGAACGATCGTCTTGCCGCGTTTGATCATATCCGCGGCATTGCGATCGCGAATGGCCGCAGCGCCGAGCCTGCGAGGATCCGCGAGTTGGTCTTGAATGTTTTTGTAATCCTCAAGCCGCGCCAGGTTTTCGGGGGCGCTGATGGTTGCCATCACAAAAGGCTTGCCCATCGTTGTCTTGCCAAGCTCTTCAAACTTTAAGCGATCGCTGGCCTTATCCAGTGCTTCAAAATATGCGATCACCTGATTCCAACTGGCGAGCTTACGATCGTCGCCGGGCACGAAGCCGAGTACATCTTCGGGCGAGGGAATTGCTGCCAAAGCTGGCTGGTTACGGGCAATCGCGATCCCGTAATCTGCTGCCACTCGTTCGAAGACAACTATAGGTAGAAGTAACGAGGTGAAAAGAAGCAACCCGACGATTCGTATTCGCATGAAGGATCTCTTTTGCTTTCTTGAGTGGACGGGGAAGTGTAATCGAAAACCTCTCGAGGCTGAAGAATTCTCTCGGTGTACAGGTCATTAGGGATATCAGACAACCTCCTCACTGGGACCGCGCGCGCGAATTCTTCAAGAACAAGGCGAACCCCACACTTCGCACTGCGAGGCAACTTGCGCGCTTCAAGGCAGTTCAAAAACTCCAGTGCGCAGCGCTTTATCGGCAAATCAGCTTGCCCAAGCGCGGGCCGCCCGTGTAAAGTAGCGACGAACTAACCCCTACGCACTCCCCGTTTTAGCAACTTGTTGGAGGAAAACCCGAATGTCTTCTGGAAGCATTCCTGCGAACGAGTCTC
>JANLYH010000012.1:0-38170 GCA_031365545.1 Pyrinomonadaceae bacterium | reverse complement strand
TGGGCGGCGGAGCTTTGTCCGCTACGCAGACGCTTCGGATCGACTATTACAACATTGTGATTGCGGCCACGCAGAGTTACCGCCAATGCGCCTTCATGTGAGGAGTAGCGATCGCGTTCGACTCGACATTTGTGAACGCTGGTTCCGTTTACCAACAGATACTGTCCCTGCCCCAGTTCACGTACATCAATCTCGTAGTGACGCCCATCTACTTCGGCGCGGGCTAGACCAGCGACGAAGTCGAGCGAGATTTTGTACTCGTTGTCAGAAGTTATGGCTCTTAGTTTCATTTCTGAGTTGGCGGTTACTCCAAAGCGATTTTTGGCAAGAACGGTTTCTATAAACATTTCGTGCCTACGGCACTTCTGAACCCGTCGCTATCTTTTGAGTCGCTTGTCTGCCTTTATTACGTTTCGCCCATCCAGCAAAGACTTCCGCCCCGACATTTTCCAGCGACTCTCGTCGCCGGAGAAATGATTGGTTGAAGCTTGCTTCCGCATGTTTGCGTAGTGAATCGCAGCTGCGATCATCGCCATGTCCTCTTCTTCCCGATCAGGCTCAGTCCTTTCAATTGCGCGGCGTTCATTAAAACGAGAAATGAAACCGGTATCCAGTTGTCCAGACCGGAATTCGTCATCGCGCACAATTTCGCGGAAGAAGGGAAGCGTGGTCTTGATCCCGCCCACTTCATACTCATCGAGCGCGCGCCGCAAGCAATCGATACTTTCGTCTCTGGTGCGACCCCAGGCGGCGAGTTTTGAAATCAGCGGGTCGTAATAAATTGAAACTTCGGAGTTTAGTGCCACGCCACTGTCGTCTCGCACGCCCGGGCCGGAAGGCACGTGTAGATACTCGATGCGCCCCGGAGACGGAAGAAAGTTGTTTTCCGGATCTTCCGCATAGACGCGACACTCGATCGCGTGTCCCTGCCAGCGAACGTCCGCTTGTGTGAAGGAGAGGGGCGCGCCGGCGGCGACGTTGATCTGCTCGCGCACCAGGTCGATTCCGGTAACGAGTTCGGTGACGGGATGCTCAACCTGGAGGCGCGTGTTCATCTCCAGAAAATAGAATTCGCGAGTGTCGTCGGCAACCAGAAATTCCACCGTGCCCGCCCCGAGATAATTCACCGCTCGCGTTAGTTTGACGGCTGCCGCGCCCATCGCTTCACGTAGTTTCGCATCGTTAATCGGTGAGGGGCACTCCTCAATCACCTTTTGATGGCGCCGCTGAATTGAGCACTCGCGCTCGCCGAGATGCACTACGTTGCCGTGGCGATCTGCAAAGACCTGTATCTCGATGTGACGTGGCTTGGTGACCGCCTTCTCCAGATAGATCGAGGAGTCGCCAAACGCTCCGGCTGCTTCTGACTTCGCGCTTTCAAAACCGGAGCGCAAATCTGCAGGTGACGCGACCAGTCGCATGCCTTTGCCACCACCGCCGGCAGAAGCCTTAAGCATCACCGGATAGCCAAACTGTTCTGCGGTACGCTGTGCGTCATCGAGAGATTGCAGAGGTTCGACAGTGCCGGGAACGATGGGCACGCCGGCTGCGACTGCAGTGCGCCGCGCGCTGGTCTTCGAACCCATGATCTCCATCGCTTGCGCGTCGGGACCGATGAAGGTGATTCCCGCTTCCGCCACCGCGCGCGCAAAATCTGCATTCTCCGCAAGGAACCCGTAACCCGGATGAACCGCTTCTGAGTTGGTTGCTTTGGCGGCGTCAATGATGGTCGGAATTCGCAAGTAACTCTCAAGAGAAGGCGCCGGCCCGAGGCACACCGCCTCATCGGAAAGTCCGACATGAACTGCGGTAGCATCGGCTTCTGAATAGACCGCAACGGTAGCAATACCAAGGTCCCGGCAGGCGCGAATTATTCGCACCGCAATCTCGCCCCGATTGGCAATCAGAATTTTCTTGAACATGACACATGACCGACGACCGCGGACCGATGACCGAATGACTGCGGCGGTCGTCCGTCAGCCGTCTTCCGTCGACAGAAAAACGCCCTGCAGAGTATACAGGGCGTCGTGGGATGCAGAAACCAGCTTAGTATTCTAGCGTCGGCGAGGTTGCGCCGCGGATGTCGTGCTACTTCCGCGTCGGGGAAGTTCGGAGACTTTGTACGTCACGCCGTCGCGGACAATCAAATCGTCTTCAGTGTCCATGATCTTGTCTGGACCCGGCAGGGGTAGCTCATAATTTGTGAACGACAGTCGTTCGCTGAGGGTGTCCTCAGCCGTGCTGAGCGATGCATTTCTAAGCACAGCGCCCTGCAATTGTTGGGGTTTCTTGTTTGGCACTGCGGCCAGGTTGGCTGTGGGCCGGTAGCCGGAAGTATCAATATTCTTCAAGGCTTCGGCGATTGAGCCATCTGCGTCAGGCAATCCCCGGAGATTCTTTGAATCACCCGGTAGCAGATCCTTTAGATCGCTGGGTAAACCGCCATATGCCGCGCGATACTCTTCTAAGGCCCGATCGATTCTCTGAATGGAAGCGTTGTCTCCAGCCTCGATGCCCCATTGCCGGTGGCGTAAACGTGCCGGCACGGTGACCCCAATTAGAACCAAGATCAAAAGCGGAACTGCCGCCGAGGCGAAGTAGCCATTGCGCGCAGCGCGTAGGCCACAGAAATTATTTGGGGATTGCCGGACCGAAGTATAAATTTTGCGACTTCCAAAAACAACCAAAGCTGTTAGCGGAATTGTCACCCACTTCAAATGCCAGGCGGCGGTTTCGGCAGCGGCGATCCATGACCAGAAACCAAACGACAGCGGCGCGCGTCCAACCAGAGCAATTATCGTCTCAACGGCGAACACGAGGGCAGCCAACGAACCGGTAACAGTCAACAGAAGCGAACGCCCATAAGCAGGTAGTTCACGTGCGGGTCGCGGCAGGGGTTCACCTACGGAATGGGCGCCACAAGACAGGCAATCAACACTGTAAACACCACTCCCAGAGTTGGCAGACTTAAAACCGCAGCAGGGGCATATTGTCACGTTCTTTTGACCTCAGATTCCTTAAAGCAGTTCTTCAAGCGAATGTCATCGGGTTACGGCCTAACCAGCCTTGTGTACCAGGGGCTGCTCGGTTCGGCGTTCGGGCCCGGAATTAGATGCAGCAATAGCAGGTTTTGTCTCTTCTCGCGGCTCAATCTTTCTTTTAGTTAACTCATACCAGGTGTGATACATGCGATGGGCGAAGGTCCAGTAAGAACCTACTGCCAGTACCCACAGGACTGCCGGCATTCGATTGGCAAAAAAGTTTGTCGAACCCGGATGAGTGCTTAAAGCGCCAATAATAAAGAGAACCACGCGCTCCGGACGCCTGAGAAAGCCCACATCGCACTTTTCAATAAGACTCTCGGCCCGGGCGCTCGCGTAGCTTACCATAATTGACCCCATTAGTCCTGCGCCCGCGAGGAAAACATTGAGGGTCGAATGAAACTGCGTGTCGCGAGCGTAAAAGACCATTAAGCCCACGAAAACGACCATGTCGGAAAGGCGGTCGAGCGAGGAATCCAAAAACCCGCCAAAACGCGTGACTCGTCCGGACAGCCGCGCCACTTGTCCGTCAAGCATGTCAAACAGGTTGGCAACGATGAGGATAATGCCGGCCCAAAAGAATTGTCCGTAGCCAAAGAGTAGACCCGAACCAACATTTATGGCGACGCCAATGACGGTGAGGATATTGGGATTGATATGGCCGTAGGCAAGCCAGCGCACCATCGCATCAATGATTCTTTGCGCCCCGCGGCCGATAGCACCAACAAACATTTTCTGTCTGAATTCTCCTCTACCTCATTATGCCGGAAGGGATTGTTAGTTTACAGCGTCTGGCAGCCAAGCGGCGAATTTTATGGAGGGGGTCGAGTGCTGTCAAGGTTCTGCTTGAGAGTCAGTTCTTTCCAGGCGTTAGGTCCGAAGGACCGGCAGTTGGTGGCCCCGTGCGTGAGGACGGGCTACCTACTGCTTTCGATGCTTTGGATCTAAAACCGGCGCGCTATGTCTTGCCTTCCGCCTGGTCGTGGATTGTTACCAGGCTTCTGATCTCGAAGTTGCGAGCGCCGGCGGGAGTGCGTACCACCACTTCGTCGCCTTCTTCCTTGCCCATCAAACTCTTACCAACCGGCGACGTTGTCGAGATTAAGCCACCCTGCGGATCGCTTTCTTCTGGAGTAACCAACCGGTAGGTTACTTCTTCGTCCTTCTCGGCGTCATACAAGACCAGGCTTGAGCCATAACCGGCTTTGTCGCGCGATATCTTGGACACATCGATCGATGAGATCTCGCTGATCCTTTGGCGCAGCTCGACGATGCGGGCTTTGACGACATTCTGCCGATCGAGCGCTGCGCGATACTCCGAGTTTTCGCGCAAGTCGCCAAACTCGAGCGCGCGCTTGATCTCCTTGGGCAAATGCACTCGTAACTCGGATTCAAGTTGGTCGAGCTGTAACTGAAGTTTTTCTTTTATATCTGCTGACAACTATTTGCTCACTTTCTGCTGCCGCCGGCGAGTTCTTACGGTTGACGATGATACCGGGCTTCATCTGGTGCGCCAAAGGATATTCCGGTATCGCGTGCAGTGCGCACCAACTGTCCGTTTGCCGGCACGGTCTTGATGTTTGCGATTGCTTCGCTGATCGGTACGGTGATCACGTCGCCGGCTTGGAGTGCCACCATCACACCGCGTTTTCCTTCCACCAGAGCACGCACAGCGCACGATCCGTAATTCGTTGCCAACATGCGATCGAAAGCATTGGGTCGCCCGCCTCTTTGCAAGTGTCCCAACACTACGCAGCGCGTTTCCTTACCAGTGAGCGCTTCGAGTTCCCGCTGACAGTAGGCGCCGATGCCCCCGAGGCGCGGGGCATGTAGCTGGTCACCCGCGTCCTGGTAAATGAGATCGTGTCCCGTTTCAATCGCTCCTTCGGCGGCCACAACAATACTGAAATTCGCTCCGGCGGCATCGCGTGCGCGAATGCGATCCGCAACCGACTGCATCGTGAACGGAATCTCCGGAATCAGGATTACGTCCGCGCCACCGGCGAGTCCGGAATGCAGAGCGATCCAGCCGGTGTGTCGGCCCATCACCTCAAGGACCATCACGCGTTCATGCGACTCGGCAGTAGTGTGCAGGCGATCGAGTGCATCGGTCGCGAAATCCATCGCGGTGATGAAGCCGAAGGTTAGTTCGGTGCAGGCCAGATCATTGTCAATAGTTTTGGGAACGCCCACCACCGGCACTCCCAGCCGATCAAATTCGGCGGCAATTGCCAGCGTGCCTTCGCCGCCCAGCACGATCAGCGCATCGATTCCTTTGCGGCTGAGATTCGCAACTGCCTCGTCGTAAACTTCGTGAGGTCTGGTCGCAATTCCGTCCGCATTACGCTCGACAAACCTGCCGCGATTACGGGTCCCTAAAATTGTGCCGCCTCGAGGCAACAGCCCACGAACATCGGCCGGGGCCAGGGTGCGGGTCTGGGTCTCTCCCAGTAGTCCTTCAAAGCCGTCTTCGATCCCGATAACTTTTTGCCCATATTGGCCGGTGGCGGTGGTCACCACGGCTCGAATTACAGCATTTAGTCCTGGCGCATCACCGCCACCAGTCAATATCCCAATTGTGTTGTACATCAAAATGTCGGCAAAGCGGAGGGATCGGAGAGATCCTTTCCGTCGCAGTGCTCCTCTTATGAGCGTCAAATGGATAACGGGATTTCTAGAGTAATTGACGCGGCACTCGATTTCAAGCGACACAAATGCAGAACGGGGAGCGATAGCGACCGGGTACCGGTTCCATTTCACACGAGCTAAGGGCTACCCGGACCCGGTCACGACAGCTTCCGGTCCCGTATTTGTGAGGGTCTACTCCTCCGTTTTGTTCTCTGTCATAATCCGCAAGTTTCGTTAACAGCACGTTGAACCTAGTACCGGATAAAGTTGCTTATTGACCCTCTGCGTGACGCTCGCGTAGCATGTAACCACACGGAATGAAGATATTGTAGCTACTTCGGGATCAGTTTTGAGAACGAGGCGCCTGGATTGGAAATAGACGACGAGGCAAAAGAGATCGTTCGCGACATTGGCACGGCGATCAACGAGTCAGTAGAGAGTTCGTCGCGAGTTGCCGAAGCCATCGAACGGTTGCGCGATGCCGGCTACGAAATGGAACTGACCCTTCGGCTTGAAATCGGCTTGCGGCCACATTCAAGCGATGAAGAAGGGGACGGGAATGCGAGTCTCGATCTTACTGATGAGGATGTGCAGGTGCTGCAACGGATGAAGATCCGGATAGATCCGGAAGAAAAGCTCTAGCAGACGGCAACGCTAAGGAACCGGGCCCCCATCTCAAAAAGATTGGGGCCTCTTGTTTTGAGGATCTCAAAAAATAGTTTTCTTCGCACGGAGGATTCAAATGGCATTGATGTTTCTGGTAAGGGCGGCTTTGTTGGTGACGATTGCGATGTTGCCATCGGCACCATCGTCACCATCGTTGGCATCAGGGGCGAAGGCTATCGACAGTTGCCTGCCGTCTGGAATCCAACCTACTGATGTTGTTTCTTCCCAGGCAAGGCCAGGAAAGCAAAGCGGAGTCGCAACTGTCACTGTTGCCCAGAAGTTGAAGCAGATTAAAGCGCGTTGTCGCAAAGGGAAACTAGTGGATGCGAGCGGCAGAGAGATCCGCTTCTACCAAATGATAGGTTGTTGGGGCAATCCACCCGACGACTATCAGGAGCAGCTGGCGCGCCAGGATGAAGAACTCCGGAGGCTGCGCAAGCGTTATCGCGTTATCGAAATGACCTGCGATTCTTCCGGCGACATCAGGATGCGGGCGGGATCACCTCCCGCCAACCCCTGAAGCAATCACATCTATGGACCCTCACTGTCCGAAGCGCTGGCGAAATTCGCCGGAGACGATGAATGCCTTGACCATCTCGGCATTGACGAAGTTGCCGTTGAACTGGTTGAGCTTGCCCAGCCAGAAATTGAAACCGGCGAAATCGAGCCCCGGCTCCGGCGGATCGTTGGGGTTCCTTCGCAGATAACCAAAATACTGCATTAGCACGAAGGCCTTGTTGAACTCCAGACTCTTCAACTGTGAGTTTTCCGCGACCAGCCTGAGAGCACGCGCGCGTGCCGCGGTGTCTGCCGTGTTCGTAGCTGAGCCAAACTCTGCGATAGCCGCATTGCGTTCACTCGCTGAAGGCGTAACACCGGATCTAGCAAACAGCGCATCGACAAATGCGGCTGGATTTGAAGACGTGGGAAAAGCGTTGGTAAATCGTGAACGCGTCACGAAGGCCAGCGCAAACGCCTGCTTGTTAGCCTCCAGTTGGGCCTGCCAGTTTCCCACACCCACTACCACGCCCTGCCCGATCTGTTGAGTGTCAGGCAGAAACTCGCCGAATCTTACCGGCACCGGAGCTCCAGGAATATTGCCGTAGGCTGACTTGTAAAAGCGATAGACGAGGTAACCTGTCTCTTGGAATTCGATCGACAGGAAGAAAGCCGCAGATACATTTATTTGTCTGAGCTCAATGCATGGTTGGTCGATCCCGCATTCCACAATCTGATTGTTCCAGAACGCCAGGCCGCTCGCATCGGGGAAGCGATTGAGGAAGTCGAGGTAATGCTGGCGCACGAAAAACTGTGAATCGCCAAGCTTGTTTCCGCGCCAGCCTATATCTTGAAACAACGACCACGTCAAATCCCACACCGGGACAACACTGTGCGTCAGATCCCCATTGATGTTTGGCTCCATCAACTGATTCGGAAACGCCGTAGTGTCCCAGTGAGAAACGGAAGAACCACTCTGGAAAGAGCTAGGAGAAAAGAGCAAAGCTCGTCCAGAAGTATCTACACCCGATGGGGCCGCGGTATTAACCAGCAGCGTTGCGTTAACGGGCGCTCCGAGCTGGCTTTTGATCGTGAGCCCATCCGTATCCGAAATCGAGAGGGCGGAAATTGTGATCGTGCTGTCTGAGCCGCCCATTTGCACAACGCCGGACGTGTTGTTGACAATGACTACCCCAACCGCCCCAGCATTCTGGGCGTTCTTAACCTTAACCACAAAAGTGCAAGCGCCGCGGTCGATGAGCGCAATCTTTCCTGACATCGCGGCTCCATTAGTCAAAGCCGAACAGCCGTCAGCGGGGGATGCCTGAGCCACATTCGCCGTCACTCCGGGCGAACTCAGTGGCGCACCAAAGCCTGCGGTACCGACCGAATAGTTTCCCGCAATGCCGGCCGGGGAATTAACCTTTAGCTGTGGGGTGGCAAGAATACTTTGCAGATCACTAGTCACGCGCGAGCCATTCCAGGCGAGCTTGTTGACACCGGTTGCTGATGCCTGCCGTTCGGCATCCGTCATGCTCGCTTGCGCCCAGGTCTTTCCGGTAGTGTTGTCGAAAAGAAATCTGTCGTAGATGGAAGGGAATCCGCTATTCCACGTCCCACTACTGGCACTGGTAAAAGTCTGAAAGCCGAGGCCGTGCGACAATTCATGTATCAGCACTGTCACCAGGTCTGTGCCGCTTCCGTGATTGGTATCGAACCCGAGGTAGAAAGGAAAACTTTCCCCGCAGCCTGTCTTACCAAGGTTGATATTGAAGCGCGCATTGATCTCCTGAGTGCCAGTCTGCAAATCGACTCCAGTGAGCGCATTGGCCAGGGCAGCGCTATACCAGGTGCCGTTAAAGGTAGCGCCGCTAAAATCACGCCAAATAGAAGCTGCGCCCGCCGAACCAAGAACGGCTGAAGTGGCATCGCAGGTTAAAGGTTCCCAAGTGGCCCGGACGGTGATGGGCGTCGTGGTGTTCAGAGTTGCGCCCCAGATGTTGGCGGCAAATTGGAATGCGTTTAGCCGCTGCTGCCCCAGGGTCGTGCCGGGGTTTCCACCGACAGGTGCCACCGGGGTCGTATCATTAAAGCCGATGCCCGCGGCGTCAGCATTCTGAATAACTATTGTCGCCGCACCAAAAGCTGACGAAGAGAGAGAACAAACGAACAGCGCAGTGAGCAGCGTCAGAGAAAGTCTGGCGAGGATAATATTTCTCATCGATCCTCGCCTTTCACTGCCGCGTTGTTTGCAGTAGTGGCAGGACTCGCGTTTTTGTTCACTCCCACTAATTGCGGATCGATTTCAAAGAAAGCAGCAGCCGCCTCGCGGTTGTCGACGCACGACTGCACCAGTGTGCCGTCATCATCTCGCTTTGCGACCGCAATACTCTGAAAGCGTCCCTGCAGATCCATTGAGACGGATCCGTCAGCATGCCGCACCTGCTGCAACCCATCAGTCGACTGATCCACCAGTTGCTTGAGGCCGTTTGCTAATCTTTGGGCTTCTTCCTGGGTGAGTGGTCTGACCTGTCCGCTCTGTGCATTAATCGGCATTAGAGCGTTGGCTCGGTAGCCAGGATTGCCATGAGCATCAGTGGTTTTCGCCGCGGGCTTTGGTTCTTGTTTCCCCTCGGCTCGAAGTGAAACTGCCGCCGTGGCTGCGAGGGCGAAAACGGCGACCAGGATCGCAATTAACACCAGTTGATGGATTCTCCGCGACGATTTTCGCCCAACCTTTTGCGCGCGCTTGCCCATTAAGCTATCTCCTTGTCAATTGCGGTGGATTACAAACGGATCTGCGAACTCGGGATTCTTGCCAACCGTTTCTCGGATTTAGCGGCAACGGGAATTGAAGATGGGGCGTGAATCTGATCGATGTTGTGAGGTCGGGTATCGCGCAACTTCTCGATTCGTTTATTTCTTATTATCCCGCTGCTCCAAAAGCATATTACATCAAAAAGAGCTTAGTGGCATAGATTCGAAATCGGGTTGTCTCCCCCTCGGTAACGCCAACAGTTGGCCTGCGTGGGCGCTGAATGCCATTCCTTCATCGCAGACTTAAGAGTTCACCTTACGAATCAAATAAAGTCGCCCGCTTGGCGCAACTTTCGCGCTTGTGTTATCTTGGCTGGCTTTCAATCCGTCCAGTTTTTTCGCCTTCATAGGCAGCACATAGGAGCAGAAAACGAGTATGGCTATGTCCAGCGAATATACGCCTCCCACCGCCGGTGCCACCGGCCGCGTGGTACAAATCATCGGGCCGGTAGTAGACGTGGAGTTTCCGGCGAAGCAACTGCCGCCAATTTACCAGGCCCTGCGAATCGTCTCCGACGGTTTTGACGTCACCACGCCAATCGATCTCATCGCCGAAGTACAGCAGCATTTGGGAGAGGGCCGCGTGCGGACCGTCTCGATGTTGCCAACCGATGGCATGGTGCGTGGCATGAAAGCGATTGACACCGGCGGACCAATCACGATGCCGGTCGGCGAAGGAACACTGGGGCGAGTGCTGAACGTGATCGGACAACCGGTGGACAACCTTGGCGACGTCAAGTATTCGGAACGCTATCCGATTCACCGCCATGCGCCGACCTTTGAAGAGCAATCGACCGAACTGCAGATGTTTGAAACGGGCATCAAGGTTATAGACTTGATCCAGCCGTTCGTGCGCGGCGGCAAGATTGGACTGTTTGGCGGCGCCGGCGTGGGCAAGACCGTCATCGTGATGGAATTGATCAATAACATCGCCAAGGCCCGCTCAGGTTTCTCGGTTTTCGCCGGCGTTGGCGAACGAACCCGCGAAGGCAACGACTTGCTGCGCGAGATGGTTGAATCGCAGGTCATCCAGTTTGGAGACAAGTTTAATAAGCACTTCCACGACACCGGCGAATTCGATATGACCAAGGTGGATATGGAAGCGATCGGACAGTCGAAAGTGGCGCTCATCTACGGCCAGATGACGGAACCGCCGGGAGCGCGTCTGCGCGTGGCGCTTTCGGGCCTGACTGTGGCCGAGTATTTCCGCGACAAGGGCCTGGACGTACTTCTCTTCATCGACAACATCTTCCGCTTTACGCAGGCAGGCTCGGAAGTGTCGGCGTTGCTTGGACGAATGCCGTCGGCAGTGGGTTATCAGCCTAACCTGGCTTCGGAAATGGGAGAGATGCAGGAGCGTATTACCTCGACGAAGACAGGATCGATTACTTCGATACAGGCGGTTTACGTGCCCGCGGACGATTACACCGATCCGGCCCCGGCCACCACGTTTGCCCACCTTGATGCGGTTACCGCGCTATCGCGACAAATTGTGGAGCTGGGAATTTATCCGGCGGTCGATCCATTGACCTCATCCTCGCGCATTCTCGATCCGCGCATCATCGGTGAGGAACACTACAACACCGCTCAGGACGTGAAACGCGTCCTGCAACGCTACAAAGATTTGCAGGACATCATCGCGATTCTCGGTCTCGACGAGTTGTCTGATGAGGACAAGCTGATCGTTTCGCGTGCGCGCAAGGTGCAGCGGTTCTTCTCGCAACCTTTCTTCGTGGCGGCCCAATTCACTGGACTGGAAGGAAAATACGTGAAGCTCGAAGATACGATTAGGGGCTTCCGCGAAATCGTCGACGGAAAGCATGACGATTTACCAGAGCAGGCCTTCTACATGGTTGGCACCATCGAAGAGGCAGTGCAGAAGGGAACGACGATAGCGCAATAATGATGAACGATGAATGCGGAACGATGAACTGCAAAATCAATCCGTGTTCATCATTCAGCGTTCAGCATTCATAGTTTGCTTATGGCTACACTCCAACTCGAAGTAGTGACACCCGAGCGACGCGTGCTTTCGGAAGCAGTAGACGCGGTGACCGCCCCTGGTTTAGGTGGCGAGCTTGGCATTCTGCCGGGTCACACGCCGCTGATTTCGCAACTGCAAACCGGAGTTCTTTCCTACACGTATGGCGGCAAGACGCTGCAACTGCACGTTTCAGGCGGCTTTGTTGAAGTGAAGGACGATATTGTTTCCGTGCTGGCTGAGGTTGCGGAGCGCCCTGAGGAGATCGACGCGGCGCGGGCACGGTTGGCCCGGGAGCACGTGGAGAAGCAGTTGAGTGGCTGGACTGGTACTGAAGAAGATTTCGAACAAGCTCGGGCAAAGCTGGAGCGTTCGATGGTTCGTCTGCAACTTGCGGGCACGAAAAACTAATCCTGGCCGCAATCTCAGCTTGAGCTGCCTGCCCTGATTGCCTCGCGCATTTCCGTAACAGCACGTTCCAACCCAATAAAGATTGAGCGCGCAATAATGTTGTGGCCGATATTGAATTCTGAGACTTCGGAAATAGCCGCAACCGCGCCAACATTTCGATAAGTAAGCCCGTGGCCCGCGGCGATCAAAAGCCCATACTGTTTGCCGAGTATTGCGCCGTCGCGCAACCGCCTTAATTCCTGCGCCACCCGCATCGAGCCTTCACCATGAAAGCCCGTCGCACCCAGAGTTGCATCGGCATAGGCGGCCGTGCACAACTCGATTTGTTGTGCGCTCACATCATGCGCTGCCTCAATCTGTTTTGGATCCGGATCGATAAACAGACTAGCAAGTATTCCGGCACCGCGCAGACGGTTAACCATTGCGCGAATAATCGCAACGTTGCCGGTAACGTTTAATCCGCCCTCGGTAGTTATTTCGTTGGCACTTTCCGGGACCAGCGACACAGCATCAGGGCGAATTTCCAGCGCCACCTGCAACATCTCTTCGGTCGCGGCAATCTCGAGATTTAGATAAGTGGTTACGCTCGCGCGCAGGACGCGCAAGTCCGCATCCTGAATGTGACGCCGATCGCCGCGCAGGTGGATCGTAATGCCATCCGCGCCGGCTTGTTCACTGAGCATTGCCGCGGCTACGAGGCTGGGCTCGGGCGCGCTTCTGGCCTGCCGAACAGTGGCCACGTGATCGATATTAACGTTGAGGCGTGCTGTCATAGTTTTTCAATTACTCAGGTCTGTGTGTCGTGCGCGCCCTTGATCGCAGAGTCGTAAACGCCGCGACGCGCTTGTTGGCGAATGCGGCCGACCTCGCTGAGCATCTTCAGACTATCGCTGGCAACATTGACCTTGCTTCCTTCGGCATGGTCCCAGCGCACGGGTATCTCTTTAAGTCGCAAGCCGGCGCGGTAAGCTACGTAAAGTAGCTCGACGTCAAAACCGAAACGATCGATGGTGGCTCCGGCAACGATCGGACGGCAGACGCTCATGCGAAATGCCTTGAAGCCGCATTGCGTATCCCAGAAGGGCAGGCCGGTTGCCAGCCGCACTGCTACATTAAAAATGCGGCCACCCTGTTCGCGACGCCAGGGCTGGTGAACGCCGATCAAGCTGCGGTTAAGCGCTCGCGAGCCAAACGCGAGATCGCATTCCCCTCGCAGAATCGGTTCCACTAATTTGGGAGTTTCCGTGATCGGCGTAGACAGGTCAGCGTCAGTGAACAACGCAACCTCGTTACGTGAAGCGAGCAAGCCCAGCCGGACGGCCCGTCCCTTTCCCAGGTTCGACTGATAACTGATTACGGAAGTGTGCACGTTCTGAGCAGCCGCCAATTCTGTACGGGCTCGGTCCGCGGTGTCGTCTGTCGATCCATCGTCGACCACAATCAGTTCGGATTGCGGCGCGAATTCGTTTAAATAGGTGACTATAGCGCGCAGGGATTTGCCAAGGCGCGCGCCTTCGTTATAAGCGGGAACAACGATTGAAAGGGATTGCGTCATCCTATTCAGGCGAATATACCACAGCAGCGAGGGCGGGACCTTTCTGAGGAAAAATGGCGCTTGTGATAATATTCCTTCATTAGTTTGCGCGGAACAGCCGCCGTTAAGTTTACTACCTGCAAAGAAGAGATGACCAAACGATTTATCATTATTGCCGGGGCCTTGGTTCTGATCGCCGCCGTTGTTGGCGGCACGATTGGCCGCTCCCGACGGTTTCGTCGTAGCACCCCGGCAGGCAGCACCGTTTCCTATACCGAGCCCGACGACATCGAGAAGGACTATAACGAAGCGGTTGGCACCATCTCTAATGAGTATGCCGGGGAGATAGACTACGAGCGCGCCACGCAAGCGGCCATACAGGGGATGCTTTCCACCCTCGATCCCCACTCGATGTATTTCCCTTACAACGAATTCAAGAAACTCAGAGAAGATCAGGACTCGAGGTTTTACGGTATTGGCGTCACCATCGTGCAGCATCGCGATGGGGTATACATCCAGTCAGCGGTTGAAGACACGCCGGCAGGACGGCTTGGGCTTCGCTATGGCGACCGCATACTTGACGTAGACGGTCAGGACGCGCGCGAGTGGTCGAGCGAGCAGGTTTCGAAAAAGGTGCGTGGTGGCAAGGGTGAGCCAGTGACGATCAAAGTTGATCGAGCCGGTTCGGAAGGGCCGCTCACTTTCACCATCATTCGCGATTCGGTTCCGCTGCCGTCCATACGAAACGCTTACATGCTGCGCCCGGGCACCGGCTACATTGGCCTGACCGGTGGTTTTCAAAGTACCAGCGACGAAGAACTGCGCGAGTCGTTAGACAAACTCAAGAGCCAGGGAATGCGCCAGTTGGTTTTAGACATACGTGGCAATCCCGGAGGACTTCTGACTCAGGCGATTGACGTGGCCAGCGAGTTTCTGCCCCGCGGCCAGGTGGTTGTTTCAGTCAAGGGTCGGACGGAATACAGCGACCCGATTGTTTACAAGTCGACGGGCTCAGAACCTGAAGATGTGCCATTGGTCGTGCTGATCAATCGCGGCACTGCCTCAGCATCGGAGATTGTTGCCGGCGCCATTCAGGATCACGGGCGCGGGTTGATCGTCGGCGAAACCAGTTTCGGCAAAGGTTTAGTTCAACATGTATTCCTCTTGCCCTTTAACACTGGCCTAACACTTACCACCGCGCGTTATTACACTCCCTACGGACGTTCCTTGCAGCGCGATTACTCCAGCGGTTCACTCTACGATTACTACACGCGTCATGATGAGGATGAAGCGAAGCCGCAAGGCTCGCCCGCTCCCACTCATGCAGCCGGGTCGCGAGAGACGCAGACGGCCCTGACGCAGGCATCGCCAACTCCCCATCCGCCGAGCGGTCCGGCAGTGAAAACAGCGGCCGGTCGCGTCTTTTATGGCGGCGGAGGAATAACGCCGGACATTGACATCAAACCGGTGAGCTTCTCACCACTCAAGAGCCGGATCACCGAAGCGGCTTTTCAGTTTACGCGGCAGCTGGCCGCTGGACTGGTTACCGGTTTGGAGTCGTACAAAGTAGAGCGAGTTCAGTACGGGAAAAACGCGAAGGCCACTGACTATCCAATCAACGACCGGGTGCTGGAAGCCTTTCGTAACTTTGTGCGCACCGACACAGCGTCGCAACTGTCTCCAGCGCAACTCGATGAAGAGCTCGATTTTGTGAAGTTGCGTCTACGCGAGGAGATCGTTACCGCCGCGTATTCCAACGACGCCGGCGCGCGTGTCTTGCTCGACAGCGATCCGCAAGTGCTGCGCGCACTCGAAGCCTTGCCCGATGCCAAGAAACTTGCCGAAAGCGTTCACGAAGAACCCACGCGAAGCTGATCACCAAATCTTTACGAGCGGCTGTTAGTTGTAACGCAAACTGTTAGTTTGCGGGTGGTTCGCCGCCACTCACTTGAGCCTCAGACAGAGCACGCAGACTAACAGTTTGCGTTACTCAATCGAGCACGCGCGCAATCGCACACTTCAAATAATAGGTTTCCGGTACACCAAGCAGAATCGGGTGATCGCTAGCTTGCGTTCGCTTCTCGATAAGTTGAAGCTGGCGGTGAGCATCGCTTCCCGCGGCGGCAATGATTCCTAAGAAAAGATCTTCCGGCATGTGATACGAACAGGTGCAGGTGACGAGCACGCCGCCTGGGTTGAGGAGTTTGATAGCGCGGAGATTGATCTCTTTGTAGCCGCGGGACGCGGCATTAACGCTCGCGCGGTTCTTCGCGAAGGCTGGTGGGTCAAGGATGATCGTATCAAAGCGCTCGCCGGCGGTTTCCAGTTCACGCAACGCGTCAAAGACATTGGCCTCGCGAAATTCAACGTTGGTTGCTTGGTTCAGCTCGGCGTTCTTGCGTGCCGCATCGATCGCCTCCGCTGAGATGTCGAGTCCCAAAACATTATCGCAAACGCCCGCGAGATTGAGCGCAAACGCGCCCGCGAAGGTGAAGCAGTCGAGCGCCCGGCCGCGGGCAACGGCGCGAGCGGCAAGGCGATTCTCGCGCTGATCAAGAAACGAGCCGGTCTTCTGGCCAGAAAGCGGGGCGACCAGGAAACGAAGGCCTGCTTGCAGTATTTCAAATTCGTCCGGTGCCTGGCCGTAGAGTGTGCCGGCGATCAATTCCAACCCTTCATGCTGACGCACGCGCACGTCGTTGCGTTCAATAATCGCGCGCGGCTTAAACTGCTCGACCAGCACTTCCACCAGCATTGACTTGATGGCGTCGGAACCTTGCGAAAGGGTTTGCAACACCAGCACGTCGTCGTAGCGATCGATAATGATCGATGGCAGCAGGTCGCCCTCGGAATACACCAACCGGTAGGCGTTTGTGTCCGGGCCAATATTCCTTCGGGCGGCAGCCTGATGAATTCTCTTGGTCCACCACTGCTGGTCGATTTGTTCTTCGCTCTGGCTGAGAAAGCGCAGGGCGATCTGCGAGCTGCTACTGTAGAAAGCCTGGCCGAGAAAGTTGCGATTCTGATCGCGCACGACCACAATCAGACCACCCGCTGCTTCATCGGCCTTGACGATATCGCTGCGGTAAATCCAAAGATGTCCGCCGCGAATGCGATCTGCGCCGCGCTTGTTAACTGTTACGGTCTTCATAAAAGGATGATCAATTGCCGGGTACAACTCGCTCGTGCTAGTTTTTGGTTTTTGGGGGCAAGCCCGCTTCCCGAGTTCGAGCTTACTCGACTCGTGCCATAATTGTGCCGCTAGAGTAATCTAAACGAGCTTCTGACTGTAGTAGCAGTAAGGAAGGGCGGCTTGCCCCCGCTCTGCTGAGCAATCCAAGCCATCATGCCAACCAAGTCACAGACCGAGCGGCGCAAACGCTTCGAAACAACCTCCGGAATTGATCTGCCGGCCGATTTCAATCCGTCTAATACCGAACCCATCGAGTTTGACAAAGACCTGAACTCACCCGGCGACTTTCCCTACACACGCGGTATTTACTCAAACATGTATCGGGGGCGGCTCTGGACCATGCGGCAATACGCCGGCTATGCCACCGCTGAGGAATCCAACGCGCGTTACAAATATCTGCTGGCGCAAGGCACTACCGGCTTGTCTGTAGCATTCGATCTACCGACGCAGATTGGTCTTGACTCCGACAATCCGCTGGCCAGCGGCGAAGTTGGTAAAGTCGGCGTCGCCATAGACTCGCTCGAAGACATGCAGCGATTGTTTGATGACATTCCACTCGATAGCGTATCGACCTCGATGACTATTAACGCGACCGCGGCTATCCTGCTGTGTTTGTATCTGGCTGTAGCGCGCAAGCAAAACGTTTCGTTCGACAAGCTTAAGGGCACGCTGCAAAACGATATTCTCAAGGAGTACATCGCGCGCGGCACTTACATCTTTCCGCCGCGGCCATCGCTGCGGTTGGTGACCGACACCTTTGCCTACTGCGCCCGCGAAGTGCCCAACTGGAACTCCATTTCAATCAGCGGTTATCACATAAGGGAAGCAGGTTCGACTGCGGTACAGGAGGTGGCGTTCACCCTCGGCGACGCTATCACCTATGTCGAAGCTGCGCTGCAAGCCGGACTCGAAGTCGACGAGTTTGCCCCGCGCCTTTCATTTTTCTTCAACGCGCATAACAACCTGCTGGAAGAGATTGCCAAGTATCGCGCGGCGCGACGGCTCTGGGCACGCATCATGCGCGAACGTTTCAAGGCGCGCGATCCGCGTTCCCAGATGTTGCGTTTTCACACGCAGACCGCCGGGTCCTCACTGACGGCGCAGCAGCCGGAAGTAAATATTGTGCGTACGACACTGCAGGCGCTCGCCGCAGTGCTCGGAGGAACGCAGTCGCTGCACACCAATGCCATGGACGAAGCGCTGGCGTTGCCCACTGAAGCAGCGGCGCGATTGGCCTTGCGCACGCAACAAGTAATCGCCCACGAGTCTGGCGTAGCCGACCTCGCCGATCCGTTGGGCGGTTCTTATGCCATCGAGCATTTGACGGACGAGATCGAGGATCGGGCCTCAAACTACCTGGAGCGGATCGACGCATTGGGTGGAATGTTGCGAGCGATTGAGACCGGTTACGTCCAGAAAGAAATCCAGGAGTCGGCCTATCGTTATCAAAAGGCGATCGAGTCGGAGGAAGCGGTAGTGGTTGGCGTCAACCGTTTCCAAAGCAAAGAGGAGACTCCGGTAACTACGCTACGCATCGACCCCGCTATCGAGCAACAGCAAATCGAACGCGTGCGCGCGGTCCGCGGCCGGCGCGACGCGACAACGGTCGATAACGCGCTCGGGAAGCTTCAGGCTGCGGCAAACAGCACTGAGAATCTGGTCCCGCGAATTCTCGAGTGTGTTGAAGCAAACGCGACCGTCGGTGAGATCAGCGATCGCTTTCGCAACGTTTGGGGTGAGTACAAGGAAACGTCTACGGTTTAAGAACTGGTAAACAGCCGCAGTTTCCGCGGATGCTACGAATCTGAAACGCAGATCCCTGCCGGCCAGATATTTTTGTTCTGATCTGCAACTATCCGCGTAAATCGGCGGCTATATCCCTGGCGACTAGCTATGCAGCATCTGCTCGAAGTCAAAAATCTGCAGACACACTTTCCGACACGCGCCGGCTTGGTGCGTGCGGTCAACGGCGTGAGTTTCTATCTCGATTCCGGCGATTTGCTGGGCCTGGTTGGCGAATCGGGTTGCGGCAAGTCGATCACTGCGCTTTCGGTCATGCGGTTGATCTCGCCGCCGGGGAAAATCGTTGCCGGCGAGATCACTTTCGACGGCAAGAATCTCTTGCGGCTTTCGGACGCCGAGATGCGCCAGATTCGCGGCGACGACATCGCGATGATCTTTCAGGATCCGATGACGTCACTGAATCCTGTCTACACGGTCGGCGAACAGATTGCCGAGGCACTCCGGCTGCATCGCAAGCTTTCGCGCAAAGCGGCACGCGCGGCTGCGATCGAGGCGATGCGCGAAGTTTCGATTCCCGATCCGGCGCGGCGCGTTGACGACTATCCGCACCAACTGTCGGGTGGGATGCGTCAGCGTGTCATGATCGCGATGGCGCTCGCCTGCGATCCCAAGCTGCTGATTGCCGACGAACCAACCACGGCGCTCGATGTCACAATTCAGGCGCAAATCTTGGAGTTGCTGCACGAATTGCGGAAAAACCGTGAACTGGCGGTGTTGCTGATCACTCACGATCTTGGCGTAGTTGCTGAAGTCGCTGATCGCGTGGCGGTGATGTATACGGGACGAATTGTTGAGGAGTCGCCGGTCGAAGAATTGTTTGCGCGACCCAAACATCCGTACACGGAAGGGTTGCTGCGATCAGTTCCCAAACTCAGCAGCAGCAGCGTTGCGAAGAAGGAACGCCTCGAAACTATTGAAGGAACCGTGCCGAGCCCGACGGGACTTCCGCCGGGTTGTCACTTCGCACCTCGTTGTCACTATCGCCTGCCGCGTTGCACTGAGGAAGAGATTCCGCTTTACGATCTTGAAGGCAGCGTGCGGGTGCGCTGCGTGCTGTTCGATCCGGCGGCTACGGTAAACGCAGATCATCAGGGCGTGTCCACAGATTACGCAGATTCCACAGACTAAGGAAAACCACACGGCTTACTTCGAAATCGGTTTTGAATGAAATACGCAGCATCGTTTCTGTCGAGAAGAATCTGTGTAAGCCGCGTAATCTGCGGATGTTTGATTTAGATGAACACGAACCACGAACAACTTGTTGAAGTGCGAGGTTTGGTTAAGCACTTCGCGGTGGAGAACAGCGACGATGTTGTGCGCGCCGTAGATGGCGTGTCATTTGATATCTTTCGTGGCGAAACGCTGGGGCTGGTGGGCGAGTCAGGCTGTGGCAAGTCGACGGTTGGACGTTGTCTATTGCGTCTGATTGAACCGACAGCCGGAGAAATAAAGTTTGCAGGCCGCGATGTATTGTCGTTAGGCAAGACGGAGATGCGGGAGATTCGGCGCGAAATGCAGATAGTCTTTCAGGATCCTTACGCTTCACTTAATCCACGCATGAAGGTTGGTGACATCGTCGGCGAACCGCTGGTAATTCATAAGGTAGGGACGAAAAAAGAACGGCGTGATCGCGTGGCGGAGCTGCTCAAAAAAGTGGGGCTTGATCCGGATTATCGCAATCGTTACAGCCATGAATTCTCCGGCGGTCAGCGGCAGCGTATCGGCGTCGCCCGCACGCTCGCGTTGAATCCCAAACTAATCGTGGCGGACGAACCGGTCTCGGCGCTGGACGTTTCGGTGCAGGCGCAGGTAGTTAATCTGCTCCAGGATCTACAAAAGGAGTTTGGCCTGGCGTATCTTTTTATTTCCCACGGACTGGCCGTTGTCGAACACATCTCTACTCGCGTGGCAGTAATGTATTTGGGACGCATCGTAGAAGTAGCGACCGCGGCCGAGCTTTACGCGAGCCCTTTGCATCCTTATACGAAGGCGTTGCTGTCGGCGATTCCGAATCCCGATCCGCAACACAAACGCGACCGGATAGTCTTGCAGGGCGACGTGCCCACACCGATCAATCCTCCGTCAGGCTGTCGCTTTCGCACTCGTTGCCCAATCGCCATCGATGAGTGTGCGCGTATTGACCCGGAACTGCGTGAGATTTCGCCGGGACATGAGGTCGCCTGCATTCGGGTGCCGGGTTGGGAACAGGCACCCGTGGCTGGGGCAGTAGCCCGACCGTGAGGGAGGGCAGGGCTTTCCTGGCGCCATGAGCATGAAACATGACAATCTATTGGAACGTATTAGAATTTTGCCAACAACGCCCGCGCTAACGCTTGGGCTACTGCCCCAGGACGGCAATCTGTCTCCCCGTCCTCTATCCCTTTAGGAGGAAATTTCAATGAGCGATCCGAATCAGGGCTTTCAACCACCACCGGCCCCACCGCAGCCATTAGCTGAGGTACCAGCACCGCGGCCGGTGAAGCTTCGCATCCCGGCAATAGTCTTGTTTGGTCTGGGAGTAATGATGCTCGCGGCCGGCTTGTTGAAGCTGCTTCCGGGCGGATTTGGCACCGGCATCGCCTTCGCATTCTGGGGCGTGTTGCTGTTTGCTTTTAGCTTCATTCCCCTGCCGCAAACAACTGGTGCGGACGAAGCGCCAATGTCCGCGCTACAGAAACTCATAGGCATCTTCTACGAACCAAGTCGCGTGTTCAGAAACCTGCGAGTGCACCCGACCTGGCTGGCGGCCTTTCTGGTGATCGGAATAGCTAATGCTGTTTACACGGCGGCGTTCGTGCAACGGTTAACGCCTGAACGAATTGTGGGATTCACGATGGACAAGCTCGCGGACAGCCCGATAAAGCCGCCGCCGGACAAAATGGAGCAGGCCCGAGAGAATGCAATGCAGCAAGCAAAGCAGCCGGTGCAGCGGGTGCAAACGGCTGCGAAGAGCTTCGTTCTGCTTTTTGTTTTCGCTTCGTTTATAGCCGCGCTTTGTCTGTTGGGAGTACTCGCGTTTGGCGGCCGCATCAACTACTGGCAAGCATTCGCGGCGGTGATATATGGGTATTTGCCGGTCATAGTAATAATGAAGGTCGTGAGTCTGGTTATCCTATACGTGAAGACGCCGGATGACATTCATCCCATTTTGAATCAGGAAACCTTGCTCCAGGACAATCTGGGAATACTATTCAACCCGGCAGAGCATCCGGCACTCTTCGTGCTTGGCAGCGTTATCGGCGTGCTTTCTTTTTATGGTCTGTGGTTGCGAGTGAAGGGGCTACAGCATGCCGGTCAAAAAGTAAGTTCCAGTACTGCGTGGGGAGTTGCGCTCACGTTATTTGTCCTCGCGCTGATCATGGGAATGATTTTCGCGACTCTGTTCTCGAGCTTTATGTCTTAACACTTTTTTGGGACAGGCGAGAATGCTGTCCCACGTTAACCAGACCGCACCCAGGACAGACAAGAATGTCCGTCCTACTATTCGTACCTGAGCGATTCAATTGGATCGAGGCGCGCGGCTTTCCACGCCGGCCAGATGCCGAAGATCAGGCCAATACCCACGCTGGCGACGAAGCCGCCGATGGGCGCCCACAGCGGCACGTACGAGGGCATTAACAGTCGCAGCAGGAAAGTCAGCAGCCAGCCAATTGAGAGCCCGACGAGTCCACCGAAGCCGGTAAGTGTAGCGGCCTCGATCAGAAACTGCCACATGATGTCGCTGCGGCGAGCGCCGATAGCTTTGCGCACGCCAATCTCGCGGGTTCGCTCAGTAACGGAAACCAACATGATATTCATCACGCCAATGCCTCCGACCATTAGGCCAACTGAGGAAACTACTACCATCGCGATTGCGACCCCGCTCAAAATTGAGCGAAAGTTACTGAGGAGTAGTTCCGCAGTTTCCAAGCCAAAATTATTCGGTGCTCCGAAAGGCACTTGGCGCCGCACTCGCAGCAGGTCGGTAATTTGGTCTTTAGCCTCGTCCATCATGCCTTTGCGGGCCACTGCCAGAATCATAACGTCGTCAGAGCGCGGCTTCAGTTTCCGCGCAACATTGAAGGGCATGTAGATCACATTATTTTCCGAGTCGCCTTCCCCGCCGAGAAACGTCTCACGTTTTTCGAGGACACCGACGACGCGAAACTGGTTGCCGCCTATCGTGATGTTTTGCCCCACCGGGGAACCGAAGGGGAAAAAGTCCTCACCAACTGCCGAGCCGATAACACACACGGCTTCATTGTTGTCGTTTTCATACTGTGAAAAGAAGCGGCCCTCTTTGGTGAGATGGGTTCCGGCGCGCTCAAAATCCGGCAAGGTGCCGTTCAATCCGACGGAGTTCGAAGTCTTGCCAGGTCCGCTGACTGCCAGCTTTTGACCAAAGAAATCGTTACTGATATCAAGGAAGGGAACGGACAAGTCAACTGCTGGTAACTGCGTCAGCGCAACCGCGTCGTCATAGCTAAGGGTTTTTCGCATCCGCTCTTCCCGTGAGAGCCGTCCAATGTGAATTCCGGGATTGAACTTGCTGATGAAAATCGAGTTGGTGCCGTACGACTCCAGTTCTGCCTTGACGGCCGTATCGACGCCGCTGATGATCGACGAGATCAGCATCACTGTGATCACTCCGATCATCACCCCGAACACTGTCAGAAACGAACGCAGCTTATTGGCCCGCAAGGTGTCAAGGGCCATTTTCAGGTTTTCGTAAATGTCGCTACGGATCAGTTTCATGGTTGTTCCTTTGCATGGAACCATTGGCCGCGGATTTACGCGGATCACACGAATCTAAAAAAACTCTTCGGTGTATTCTTGTTCTTATCTGACCCGCGTTTATCCTCGTAAATCAGCCGCTAAGAACTCCTCCTGCACTTAGTCCGCCCTTAGCGCCTCAATCGGATCAAGCCGCGCTGCTTTCCACGCCGGAAACACTCCGGAGAGAATGCCAATTCCTCCAGACACGAATATCGTAAACAAGATGGCTCCAATTGAGAGATTAGTGGGAAAGAAGATCGCCGTCATGATCGTGCCGATGATCCATGCCAGCAAGACTCCAACGGCTCCCCCGATTGCTGAAAGCGTGACTGCTTCAACCAGAAACTGTTTGAGGATATCAATCTTTCGCGCGCCCAGCGATTTGCGAATGCCAATCTCCTTGGTCCTTTCGGTGACTGACACGAGCATGATGTTCATGATAACGATAGCTCCGACCAACAGTGCGATAGCGGGCACGGCAACGGCTACGAGGTAAGTTGGGCCCAGCAGGCGATCCCGAAAGCCTGTAATCGCGTCGGGTGTAACAATGCCGAAGTTATCTTTCTCGTCCTGCTTGAGATGACGCCGAGAACGCAGCAGAAATCTCGCCTCATCAACGGCGTCCTTGAAAGTGTCTTGAGTTTTCGAGGTGGCTTCGAAATAAAGTAGTCGGTTGCGCGTGAAACCGCCAAAGTTGTTGCCATAGGTTTTCAGCGGCAGCGTGACAAAATTATCCTGAGGCATGCCGAAGACCGTTCCTTTCGCTACTCTGACGCCGATGATGCGATAGGGCAGGCCGGCAACATTGATCTCTTCGCCGATCGCAGTTGACTCGCCCGCAGGGAAAAGGGCGGTGGCGACGTCCATCCCAACGAACGCTACCCGGGCGGCCCCGTCATTTTCACCGTCGGTGAAGTACCGCCCTTCGGCGACATCGATGTTATCGATCTCGCTGATGACCGGCATAGCGCCATCGACCGGCACATCTTCAACAATTTTTGATGCGCGCTTTATCAGTGAGCGGCTGGCGCGCGCTTTCGCGCCAATCTTATCGATCAGTGCGCCACGGGCCTTGAGGTAGTCATAGTCTTCCAGCGTAAGTTCCTTGTTTCTTCTTTGCGCAGCGGCAATCGTGTCGAGGTTTTTGAAATCTTCGAAATTAAAACGCTGAATAGTGAACGACTGGGAACCGATGCCTGCGATTTTTTCGTCGATGTACTTATTGAATCCCGAGATGAGTGAGACAACTACCACAAAAGCAGTTACGCCGATGACCATGCCCAGCAGCGTCAACGCCGAGCGCAGTTTATGCGCCCAGATTGCGGCAATCGCAAGTTTGAGTGTTTCGACGAATTTCACGGCTTTGGTACTACGGTTTACGCTTCACTATGGTTGCACTCAACTACTTGAGTGCTATTCCCAACGCAACGCTTCGATCGGGTCAAGGCGCGCAGCTTTCCAGGCAGGCCACAGACCGAAGACGATTCCGACGCCTGCTGAAATACCGATGCCGACCGCGATCGCCCAGAGGGGCACATAGGCCGGCAAAGGCGAATACTTGTTGATCAAAAACGCCAGCAACTCGCCTACCGCAAGTCCCGCCAAACCGCCAATTGCAGTCAATACCACTGCCTCAATCAGAAACTGCGAGAGAATATTCAAACGCGTGGCGCCCACGGCTTTGCGCACGCCGATTTCCTTCGTCCGTTCCGTCACCGAAACCAGCATGATATTCATTACGCCGATGCCGCCGATCATCAAGGCCACAAACGATATTGCCGTAAGCACGAGCGCGGTGGCGCCGGTAAGTTGATTGTAAATATCCAACAGCGAATCCTGCGAGGTGATGCCGAAGTTGTTGGGCTCGCCCAATGGCACGCGCCGCCGGCGACGCAGGATGTCAGTGATTTCGTCCATCGCCGATTTGACATAGGCGCGCGACTTAGGCCGGATGATTATGAAGAAAACCACTTCCGGAAACGGCCGATCAGGGTAGTACTTATCGAACGTGGCAATGGGAATGAAAACCGAATTGTCGCGCGACTGGCCAAAGAAACTGCCGAGCGGCTCCATCACGCCGATCACGCGATAAGGATTGCCGTTGAGCCGAATATCTTTGTCGATGGGATCCTCGTAAGGAAAGAGCGCGTGCACGACATCAACGCCGACAACACAAACGTTGGCGCGACTCTCCATGTCGAAATCTTTGATGAAACGACCGTGCGCGGCATACGCCGTCTGCACAAATTCGTAGTAAGGCGTGACGCCCAGCAGAATCGGCGTGTCCGTTTGCTTTTCCTGATAACGGGCCGTGACGGCAATCATGCGGTGGATAGGTGAAACGCCCGCGACTGAAGGCGCCTCACGTCGCAAGGCGTCGGCATCGTCCATGGTGAGGTCTCTGCGATGCACCTCTTCCGGTCCGGGTGGCCGACCGAAGCTCGGTTCAAACTTCGAAAGAAAGATCGTGTTGGAACCGAGCGACTCTACTTGATCGGCAAAGGCCTTGTTCAGGCCCTGGATGATCGAGACCATGAAGATAACGGTAATCACGCCGACACTGACGCCGAGTATGGTCAACGCCGAGCGCAGCTTGTTAGCACGCAGCGTGTCGAAAGCCATGAAGGCGGATTCTTTGATGTCGTCGAATCGCATCGTTAGGAAAGTGGCAGGCGGCAGGAGCAGGAGGCAGGAAGGAAACGCTCGTGTCCTGCTAGCGCTTTTCTGCTGGCGGCCCTCCGTAGACCTGCTGCTGTCTCCTGCACCTGCCTCCTTTATTCGGAACGCAGCGCCTCAATCGGATCCAGCCGGGCCGCGCGCCAGGCCGGCCAGAGTCCGCTAATTATCCCGACAACCGACGAAACTCCTACCCCAAGCACGGCCGAAGCCACGCTAATCAAGAGCGGAAAGCCTATCAACGCAGCGATTAAATAAGCCAGACCAAAGCCTGTCACCACGCCAATGGCGCCACCCAACGCGGTGACCATCACCGCCTCGATTAGAAACTGCGTCAGAATATCCTGGCGCCGGGCGCCAATGGCTTTGCGTATGCCAATCTCCTTGGTCCGCTCCGTAACTGAAACCAGCATGATGTTCATCACCACAATGCCGCCAACCACCAGCGAGATGGCGGCGACGGCAATGGTGACGAGGTAAATATTTGCGGTTGCTTTCCCGTAGAGATCGAGAAAGACGTCCTGCGTTTCCAGGGAGAAGCCTTCATCCTCTTCCTGTTTAAAAACTCCGCCGCGCCGGTTACGCATCACGGTGCGCACTTGATCCTCAGCGGCCTCCAGTTGGTCGGCTGCCGGCACCTGAATGAAAACTACGATCGAGTCGCGGGCGCCATAGATTTTCTGGTAAGTCGAATATGGAATGTAGGCGACGCTGTCTCGCGACGCGCCAAATATTGAACCGAGCGGCTCGAGCACGCCAACGATCTCAAAGGGGCGGCCGGCAATTCTGACTTCCTGGCCAATTACGCGGTCCGCGGAAGCGCCGCCAAAAAGATTGCTCAGCACGTCTGGACCAACGACACAGATTTCGCGGCCAGACACTCCCTCTGCTTCCGTCCAAACGCGGCCAACGTCTATTGAGCGGCCGTCAATATCAAACATCGTGGTTGGCGTGACGCCGCGGACGGCAACGTTCTCAAACTTCTGATCGGCGTGCTTAAGAGTTTCGCGCACATTTGCGGCGACACCCACCCGCCAGCAGGCGCTGCAGAGCCGGGTTATGGCCTCGGCGTCTTCATGCGTAACGTCCTTGCGTTTGTTAAATTTTACAAACTCTTCGCGCGACCTGATGATTTGCGGTCGCTTCGAAATTGTGAAGACAGTGGAACCCTGGGAAGAGAAGGTGGTTGCGACTTTGTTATCGAGACCCTGGATAATGGTGACTACTGCAATCACCGACGCCACGCCGACCACGATGCCGACCAGCGTCAGGGCAGTTCGCATCTTGTTCGTTCGCAAACTACCCAGCGCCACCCGGAAGGCTTCCCAGATCGCCCCCAAACGGAGAATGGAAGCCGAACGTCGCGGAGCTGGAGCGGTCGCTTTGTCTCCTGTCGAGTCGATTACTGATGACATAAAACAAAAATGAGCGGGTACGCGGACCCGCCCATCGAGTTGTGCAAATGGACGGTCCGATCGCTATCTGATCTTCTCGTCCTTTTCGATCAGACCATCGCGAATAGAAACTACTCGATGCGCGCGCGCAGCGATATCGGGCTCGTGGGTAACGACAATGATTGTATTGCCTTCTTCGTGTAGGCGCTCGAAAAGATCCATGATCTCCATGCTGGTGTGCGAGTCAAGCGCACCGGTGGGCTCGTCGGCCAGAAGAATCGAAGGATGATTAACTAATGCTCGAGCGATGGCGACGCGCTGCCGCTGACCTCCGGATAGTTCATTGGGACGGTGCGTTACGCGGTCTGCGAGATCTACTGCGGCGAGCGCCGCCTGGGCCATCTCGTGTCGCTTCGCGGATCCAATGCCACCGTAGATCAACGGCAGCTCAACATTGTGAAGGGCAGTGGCGCGAGCCAGCAGATTGAACGTTTGAAAAACGAAGCCCACTTCCTGATTGCGAATCCGCGCCAACTCATCGTCGTCCATTTCAGAAACGTTTTTACCGTTGAGCCAGTACTCGCCCTGGCTGGGCGTGTCCAAACAGCCAATGAGGTTCATTAGTGTCGACTTGCCCGAGCCGGATGGGCCAATGATCGCAATGTACTCGCCTCGCGGGATGTCAAAAGAGACACCGTGCAGCGCGTGAACCTGCTCCGAGCCCATCTGGTAGGTCTTCCAAATGTTCCGCATCGAGATTAGCGAATTGGAATCATGCGGGTGTTTAGGCTCCGGCTCTGCAGGCAAAACCGGCGCCGGGGTTGAGACGAGTGTTGCGTCGCTCATTAGCTGCCCTCGTTGGCGTTGGCGTTAGCGCCCGCCTTACGTTCCGTTTTCTTTACTTTCATGCCGTCTTTGAGTGTCTTTAGAACTCGGCTCGGTCCTCTAACGATTTCCTGGCCGGCCTTCACGCCGCTCGTGACCTCGATGTCAGCCTCCCCAGTGATCCCGGTCGTCACTTCAATAAACCTGACCTTGTTACCTTCGAGCAAATACACACCCTTGAGGCTCTTGGGTTTGTCTCCACTCTGAGCCGGGGTGGGCGCATTGCCGGCAACTGACGCTCCGGGCGAGGGCGCTGGCGGCGCCTTCTCCACGATTGCTTCGAGCGGCACAGCAATCACGTTGTTCTTCGTCTTGGTGGTGATAGTTGCCGTGGCGCTCATGCCGGGTCGCATGGCGTTGCGAATGTCGTCAGGCATGTCACGCAGTTCCACGGTGACTTTGAATTCTTTAGCTTCCTGGACATTGACGCGATTCGAAAGTCCGCCGGTCGTGTCTGATTTGGAAATCGCGAGCGGATTCTTTTGTGTGACTACGGCGGTAACCTCTTTGTCTCCGAGCGCGTCCACCTTCACTTTTGCCTGCTGTCCCACCTCAACGTTGGAAATTTCGGTTTCGTCTACATTCACCTCCACGTTGATCGTCGACATGTCAGCAATAGTCATGAGCGGGGTAGTGGATAGTTGGGAGACAGCGTATTCGCCAACGCGCGTGGGGATGTCGGCCACTACGCCATTTAATGGTGAGAGCTGCGTAGCTTTTGATCGCTGACTAGACTGGCCGCGCAGCAATGCTTGCTGCTGGCTGGCTCGCATCTCGGAAGATCTGATTCCCGTTTTCGCTTCCTGCACCGCAATCTTTTGCAGGTTCGCCCGCTCCATTGATTCTTTGACTGCGATTCGTTGAGTCTCCAGGTTTGCTCGCGCTGTTTCCAAAGCAATCTTCGCTTGATCATAGCGGTCGCGCGCGGCGTCGTATTCAGAGCGTGATGAAACTCCCGCCTCGATTAGATCGCTGTTTCGTTTCAGTTCGCGTTGCGCCGTGTTCAAATCGACCTGCGCACGATCCACCGCCGTCTGCAGTGAAACTAACTGCTGTCGCGCAGACGCGACTGAAGATTCCGCTACGACCAGGCCCTGCTGCGCGTTGGAGACGGCATTGCGGGCGCTTTGAATATCGTTAATAGCTTGTTGAGCTGCCGCCCATTGCGCTTCCTGGTTGGATTGCAGTTGGGTAGGATCGATGCGGACCAGCGGCTTGCCCTGCGTGACCTGATCACCCGGATTGACGTAAATCTCTTCGATACGGCCAGGAACTTCGCTGGTCAGTTTGATGTACCTAATTGGCCGCACTTCGCCGGAGGCGGTCACTGTTTGTCGCAGCTCGGGCTTAACCTCCAGCTTGATCGTGGTTACTTCCGCGTCGTCTTTGCGGCTGGCGAATACGCTGATAATAATTACTAAAGCCAAAACGGCGACCGCGACGACCGCGATGATGATCTTCTTCTTCTTCGTTAAAGCCATGACGTGTTCCTTACGCTCGGGGGATCAAAGTTTCTCTTAAGTCAGTCAAAGTATTGATTTTGCACGAAAATTCGCGGGATTGTCGGTGCCAACCGGATTCGAGTAACTCTTACGTCCAAAAACAGCAAACAGTTTCATTTTAAGGGAGAAAGCACGCCTTAACGTCTCAAGCTGGCGCAATGTCCAAGCTCCAGACTTCAAGGTCCAAAGTCTACCCCGCAAAGAAGCGCAACGCTTGTGACGTTTGGACATTGGACCTTGGGCTTTGGACTGGGTCTGAATTAGCGCGTTGGCTAGTCCAATGCTTTCGCGCTAGAATGATCCGCCGTTTCTTGAACTCATTTTTAGCTTCCAAGGTGAGAATTTATCGCGGATTGCTTGGTGGTCGCAAACTTCCAAAAAAACAATGATTACCTGTGAAAGGTGCAAAGCTGCAAACCTCGACGGCGGTCAGTATTGTGATGAATGTGGCGCGCCGTTGCGGCCCAATTCCGCTCCCGACCCCGCCGGGTTAAACCGGTTCAAGCCCGAGGGAAAGAATGGCTCACATTCGCCGGCAGAGGTTCCTCAGCCTGAGTTGGCGGCTGGGAAGGCCGGAGCCGCTTTGAGTTTAACGCCGGCCGCGGTTTCGGGCGCGAAGGCCCACGCAAGACTGGTGATTGAGCGCGGCAACTCGGTCGGCAAACAGTTTCTGCTCAGCTCAGCGGAGGCGCACATTGGACGCTGGGACGCCGACGGTGGAATTTTTCCTGACGTGGATCTGGATTCTGATGATCCGGAAGCGAAAGTCTCGCGTCGCCACGCTCGCATCACGTTCAACGAGGGACAATATCTTCTCGAAGATTTGGGGTCTACCAACGGAACCTTTATCAATCGCGGGAAAAGACTAGCGTCGGGAACGCGACAGCCGTTAAACGACGGCGACGAGATTATTGTGGGCAAAACGTTTCTACGTTTTCATCTGGTCAAATAAGTAGTCCTTGAATACAAACTGCTACTTTGCGTAAATCAAACTCGAGTGGGCTTTAGAGTAAATGGCTGAGTGTCTCGAATGCGGTACGACGACGGTGCCGGGCGAAGCGTTCTGCAGTAACTGTGGAACGAAGAACCCGCCTGCCGCACAGCCGTCGGCCGAGCCGGAGGAGCCAACCACCCTAGCGGATGAAGACGAAGCTGAAAGCAGCGCGGCGGCAGCTCCCAGCGCTCCCAGCGCTGCCCCAGTTATAAGAACAACTGACGAGCAAAACGAGATCGACTATGACTCAGACGCTTCACTAGGTGGCATGTCCACCGGCGAAGTGCCGGTAGTTCCAGCCGCCGTCAAACACACCGTCAAGAAGGGCAACACCGGCGGCCGTCAACCGATGGTCAAACAGCTCGATCCGGGCAGCGTCTTGAATGCTCGTTACGAAATTGTGAGACGGATTGGCGGCGGCGGCATGGGAGCTGTTTATTTGGCCAAAGATCGAAACCTCGGCGATGCGCCGCGTGCGGTAAAAGAAATGGTGGAGGCGCATCTCGATCCCACGCAGCATGAAAAAGCCATCGGAGATTTCAAGCGTGAGTCTTTGTTGCTTACTTCGCTGGAGCACCCGTCGATCCCCACCATCTACGATTATTTTTACGATGAACCCCTTGGCCGTTTCTATCTGGTGATGAAGTTTATCTCCGGTGGCGACCTGGCCTCGCGCCTGCGCACTGCGCCTGGTGGTCGAATCGATGAGAAGACCGTAACCGATTGGGGCATGCAGACCGCTGACGTGCTCGAGTATCTCCACAGCCGGCCGAAGCCGATCATCTATCGCGATCTAAAACCGGCGAACCTCATGATCGACGGCAACACCGGTCGCGTGATGCTCATCGATTTCGGAATTGCCCGCTGGGTGAAGCGGGAAGAGAAGGGTGTGACGGCGGTAGGCACCATGGGTTACGCACCGCCTGAGCTCTTTGGCGGCAGAGTCGAGCCCCGTTCGGATGTTTATAGCCTCGGGGCCACGCTGTTTCATCTCCTCACCGGGTCAGATCCACAGGACAACCCACTTTTGATCTTCGACTTTCAGAAAAATCCGCGTCCGCGGCAACTTGTCCCGGCGATCTCGAGCGAGATGGAACAAATTCTGATGCGGACGGTCGAGTACAAACCTGAAGACCGCTTTGCATCTGCCGGATCGTTACGCGATGCCCTGGCGACGCATCTGGAAAGAATAATGGCTGGGCAGGTGACTTTCGGCGCTGCGCCGCAGGTTGGTAGTGAGACTGTTCAGGTGCAGACGGTTTATTGCGGCTTCTGCGGCGGGCGCATCGCTGCCGACGACATTTTCTGCGCACACTGCGGTGCGCGCCAGCCAATGGCGGGAGCGGGATCGAGCGCCACCTTGAGGGCCGCCCGCCCAACCGCTAAGTTGGTGGTCGCTGGAACAACCGAGCTGGATGCGTCGTTTGTACTGCAAAAAGATAACAACCTGCTCGGCCGCACTGACCCCCACTCAAACGTCTTTCCCGAAATTGATCTTTCCCGTTTCGATCCCGAAACCAAAGTCTCTCGCCGTCATGCCAGAATTTGGCGCGAAGGGGAAACGTTTCTAGTCGAAGATCTGGGTTCAGTAAACGGAACCGTAATCAATGATTCTGTCAGACTCGCGCCGCGCCAGCCGCGAGTTTTAGACAGCGGCGACAAGATTCGCCTCGGCGAAACAACCCTGCACTTCCTGTTAGGCTAGCGCGGCGTTTGCTGAACCGGGAAGTGAATTCCATTTCTCTTTGGGAAATATTAATAGGCTCGCGAGCTAAAACAACGGACCGATTTCACACGCGATCAACACGACCGACCACAGACTACAACCAATGCCGGGAACCACAACTGAAACAGTACCAGTGAGAGTAAGACCGAGGCCGGTCGCCGCGATTCAATCGTTCGCACGCTTTCGCGCACCCTTCTCGTTGCGCTGTGGCGCGATCTTGATCGACTACATTACGCTGGCGGCGATCGTTGCCTTCAGTACTCTCGTGAGCAGGCTGCTTGGTGGCGGCACGCGTTCCTGGGGCAGTTCATCGGAAACTGTTGGCCTCGTACTCGCAATCATTGTTGCCTTCTTGAATCTGGGAGTGCTTCCCGGGCTCACTGGTTTTACCATCGGCAAGTGGGCCGCCGGCCTGCGCATCTTCAGGGAGAATGGATTGGAAGTTGGAATTGGACGCGCCCTGCTCCGGCACTTCGTCGGCTATCCGCTTTCTTTTATTACTTTGGGTCTCGGGTTCCTAGCGGTTGCTTTCACTTCCCGTGGACGTGGACTCCATGATTTGATTGCCGGCACGATTGTGGTGCGCGAGGAACCGGCGTTGGCCATGTCCAGCCGCAGAACTTGAAATCCAGTTTGAAGGTCTGACGACAAGCAACATGCCTGAACTAATAGTTAAATATCCCGATCGTGCGCCAGACCGGTTTCCCTTGGGACGACTGCGAATCACCCTCGGCCGATCCGCTCGCAACGACCTGTGTATTCCCGATCCCTTTGCGTCGCGAGTACATGCAGAAGTGCGGCGCGAGGGCGACGAGTATTTCCTTCAGGACCTTGGTTCCGCTAACGGAACTCTCTACAACGGTGGCAACGTCGAAGGCACGGTGCCGCTGACCCCCGGCGGTCGGATACAGATCGGCGAAACGGAAATCATTTTTGACGACGGCACCTATCACTCAAGTATGGGCGCCACGATGATCACGGACAATTCTTCGACTTCGCTCCCCGAAGCCACCATCGCGCTGGCCTCTGGAGACCGAACCACGTCGGGGTTACTGGAAGCGATTGAAGGCGCGCGCAGCAAACCGGAAGAAAGCGTGGTCGCACGCGTGGCCCGCGAAGGCGATCTACTGGCCCTGATTAGCAAGGTGGGAATTACCCTGCTGAGTTCTTCAACCCTCGAAGAGACATTGGAACAGATCGTCTCGCTAGTGTTTGAAGCTGTGCCCGCTGATCGTTGCCTGTTGATGATGCGTGACGAAGCTAACGAAGAACTCAAAGTGGCGGTGGCGCGTTTGCGTGACCGCGTTGGCGCCGTCGGAGAAATTCGTGTCAGCCGCAACGTGATGGACGAAGTCGTGATCCGTGGTAAGTCAGTGCTCACGTCTGATGCCCAACATGATCCTCGCTTTGCCAGCGGCACTGTTGTCTTACAAGGCGTCAGGTCGGTGCTGGCAGTGCCCTTAGGCGTTGCCGAGAAAGTTTTCGGCATCATTTATGCCGATTCGCCGATAGCTGAAGGAAGGTTTACCGAAGACCACCTGAAAGTGTTGACAACGCTCGCCTCGGTCGCGGCCATTCGCGTGGAGAATGCTCGTCTGGTTGAAGCGCGTTTCCAACAAGAGCGACTGGAGCGCGAGCTGCAACTGGCGATGGAAATCCAGCAGCGCTTTCAACCAACTGCGCCACCACTGGTCGCCGGTTATGAGCTACAGGGCATCAGTTTCCCCTGCTACGAAATCGGCGGCGACTATTACGACTTCATTCGACGCGAGGACGGTCGTTTGGTTATTGCGTTGGGAGACGTTTCGGGTAAGGGAACTGCCGCAGCGCTGCTGATGTCGTCGTTGCATGCGTCGATTCACGCGCAAACCGGCTCGCACGATACGCTGGTGGCAACGATCTCCGCCGTCAATCGCTACCTCGCGGACAACATCCCTTCGAACCGTTTTGTAACACTCTTCTATGCCGAGCTTGATCCGGATTCCGGCGCCCTCTCTTTTCTAAACGCGGGCCACAATCCGCCCCTCATCGTGCATGCCGCGGGTACCGTCGAGCAGCTGGCGTCGGGTGGACTGCCGCTGGGAATTAAAGCTGATGCCGACTATCGCGAAGGCCGGACAACGCTGCAACCGGGCGATGTGCTGGTAATTTATTCCGACGGCGTGACCGAGGCAGCCAGTCCGAATGGCGAGGAGTTTGGTCCCACCAGGCTGTATGAAGTGGTGTCGCGCAACGTGGATGCCTCGGCGGCGGGAATTCGCGATCGGATTGAGTCGGCTTTGACCAAGTTCTCGCAAGGCACCCAGGCTGCTGACGACATTACCCTCGTGATCGTGAAGCGCCAGGCGGAAACAAGGCTGTTGACTGCGAGCGGAGCGCGGCAACAACAGTGAAGAGTGAAACGTGAAGCGTGAAAAGTAACTCCGGGAAAACCCCTGCGAGTAACAGCCACCACACCACTATGTAGAAACCAGTCAGGCCGATCTTCTTATTCTTTCTCTTCGCTCTCCACTCTCAAGGTCTCAATCATTCGGTTTCCCCGGCAACAGCGCATCGCAAGCCAGCGTTTGCGGTCCGGCATCGTTGCAGATTGCGAATTGGGCGCCCGGATACATCGTTACGCCGGCAAACTCGCCTTTAGCATTGATGATGTAAAAGTTGATTCCGAAGTTTGGGTTACCCTTGCTGTTGAGCAGTCGCTTCTCAATGGTGTTCGCCTTTATGCGACGCAGCGCTTCCATGCCGGCATCTTTCGGATGCTTTCCATGACGCATCTCTTCAACAATCAGGAAGGAACAGAGGTTGTAAAGATTGGCTTCGCCACGTCCGGTTGAGCCCGCAGCGCCGACCGCGCCGTCTACGTAGAGTCCGGCGCCGAGAATCGGCGAATCTCCGAGGCGCCCGGGAATTTTCCAGGCCAGTCCGCTGGTGGTGGTGACGCCGCAAATCTCGCCTTTGGCATTAACGCCGTCGCAGTTGATCGTGCCATAGTAGTGTTCACGATCGATCAAACCTTCCTGCACCATCTTCAGGCCCTCACGACGCCAAACTTCCGCGCGCGTTTTCGGATCGAGATAGTGGGCCGGATCGGTACGCCGTTTCCATTCGAGCCAGAGTTGCCGCGAGTGTTCCGTGTTTAGGTCGTCTTCGATCTTAAAGCCCATGTCGCGCGCAAAATTCTGCGCGCCTTTGCCGACGAGCAGATGGTGATCGGTATTTTCCAGTACAGCTTTAGCCACGAGCGAAGGTGTGCGCACGCCTTCGAGCGCACCGACGGCGCCGGCACGCTTCTTTGGTCCGTGCATGCAGGATGAGTCAAGCTGAACAATGCCCTCCGCATTCGGTAAACCGCCGTAGCCTACACTGTCATCCAGCGGGTCAAGCTCGACGATATTCACCCCGGCGATTACCGCATCGAGCACGTCGGCGCCCTGCGACATCATCGTGAAAGCCTTCTGCACGGCAGTCATGTCGCCGCCATTCTTGAAGCGATTGCCATTGGCCGACGAAACGACGATTGGCTTAGCACCACCCTGGACGATGATGTTGGGAAACTGAAGCACTGAGGCTTTCGTACCTGCGAGGGTAAGCCCGGCGACAGTGCTGTTGCGAATAAACTCGCGGCGTTTGATCCTTCTAGTCATAGACTCTCCTTAATTCGTTCGGCTGTCTTCGGTCCTATACCGTCAACCAGATCAAGCCCTCCTCCGGCGACAAAAGTCTTTAGGGCGTCGAGTGAAGATACCTTGTATTTTTGGTGCAGCAACGCTGCTGTCTTGGGACCAATACCGGGTAGCTCCAACAGATCTAGCACGCTTTCCGGTGTCTCGAGGATAATTCGTTCCCACGCATCGAAGGTGCCGCGATCCAGGAGTTCCACAATCTTGCCGGCGATTGCTTTTCCAACTCCGGGGATTGCCTGCAAACCTTCAATACCTTGTTCCGTAGCAATCTGTTGCATTGGCGTGGGCCAGGTTTCAATCGCTTCAGCAGCGTTGCGATAGGAACGGAGGCGAAATGGGTCGTCGCCACGAATGTCCATGAGCGCTGCGAGCCGGGAAAACTTTTGCGCGATTGATGCGTTGTCCATCAGGTTTAAGTAAACGGATTACTTAGTCTACGTCCACACCAAGAGTGAAATCAAAGATACAACCTCTCACCTGGAAGCCCAGCTCATGTTATGTTGCGATCAATCCCTAATCAGTTTGGCGAACAAGGTTGTGAGGATGGATTGGGGCAAATCGCCGAGATTGAGCACCGCCTCGGCTTGAGCGACCTGTCCCGATTTACCGCCCCGCCGCCACCTGCCTGGTAGTTTCTCAGGCGACGATCATCGTGCCCGTGCCGCTGTCGGTAAAGACTTCGCTGAGCAGCGCGTTGCGTGTAGTGCCGCTGAGAATGTGAGCACTGTGCACGCCATTCCGCAGCAGTTGCGTAATACTTTGCAGTTTGGGAATCATGCCGCCGGTTGCCGAGCCATCCTCAATCATCGCTTCCGCTTCCGCTGCGGTGAGCCGGGAAAGTTTGCTGTCAGGATCGTTCGCCCGCAGGTAAAGACCATCGACATCAGAAAGCAAAATCAACTTTTCTGCCTGCAACTGCGCCGCGATTTCCGCAGCAATAGTGTCGGCATTAATGTTGAAGACCGTGCCTTCAGCATCTGCGCCGAGGGACGAGATGACCGGCAGGTAGCCCTGATCAAGTAAGACAGTTAACAGGCGCGTGTTGATCTTCACTACATCGCCCACGTGCCCGAAGTCTACTTGCGAGCGTTCGCCAGTCTCCCGATTCAACATCTCTTTCGGCGGTCGCCGTTCAGCGTGCACAATATTGCCATCGACACCTGAAAGCCCGACCGCTTCAATGCCACGATTACGAAGCGCCGAGAGAATGTCGGTGTTGATCTTTCCGGCGAAAACCATCTTGGCCATTTCCAATGTGGCATCGTCGGTGACGCGGCGCCCCTCGATGATGGTTTGCTCGATGCCCAGGCGCGAGGCGAGTTCGCTCAACTGTTTTCCACCGCCATGAATAACGCAGATGCGAATGCCGACCTGGTGCAGCAGGGCCAACTCCTCCGCCAATGAACTCAGATTTGCGTGATCTTCCGTCGCCTTTCCAGAAAGCTTGACGACAAAGGTTTGGCCCTGAAATCTCTGAATGTAGGGCAGCGCCTCGCGCAAGAGATCGAGACGTAACTGATCGCCGACTTCGTTAGTGTTGGTCATCTTTTTCTTTACTCACTACGAACAAACGGCAAAGCAATTAGGCCGCGGATTAGCGCGAATGCGCGCGGATCAGAACCAGCAAACATCTACGACTGCATGAATCCGTTTTCTTATCTGTGCCTTTGGTGGTAATTGTTTTACTCATATCCGCGTTCATCTGCGTCCATCCGCGGCGAGTCTTTCTTCCCAATCAGACTAGCCATGATTGCTTTTTGCACGTGCAGCCTGTTTTCCGCTTCATCGATTACGACGGAGGCCCCGGAGTCAACGACGCCGTCCGTTACGATGACATTGCGGCGCACCGGCAGGCAGTGCATGAAGATTGCTCTATTCGTCCGCGCCATCTTTTGCTCGTCAACAATCCACTGCCGGCGATACTGAGCGCGCTCCTCGATCTCGCGCTCCAACTTTCCGTAATACTGCTTCGCGCCCCAACTC